>NZ_CP191849.1:7620000-7940000 GCF_050956135.1 Actinoplanes sp. CA-131856 | reverse complement strand
ACAAGATAGCACCCTGTTGGGTATCTGAAAGAACAACCTTGCCGGCCTGCGGGCCGGGGTTGTTTTTCAATGCCAGGCATGACCTTGCCAGGTAGACCGGCCACGATGGTGGTGCTGGTGCCTAGCGGTTGGGGTTGTGGGTTGGTCGTTGGTTGAGAATTGCACAGTGGACGCGAGCATCTTGTTTTCTGTGGTTAAGTTGTCAAGGGCGAACGGTGGATGCCTTGGCACCAGGAGCCGATGAAGGACGTGGGAGGCCGCGATAGGCCTGGGGGAGCTGTCAACCTAGCTGTGATCCCAGGGTGTCCGAATGGGGAAACCTGGCACGAGTCATGTCGTGTCATCCGCACCTGAATTCATAGGGTGTGTGAGGGGAACGCGGGGAAGTGAAACATCTCAGTACCCGTAGGAAGAGAAAACAACATGTGATTCCGTGAGTAGTGGCGAGCGAAAGCGGATCGAGCCTAAACCTTGTGCGTGTGATAGCTGTCAGGCGTTGCGCATGAGGGGTTGTGGGAGCTGTTCGAAAGATCTGACAGTCTTTCAGGGAGTTACAAAATCAGAGGTTAGTTGAACGGTGTGGGAAAGCCGGCCGTAGA
The DNA here is from genome assembly GCF_050956135.1 of Actinoplanes sp. CA-131856. Lineage (GTDB taxonomy): Bacteria > Actinomycetota > Actinomycetes > Mycobacteriales > Micromonosporaceae > Actinoplanes. The sequence continues at coordinate 7,939,401 of NZ_CP191849.1, read as the reverse complement.
GGGTGAGAGCCCCGTAAGTGAAAGTCTCTGATCTCCTTACAGATTTCCCGAGTAGCAGCGGACTCCTAGAATCTGCTGTGAATCTGCCAGGACCACCTGGTAAGGCTGAATACTTCCTGGTGACCGATAGCGGACGAGTACCGTGAGGGAATGGTGAAAAGTACCCCGGGAGGGGAGTGAAATAGTACCTGAAACCGTTCGCCTACAATCCGTCAGAGCCTGTTAAAGGGTGATGGCGTGCCTTTTGAAGAATGAGCCTGCGAGTTAGTGGCATGTGGCGAGGTTAACCTGTGTGGGGTAGCCGTAGCGAAAGCGAGTCTGAAGAGGGCGTTTTTAGTCGCATGTTCTAGACCCGAAGCGGGGTGATCTAGCCATGGGCAGGTTGAAGCGTGGGTAAGACTGCGTGGAGGACCGAACCCACCAACGTTGAAAAGTTGGGGGATGACCTGTGGTTAGGGGTGAAAGGCCAATCAAACTCCGTGATAGCTGGTTCTCCCCGAAATGCATTTAGGTGCAGCGTCGTGTGTTTCTTGCCGGAGGTAGAGCACTGGATGGTCTAGGGGGCCTACAAGCTTACCGAAATCAGCTAAACTCCGAATGCCGGTAAGTGAGAGCGCGGCAGTGAGACTGCGGGGGATAAGCTTCGTAGTCGAGAGGGAAACAGCCCAGATCACCAGCTAAGGCCCCTAAGCGTGTGCTAAGTGGAAAAGGATGTGGGGTCGCTTAGACAACCAGGAGGTTGGCTTAGAAGCAGCCATCCTTTAAAGAGTGCGTAATAGCTCACTGGTCAAGTGGTTCCGCGCCGACAATGTAGCGGGGCTCAAGCACACCGCCGAAGCTGTGGCATTCACACAATACATCCGCTCAACTCTTCGGGGTTGGGTGCAGTGGTGTGGATGGGTAGGGGAGCGTCGTGCTACCAGGGAAGCGGCGGAGTGATCCAGCCGTGGAGGTTGCACGAGTGAGAATGCAGGCATGAGTAGCGAATGAAGGGTGAGAACCCCTTCCGCCGGATGACCAAGGGTTCCAGGGCCAGGCTAATCCGCCCTGGGTGAGTCGGGGCCTAAGGCGAGGCCGAGAGGCGTAGTCGATGGATAACGGGTTGATATTCCCGTACCCGCAAAGGAACGCCCAAGACGAACCTCACTGTACTAACCACCTCAAGTGCCGGCGGTCTTCGGATCAATGGTAGGCGAGCTGGGATCTTGGTGGGTAGTAGTTTAGTGATGGGGTGACGCAGGAAGGTAGATGATCCCAGGCGGTGGTTGTCCTGGGGTAAGCGTGTAGCCCGTGTCATAGGTAAATCCGTGACACATGATGGGTGAGACGTGATGCCGAGCCGTTTCAGGTGAAGTCATTGATCCTATGCTGCCGAGAAAAGCCTCTAGCGATGTTCCGAGCGGCCCGTACCCTAAACCGACACAGGTGGTCAGGTAGAGAATACTAAGGCGACGGGTGAACTGTGGTTAAGGAACTCGGCAAATTGCCCCCGTAACTTAGGGAGAAGGGGGGCCGGACGCGTGAAGCCACTTGCTGGTGGAGCGTGGTATGGCCGCAGAGAGCAGGGGGAAGCGACTGTTTACTAAAAACACAGGTCCATGCCAAGTCGTAAGACGATGTATATGGACTGACGCCTGCCCGGTGCTGGAACGTTAAGGGGACCTGTTAGCTCTTCGGGGCGAAGCGGAGAACTTAAGCGCCAGTAAACGGCGGTGGTAACTATAACCATCCTAAGGTAGCGAAATTCCTTGTCGGGTAAGTTCCGACCTGCACGAATGGCGTAACGACTTCCCCACTGTCTCAACCACAGGCCCGGCGAAATTGCAGTACGAGTAAAGATGCTCGTTACGCGCGGCAGGACGGAAAGACCCCGGGACCTTTACTATAGCTTGACATTGGTATCCGAATTTAATTGTGTAGGATAGGTGGGAGCCGGTGAAGCTTGGACGCCAGTTCGGGTGGAGGCAATCTTGAAATACCACTCTGTTGGGTTTGGGTATCTAACTTGCGGCCCTGATCGGGTCGAGGGACAGTGTCTGGTGGGTAGTTTAACTGGGGCGGTTGCCTCCTAAAGGGTAACGGAGGCGCCCAAAGGTTCCCTCAGCCTGGTTGGCAATCAGGTGTTGAGTGTAAGTGCACAAGGGAGCTTGACTGTGAGACTGACGGGTCGAGCAGGGACGAAAGTCGGGACTAGTGATCCGGCACTTGCGTGTGGAAGCGGTGTCGCTCAACGGATAAAAGGTACCCCGGGGATAACAGGCTGATCTTCCCCAAGAGTCCATATCGACGGGATGGTTTGGCACCTCGATGTCGGCTCGTCGCATCCTGGGGCTGTAGCAGGTCCCAAGGGTTGGGCTGTTCGCCCATTAAAGCGGTACGCGAGCTGGGTTTAGAACGTCGTGAGACAGTTCGGTCCCTATCCGCCGTGCGCGTTGGATACTTGAGAAGGGCTGTCCCTAGTACGAGAGGACCGGGACGGACGAACCTCTGGTGTGCCAGTTGTCCCGCCAGGGGCACGGCTGGTTGGCTACGTTCGGAAGGGATAACCGCTGAAAGCATCTAAGCGGGAAGCTCGCTTCGAGATGAGGTATCCCACCACCTTGAGTGGGTAAGGCTCCCTATAGACGATGGGGTTGATAGGCCGGAGATGTAAGCCAGGTAACTGGTTCAGTCGACCGGTACTAATAGGCCGAGGGCTTAACCACCCTAAACTTATGAGCGCGTCCACTGTGTGATTCACAGCAAACGAACAACCACCCCTCACCAGGTGAGGGTTGCTGGTTTGTTCCGCTGATGGTTGTTTCGGTGGTCATAGCGGAGGGGAAACGCCCGGTCTCATTCCGAACCCGGAAGCTAAGCCCTCCAGCGCCGATGGTACTGCACTCGGGAGGGTGTGGGAGAGTAGGACGCCGCCGGACTCAACGTAGACAGCCGAGGGCCGCTCCGAGACGGAGTCGGCCCTCGGCTGCTTTTGTGTGTCTGCCCCCGAGTAACTTTGAGTGTTGAGGCTTGCCCGCCATACCGAGGGCCCGCCGTACCGGAAGGATTTGATCCGTGACTACAGGACCCCAGGACGGCGGCTCCGGCCCCCGCGATGACGACCGCCAGGCCGGCCGCGGCGGTGACCGCGACCGCGGTGGCTTCCGGGGCGACCGGAACGATCGCGGAGACAGAGGCGACCGGGGCGGCGACCGCGACCGTGGTGGCTACCAGGGCGGCGACCGCGGCGGTTTCCGCGGTGGCGACCGTGACCGTGGTGGTTACCAGGGCGGTGGCGACCGTGGTGGATACCGCGGCGGCTCGTCCGGCGGCGACCGTGGTGGATATCGCGGTGGCTCCTCCTCCGGTGGTGACCGGGGCGGCTTCCGTGGTGGCGATCGTGACCGTGGTGGCTATCAGGGTGGTGGCGATCGGGGCGGTTTCCGTGGTGGTGACCGTGACCGTGGTGGTTACCAGGGTGGCGGCGACCGCGGTGGCTTCCGTGGTGGCGATCGTGACCGTGGTGGTTACCAGGGTGGCGGCGACCGGGGCGGCTTCCGTGGTGGCGACCGCGACCGTGGTGGCTATCAGGGTGGCGGCGACCGTCGTGGAGTTTCCGGTGGCGACCGTCCGCAGGGTGGTGGCGTCCGCGGTGACCGGGGTGACCGGCCGCAGGGCGGCGGCTTCCGGGGTGACCGGGGTGACCGGCCCTCGTACCAGGACCGGGGCGGCGATCGCGGTGGGTTCCGTGGTGGTGACCGTGACCGTGGTGGTTACCAGGGTGGCGGCGACCGCGGTGGCTTCCGTGGTGGCGATCGTGACCGTGGTGGTTACCAGGGTGGCGGCGACCGGGGCGGCTTCCGTGGGGGTGACCGTCCCCAGGGCGGTGGCTTCCGTGGGGGCGACCGCGAGCGGCCGTCGTACCAGGACCGGGGTGACCGTCCGCAGGGTGGCGGCTTCCGGGGTGACCGGCCCTCGTACCAGGACCGGGGCGGCGACCGCGGCGGGTTCCGTGGTGGCGATCGTGACCGTGGTGGTTACCAGGGTGGCGGCGACCGCGGTGGCTTCCGTGGCGGAGATCGTGACCGTGGTGGTTACCAGGGTGGCGGCGATCGCGGCGGGTTCCGTGGTGGCGACCGTGACCGCGGTGGCTACCAGAACCGTGACGACCGCGGTGGCTTCCGTGGGGGTGACCGTCCGCAGGGCGGTGGCTTCCGGGGCGACCGCGAGGGCGGCGCGCCGCGCAGTGGCTACCAGGGCGACCGGGGCGGGTTCCGCGGCGGTGACCGTGACCGTCCGCAGGGCGGCGGCTACCAGAACCGTGACGACCGCGGTGGCTACCGTGGTGGCGACCGTGACCGTGGGGGCTACCCGGGTGGCGGCGACCGGCCGGGCAACCGCAGTGGCGGTGGCTTCCGGGGCGACCGTCCTTCGGGCGACCGTCCGTACGGTGACCGGCCCCAGCGCGACCGGGGTGACCGGCCGCAGGGCGGCGGCTTCCGCGGTGACCGGGGTGACCGTCCGCAGGGCGGCGGCTTCCGGGGTGACCGGGGCGACCGGCCCTCGTACCAGGACCGGGGCGGCGACCGCGGTGGGTTCCGTGGCGGCGACCGTGACCGCGGTGGCTACCAGGACCGCGGTGGCTACCAGAACCGTGACGACCGGGGCGGCTACCGCGACCGGGACGACCGTGGGCCGGTCCGGGACGAGCAGGGCGGCGACGAGCAGGCCTTCAAGGCGCCGGAGATTCCCGAGGAGATCCAGGCGACCGACCTCGACCAGGACGTGCGGGCCGAGCTCGTGTCGCTGGCGCGGGACATCTCCGACAAGGTCTCGCGGCACCTCGTAGCGGCCGGCCAGATCATCGACGAGGACTCCGAGCTGGCTCTCCAGCACGCGATCGCGGCTCGGCGCCTGGCGTCGCGGATCGCTGTCGTGCGCGAGGCGGTGGGTCTGGCGGCGTACGCGGCGGGTGACTGGACCACGGCGATCGCCGAGCTTCGGACGTACCACCGAATGACCGGACGCCAGACGCACCTGGCCGAACTCGCCGACTGCGAGCGGGCGCTGGGGCGTCCCGAGCGGGCCATCGACCTGTTCCGCGGCGCCGACATCGAGAAGATGGACAAGTCCGGCGCGATCGAGCTGCTGATCGTGGCGGCCGGTGCCCGGGGCGACCTGGGTCAGCACGACGCGGCGGTCGCGATGCTCCAGGTGCGCGAGCTCACCGCCGAGGAGGACGCCGACTGGGCGGCCCGGCTGCGTTACGCGTACGCCGACGCCCTGCTGGCCGCCGGCCGGCGCGACGAGGCCCGCGAATGGTTCGCCCGCGCCGCCGCCGTCGACGAGGACCAGCTCACCGACGCGGCCGAGCGCCTGCTCGAGCTCGACGGGGTCACCATCGAGGGCGACGACGAGGACGAGGACGCCGAGGCGCCCGCCGACTCGGCCACCGCCCGCGACGGCGACGACGACGAGGACGAGGACGACCGCGACGAGGACGCGCGGGATTCGTACGACGCGGACGACGAGTTCGACGAGGACGACGACGACCGCGACGACGACCGCGACGAGGTCGACGCCAAGTCCGACGACTACGACGACTCCGACGCCGCCGATGAGGACGACGACGAAGACGACGAAGACGACGAGGACGACGAGGACGAGGACGACGAGCCGGTCGCCGTCGCCGAGACGGACGTGAACACCGACCCGGTCGAGAAGAAGCAGGGTGACGCCAAGACCGGCGACGTTCCCGCCGTGAGCTTCTCCGCCGTCGAGGACGAGCCCACGACCGAGGGCAAGAAGCCCCAGGAGTGAGCGAGCCCCTGGTCGCCGGCTACGACCTGGTCGTCTTCGACCTGGACGGCGTCGTCTACCTGATCGACGAGCCGATCGCAGGCGCCCCCGAGGCCATCGGGCGCCTGCGATCGTCGGGTGTCGCCGTGGCGTACGCGACGAACAACGCCTCTCGCCGAGCCCCCGACGTAGCCGCAGCCCTCACCAAGATGGGCGTGCCCGCCGCGCCGGCCGAGGTTCTCACCTCGGCCGGCGCCGCGGCGTCCCTGCTCGCCGGGAAGCTCCCGGCCGGCGCCCCCGTCCTCGTCGTGGGCGCCGAGGCTCTCCGGGCCGAGGTCCGCGACGCCGGCCTGACCGTGGTCGAGACCGCGGAGGAGAAGCCCGCCGCGGTGGTGCAGGGCTACGGCCCCGACGTCGGCTGGCGGGTCCTGGCCGAGGCTTCCCTGGCCGTACGGGCCGGCGCCCTCTGGGTGGCCACCAACACCGACCGCACCCTGCCCAGCCCCCGGGGACCGCTCCCTGGAAACGGTTCGCTGGTGGCCGTACTGCGGACGGCCTTGGACCGTGACCCCGACCTGGTCGTGGGAAAGCCGGAACCGGCCCTGTTCACCACAGCCGCCGCACAGGCACACGTGAAGCGGCCCGTGGTGGTGGGCGACCGCCTGGACACCGACATCCAGGGCGCCGTCACCGCCGGCATGGACAGCCTCCTGGTCCTGACCGGGGTGAGCACCCCGGCCGACCTGTTGGCGGCCACCCCGGACCGCCGCCCCACTTTCGTGGCCGCCGACTTGTCCGGCCTTTTCGCCCCGGCCGACGACCTCCGCGTGCCCGGCGAGCCCACCGGCGGCTGGACCCTCAGCCGCGACGGGGACAGCGCGAGCCTGGACGGCTCGGGTGACCCGCTGACCGCCCTGCGCGTGCTGTGCTCCGCCACCTGGGACGGCGTGGCCGTGACTTCCCTGCGGCCGGCCTCGGACGCCGCCCGCGATCTGTTCCGGACCTGGTCCCTGTAGCGCGACGCGACGTCCGAAAGCCGCCAGCTTTGTGGAACGGGCCGGGTGAGCATGGAGTCTCGATCGGCTTGGGAGGCTCTTGTGCACGTCGTGCCTGGACTGAAAGTTCTCTACTTCGGCACCCCGGTGGTGCTGCTCAGCACGGTCAACCCGGACGGCACCGCCAACCTGGCGCCCATGTCGTCCGCGTGGTGGCTGGGGCAGACGGCGGTGCTGGGAATGGGGGATCGCAGCCAGACCGCGGCCAACCTGTGGCGGGAGCGGGAGTGCGTGCTCAACCTGCCCTCGTCGGCCATGGTGTCGGCGGTGGACCGGATCGCGATGACGACCGGGCGGCCCGACGTGCCCTCGGGGAAACGGGCGCAGGGCTATCGGCACGTGGCCGACAAGTTCGCGCTCGGTGGGCTCACCCGGCAAGCCTCCGAGCTTGTCGCGCCGCCCCGGGTCGCCGAGTGCCCGATCCAGCTGGAGTGCCGGGTGACGGGCACCCATCCGCTCACCGAGCCCGGGCTGCGCGCGACCGCCTATCAGGTCGAGGTGCTCCGGGCGCACGTCGACAAAGATCTGATCATTGAGGGTACGGGCTACGTGGACCCGCTGCGGTGGGATCCGCTGATCATGAAGTTCACCGAGTTCTTCGGTGGCGGTGTCAACGTGCACCCGTCCCGCCTCGCCGAGGGATGGCGAATGCCTCCTTTGGACCTCAGAGGAGCTTGCGCAGCTTCAGCAGGTCGAACGGATTGGCCTTGATCTGAATCTGGCGGGAGGCGATCGCGCGGGTCACGTCGAGCTCGCCGCGCAGCAGGGCCAGCAGGTTGTCGCTGTCCGCGGTCAGGGCGATCTTGGCCTTCGGGTCGTCGCCGTCGGTGATGTCGACCAGGCGGCCGCCGGTGAGGCGGGCGTGGAAGGCCGTTCCCAGGTCGGGCACGCGGCAGGCCAGCGTGCGGTCGAAGTCGAGCTTGCCCTGGGTCTCGGCGTTGCGGTCGAGCTTCGCCGCCAGGGCGTGCAAAGCGTCTCGGCACTCGTCCACGGTGGCCATCTGGAACCCTTTCTCGCGACACCCGGTCCGGGTACCGGACCGTACCTCACGAAGTCTCCCCGACCTCCCGGTAGCGTTGCACCCGACGAGCCGCGAGAGGAGCGGAAAAATGCCGGACGCATGGCGGGCGTATCTGGACCTTGCCCTCGGACTGACCGAGGCGCCCCGCAAGCGCGCCCAGAAGGTGGCGGGCGAGTTGGTCAGCAAGGGCGGGGCCACGGCCGCGCAGTTGCAGGGGCTGGTGGACGATCTGCTGTCGGCCGGCGTGGCCAACCGCGAGGCGCTGACCAATCTGGTGCGCTACGAGGTCGAGCGGGCGCTCAACGTGGTGGGTCTCGCCACCGCCGAGGAGGTCACCGAGCTCAAGACGCGGCTGCGTGACCTCGAGGACCAGCTGAAGCTGGCCGAGGACAGCGGCGTCGGCGGTGGGGCGACGGGCGGCACGAGGCTCGACGAGCCGGCGCCGTTGCCGCGCAAGGTGGCCAAGAAGGCGGCCGTGCCGAACGCGATGCCGTCGGCCGGCACGACGCCGGCCGCGCCGCTCGCGAACACGTCGCGGGTCCCGGGCGCGCCGGCCACCAACGCGCCGGCCAAGAAGGCGGTCGCCAAGAAGGCTGTGGCGAAGAAGGTTCCGGCCGAGGAGACGGCCACGGCCGGCGCCGCGCCGATCCCGCCCGCCAAGAAGGCCGTCGCCAAGAAGGCCGTAGCCAAGAAGACCCCGGCTGCGGAGACCGCCACGGCCGGAGCTGTTCCGGTCGGGCCGGCGAAGAAGGCGGCGATCGCGGAGGCGACGACGCCCAGCGCCGCCATCAAGAAGGCGGCCGCGAAGAAGGCGGCGGCGAACGGCCCGGTCGCGCCGGGCGAGCCTTCGAAGAAGCCGGCGAAGAAGGCTGTTGCCAAGAAGGCGGCCACGAAAGCGCTGCCGTCGGCTCCGGCGGGCACCGCCGAGGCACCGACCGCTGCTGTGCGGGACGCCGCGGCGGGGACGGTTCTGCCGCCGCTGAGCGCTCCCGAGACGCCGGCGCCGGTCGAGAACAAGGCTCCGGAGGCATGAGGCGATGACGTTCCCGTTCAAGCCGGGTCCGCCGCCGGGTGGGTTCCGCCCCGGTCCGCCGCCCTCGCCCGCCGGGTTCCGGCCCGGGCCGCCGCCGTCGCATCAGCCGACGCCGCCGGTGTCGCATGGTGAGGCGTTCGCTGAGGCCAGTGGGCAGATCGTGGAGGAGACCGGTCATCCGGCCGTCGACGCCGTGCTGAAGGCGCTGGAGAACGCGAGCCGGCTCGCCCCGGCCGAGCAGATCGCCGAGTACGAGGCGGCCCACCAGGTCTTCCAGGAGACGCTGGCGAGCATCGATCGGTGAGCGTCTGATGGCCAAGAGAGCCCGACTCGACGCCGAGCTGGTGCGCCGCAAGCTGGCCCGCTCGCGTGAGCAGGCCGCGCAGCTCGTCGAGGCCGGCCGGGTGCAGGTGCGGGGCACCGTGGCCCGCAAGGTGGCGGCCATGGTCGACCCGGCCGATCCGGTGCTGGTGACCGGGGAGGACCCGGCCACCGAGTACGTGTCGCGTGGCGGGCACAAGCTGGCCGGCGCGCTCGAGGCGTTCGGTCGTGACGGCCTGACCGTCACCGGCCGGCGGTGTCTCGACGCCGGCGCCTCGACCGGCGGCTTCACCGACGTGCTGTTGCGGGCCGGCGCCGGGCGGGTCGTCGCCGTCGACGTCGGATACGGTCAGCTCGCCTGGCCCATCCGCACCGATGAGCGCGTCGACGTCCACGAGCGCACCAACGTCCGTACCCTCACGCCCGAAGTGATCGGCGGGCCGGTCGATCTGACCGTCGCCGATCTGTCCTTCATCTCGTTGCGGCTCGTGCTGCCCGCGCTCGCCGCGTGCACGAAGGACGACGGTGATCTCGCGCTGATGGTCAAGCCGCAGTTCGAGGTCGGCAAGGATCGTGTGGGCGCCGGTGGAGTCGTACGGGAATGGCCTCTGCGGGCCGAAGCCGTCCTCGATGTCGCCGCCGCCGCGTGGGAGCTGGGGCTGGGTACGCGAGGGGTGACCGCGAGCCCGCTGCCCGGGCCGAGCGGGAACGTCGAGTTCTTCGTGTGGTTCCGGCGGGACGCGCCGCAAGCCGATCGTGCGGAGATCGAAAGAGTGGTCGCCGCCGGGCCCAAGATCGGGGTAGCTTCGCACGCGCCGGAGCACCCGCCGGAGCCTGACCCGGCCGCCGCCCTTTTGGAGGACTCATGACGCGCTCGGCCCTGCTGGTCACCCACACCGGCCGGCGGCAGAGCACGCAGCACGCCCGGACCGTGGCCCGCGACCTGCTCGCGGCCGGGTTCGAGGTGCGCGTGATCGCCGAGGAGGTGGCCGATCTCGATCTGCCGCCCGAGGTGACGGCGGTGAGCGGTCCCGCCGCCGCCGAGGGCGTCGAGATCGTGCTGGCGCTCGGCGGCGATGGCACCTTTCTGCGCGCGGCCGAGCTGGCCCGCCCGATCAAGGCGCCGCTGCTCGGCATCAACCTGGGCAAGGTCGGGTTCCTGGCCGAGGCCGAGATCGAGCACATCGACCAGGCCGTCAAGGAGGTGGTCGACGGGTCGTACAAGGTGGACGAGCGGTTGACCCTCGACGTCCGGGCCGAGTACGACGGACGGCTGATCGCCGAATCGTGGGCGCTGAACGAGGTGAGCGTCGAGAAGGGGCAGCGGGCGCAGATGCTCGAGCTGCTCGTCGACGTGGACGGGCGGCCGCTGGCCCGCTACGGCTGTGACGGTGTGGTGTGCGCCACTCCGACCGGATCGACGGCGTACGCCTTCTCCGGTGGCGGCCCGGTCGTCTGGCCCGAGGTCGAGGCGCTGCTGCTGGTGCCGATCAGCGCGCACGCCCTGTTCAGCAAGCCGCTGGTCACGGCGCCGACGTCGACGTTCGCGCTGACCGTCGACCCGTACACGTCGTTCGCGGTGCTCTGCTGCGACGGCCGCCGCACGTGGGACCTTCCGCCGGGTGCGAAGGTCACGGTCGAGCGCGGTCAGTTGCCCGTACGGCTCGTCCGGCTCGCACCCAGGCCTTTCACCGATGTTCTGGTCGCCAAATTCGCGCTCCCGGTGGAGGGCTGGCGAGGCAATCGAAGGTGACCGCAGTGGGCGATTGTCGGTGGGGACCGATACTGTCTGCCCTGTGCTGGAGGAACTGCGGATCACCGGGCTCGGTGTCATCGATGACACGACCCTGCGGCTGACGGCGGGCATGAACGTCATCACCGGTGAGACCGGTGCCGGTAAGACGATGGTGGTGACCGGTCTCGGCCTGCTGTTCGGCGGCCGGGCCGACGCGGGCCGGGTGCGCAACGACCCGGGGCGGGCCGTCGTCGAGGGCCGGCTGCGCCTGGGCGGCAAGCTCGGCGACGAGGTGCGCACCCGCATCACCGACGCCGGGGCCGAGGTCGACGAGGACGGTTCGGTGCTGCTGAGCCGCACGGTGACCATCGAGGGCCGGTCACGGGCCCACGTCGGCGGCCGCAGCATGCCGGTGGCCATGCTGACCGACATCGGCGAGCGGGTCCTGGCCGTGCACGGCCAGTCCGACCAGCTGCGCCTGCTGCGACCGGCCGAGCAGCGCGGCGCCCTCGACCGGTTCGCCGGCCCGGAGCACGAGAAACTTCTGGAGACCTATCGGGAGGCGTACGGCCGGTGGCGTGCCGTCGTCGACGATCTGGCCGACCGGCGGCGCAACGCCCGCGACCGGGCGCAGGAGGCCGACCTGCTCAAGCTGGGCCTCGACGAGATCAGCCGGGTCGATCCGCAGCCGGGTGAGGACGAGGAACTGCGGGCCGAGGTCCAGCGGCTCGAGCACGCCGAGGGCCTGCGGGTGGCGGCCACGATCGCGGCTCAGGCGCTGGCCGGCGGGGTCGAGGTCAGCGACGAGACCCCCGACGCCACGCAGCTGCTGGGCACCGCCCGGCGCACCCTCGAGGCACAGGCCGAGCTCGACGCGTCGCTGGGTGAGCTGGCCGGCCGCATCGAGGAGGCGGCCACCCTGGTCGGCGACGTCGCCTCCGAGCTGTCGACCTATCTGGGCACGCTCGACGCCGACCCGGCTCGCCTGGAGCAGATCTACGAGCGGCGGGCCGCCCTGCGCAGCCTGACCCGCAAATACGCCGACGACGTCGAGGGCGTCATCGCCTGGGCCGACAACGCGCGCACCCGGCTGTCGCAGCTCGACTCCTCCGACGAGCTGCTGGAAGAGCTCGACAAGGAGCGCCAGCGGCTCGCGGCCCAGGTCGGCGAGCTGGCCGAGCGGCTCACGGCGGCCCGCTCCGAGGCTTCCGGCCGGTTCTCCGAGGCGGTCAGCGTCGAGCTGGCCGGTCTGGCCATGCCGCACGCGCGGGTCGAGGTGGCCGTGCTGCCGCGCAACGCGGGCAAGGACGAGCCGAGCGTCGGCGACCTCGCGGTCGGCCCCGATGGCGCCGACGAGATCGAGCTGCGGCTGCTGGCCCACCCGGGCGCGCCGTCGCTGCCGTTGCAGAAGGGCGCGTCCGGCGGTGAGCTGTCCCGGGTGATGCTGGCCATCGAGGTCGTCTTCGCCGGCGCCGGCGGTCCCGAGACGCTGGTCTTCGACGAGGTCGACTCCGGCGTAGGCGGCACGGCGGCGGTCGAGATCGGCCGGCGCCTGGCCCGTCTCGCCCGCACCCACCAGGTGCTGGTGGTGACCCACCTGCCGCAGGTGGCGGCGTTCGCCGACCGCCATCTCGTGGTCGCCAAGGACACCGGCGGCGCCATCACGACCAGCGGCGTGCGGATCGTCGAGGAGACCGAGCGGGCCCGTGAGCTGGCCCGCATGCTGGCCGGCCTGCCCGACTCCGACCTCGGCATCGCGCATGCCGAGGAGTTGCTGGCCGTCGCGGGCCGCGAGAAGTCGGGAAGGTGACGATCACGGGGGCGTTATGCCCCTTTTGTGGGTGAGATCGCGCATGTCGCGTGCGAGGCGCGTGATCCGGCGTGTCAGGATGGCCGTGATGCGACTTCCCACCCTGCGCCGCACCCGGAGCACCGATCCCGAGGCGATCACCGGCACCGCCCGGCTCGACCGGCGGACCAAGCGGCTGACCGGCCGGCTCCGCCCGGGCGAGATCGCCGTGATCGATCACGTCGACATCGACCGGGTGGCCGCCGACGCGCTCGTCGCCGTCGGCGTCAAAGTGGTGCTCAACGCGAAGCCGTCGATCTCCGGCCGCTATCCCAATCTCGGCCCCGAGGTCCTCATCAAGAACGGCGTGCTGCTCGTCGACGACCTCGGTGAGGAGGTCTTCGAGCGGCTGCACGAGGGCGACCAGATCGTCGTCGAGGGCGACACCGTGCTGCTCGACGGCGAGGCCGTGGCCACCGGCGTCCGGCAGGACACCGAGACCGTGGCCCGCTCGATGGCCGACGCCCGCGAGGGACTGTCCGTGCAGCTCGAGGCGTTCGCCGCGAACACCATGGACTATCTCAAGCAGGAGCGCGACCTGCTGCTCGACGGCGTGGGCGTGCCCGACGTGCAGACCCGCATCGCCGGGCGGCACGTGCTGATCGTCGTGCGCGGTTACGACTACAAGGACGACCTCGACGTCCTGCGCCCGTACATCCACGAGTACAAGCCGGTGCTCATCGGGGTGGACGGCGGCGCCGACGCGCTGGTCGAGTCGGGCTACACCCCCGACATGATCATCGGTGACATGGACTCGGTGACCGACGACGTGCTGCGCTGCGGCGCCGAGGTGGTCGTGCACGCCTATCCCGACGGCCGCGCCCCGGGCCTGGAGCGGGTGCACAAGCTCGACGTGCCCGCGTTGACCTTCCCGGCCGCGGCCACCAGCGAAGACCTGGCGATGCTGCTGGCCGACGACAAGGGCGCCACGCTCATCGTCGCCGTCGGGACCCATGCCAACCTGGTCGAGTTCCTCGACAAGGGCCGCGGCGGCATGGCCTCGACGTTCCTGACCCGGCTCAAGGTCGGTGGCAAGCTGGTCGACGCCAAGGGCGTGAGCCGGCTCTACCGGCAGGGCATCTCCGGGTCGGCGCTGCTGCTCCTCGTGCTCTCGGCGATGGCCGCGATGGCGTCGGCCGTCGCGGTGTCGACGGTCGGCAAGGCGTACCTCACCGTGGTTTCCGAGTGGTGGGACAATCTGGTCTTCCAGCTCGGTCACCTCTTCTAAGGGCTTCCTAGTGATCAACTTCCGGTATCACGTGGTGTCGCTCACCGCGGTCTTCCTGGCGCTGGCCATCGGCCTGGTCGTGGGCACCGCCGCGCTCAACGGGCCGGTCGCCGAAAACCTGAAGAGCCAGATCACGGCGCTCAACAAGGACAACAGCAACAAGCGCGACCAGATCAACCAATACCGCGACGAGCTCAACCGCAGCCAGGAGTTCGCCACCGAGATCGCGCCGACCCTGCTCAACGGCAAGCTCACCGGCCGCAAGCTGGCCGTGGTGGCGCTGCCCGGCACGACCGACTACGCCGACGACGTGGCCGCGATGCTGAAGGTGGCCGGCGCCACGATCACCGCGACCGTCACCGTGCAGGACAAGTTCTTCGACCCCGCGGTCGAGGTGGAGCTGCTCGACCTGGCCAGCCAGTCGTCACAGCCGACCATCGAGAACGACAACCTGCCGCTGAACAGCAACGGCGTCGAGACGGCGAGCGCGCAGCTCGCGCTCGCGCTGCTCCAGCACACCGGCGTCACCCAGGCCGCGGCCGGCGACGTCACGGCCGTGCTGACCGCGTACTCCGAGCAGGGCTACATCAAGGTCGAGGACAAGGCCGTGGGCGGGGCCGAGGGCGTCGTGATGGTCTCGGGCGAGCCGCCGGCCGACAAAGACGCGGCCAAGCGCAACCAGTCGGCGCTGACCATGGCCGACCAGTTCAGCAAGGACCGCCCGCTGGTGGTGGCCGGTGGTGGCGTCGGCGACGGCAACCTCGTCTCCGAGGTGCGCGGCGACCCCACGCTGGTCCAGCGGATCTCCACGGTGGACAACGCGAGCACCACCGACGGCCAGGTCGCGACCGGCATGGCCACCGTCGAGCGGCTGGTGCAGGGCAAGACCGGGCAGTACGGCCTGGCCGCCGGCGCCTCGTCGCTGGTGCCCAAGGCCGCGTCGTAGCGCCCGGTCTCTAGACTTCTCACCCATGGCCTCTGGAGTTCTCCGGTCGTTCGGCGTCGGCGCGTCCGTCGCCCGAGCCGCCCTCGCCTGGATCCGCCGCGACCCGAACGCCGCCGCCCTGGAACGCACGAACTTCCACGGGCGCACGGTCACCCTGGCCGGCGGGCCCGCGCTCGCGCTCGGCGCGACCACGGCGGCGGCGCTCGGCGCCCGCGACGGCCGGGCCGCCGCGGCGGCGGTGGCGGCGGGCGCGGTGTCGGGCGCGGTCGGCCTCTACGACGACGTGGTCGGCAACCGCCCGGAGCAGAAGGTGTTCAAGGGCTTCGCCGGTCACCTCGGTGCGCTGCGCGAGGGCCAGGTCACCAGCGGCCTCGTGAAGATCGTGGGAGTGGGCGCGGGCGCGTTCGTGGCCAGCGCCCTGATCGGCAGCAACCGCCGCACGCGGATCGGCCGCGCGACCGACGTGCTGCTCGGCGCCGGGGTCATCGCCGGCACGGCCAACCTGATCAACCTGCTCGACCTGCGCCCGGGCCGGGCCATCAAGGCGTCGGCCGCGATCGGGGCGCCGCTCGCGCTGGGCCAGGGCGGCGGCCTCGCGGCGGGCACGCTGGGCGCGGCCTCCGGCCTGGTCGCCGACGACCTGGCCGAGGAGATCATGCTGGGCGACTCCGGGGCGAACGCCCTGGGCGCGCTGCTCGGCGTGGCCCTGATCGCGCGCACCGGCCCGGCCGGCCGGGCCGTCGCGCTGACCGCGCTCGGCACGCTGACCGCGGCCAGCGAAAGGGTCAGCTTCACCCAGGTCATCCAGGACACCCCGTGGCTGCGCTACCTCGACGAGCTGGGCCGCCGCCCGCCGTCCGCGTGATCGACTGCACCGGAGCGGGCGAAGCGGGCACAGGGCCAGGAGAGCACGCCAAAGGGGGCTCAGCGTGAAAACCGCGCCGGCGGCGAAGATCGCCGGGGCCGCGGCGCTGATCACCATCCTCACGGTGGTGGCGCGCATCGCCGGGTTCGGCCGCACCTTCGTCTTCCTGCACACGGTCGGCGCCACCCGCCTGGGCGACATCTACAACGCCGCCAACACCATCCCGAACATCGTCTTCGAGCTGGTCGCCGGTGGCGCGCTGGCCAGCCTGGTGGTGCCGCTGCTGGCCGGGCACGTGGCGGCGGGCGACCGGGAGCGCGTCCACGCGGTCGCCTCGGCCCTGCTGACCTGGGTGCTGGTCCTGATGGTGCCGCTGGCCGTGATCGTCGCGCTGCTGGCCGGGCCGATCGCGTCGCTGCTGCCCGGCGTGCCGGCCGAGCACCAGCAGACGGCGGCGAGCATGCTGCGGGTCTTCGCCCCCCAGCTTCCGCTCTACGGGATCGGGATCGTGCTCACCGGCGTGCTCCAGGCGCACCACCGGTTCGCGTGGCCGGCGATCGCCCCGCTGCTCTCCAGCGTGACGGTGATGGGCGCCTACCTGGCGTACGCGGTCGTCGACGGAGCCCGCACCGACTTCGCGGGCCTGAGCCGCACCGGTGAGCTCACACTGTCGGCCGGCACCACCGCGGGCGTCGTGGTGCTCGCGCTCTGCCTGCTGATCCCGCTGCGGAAGCTGCGCCTGCGGCTGCGGCCCACGCTGCGCTTCCCCGGCGGCGAGGGACGCCAGGCGGTGCGGCTCGGCTGGGCCGGCGCGGTCACCGTCG
Source organism: Actinoplanes sp. CA-131856 (assembly GCF_050956135.1). Lineage (GTDB taxonomy): Bacteria > Actinomycetota > Actinomycetes > Mycobacteriales > Micromonosporaceae > Actinoplanes. Next base: position 7,922,746 of record NZ_CP191849.1, on the reverse strand, counting down.
GCTCGCAGCAGATGATGATCGTCGTGGTCATCGCGCTCGCCACGAGCGGCGGGCTCACGCTCTACAACGCGGCCCAGACGGTGTTCCTGCTGCCGTGGGCGGTGCTGGCGGTGCCGGTGGCCACCGCGGTCTATCCGTCGCTGGCCGCGGCCGCGTCGGCCGGTGACGACGAGACCTATCGGCGTTCGCTGTCCGGCGCCGCCCGCTCGGTGACGCTGCTGGCCGGGCTGGGCGCGGCGGCGTTGATCGCGCTGGCCGGCCCGATCGCGTACCTGACGGGCGCCGCCCCCGCATCTTCCGGAATTGTCGGATTCGCGCCGGGGCTGCTGGGCTACGCGCTCTTCGCGTTGTTGTCGAGGGCGCTCTACGCGCGCGGGGCGACGGTGGCCGCGGCCTGGTCGACCGCCGCCGGCTGGTTGATCGCGGCGGTCAGCGCGCTCGCGCTGACCGGGCTCGGCGAATCCCGCCAGGTGCTGGGCCTGGGCCTGGCGAATGCCGCCGGCATGACGGTGATCGGGCTTCTTCTCATTCTTGCCGTACGTCGCCACGCCGGCCCCGAGGCATTGACGGGCTTGCCGCGTTCCGTGGCGGTGGCGGTCGGCGCCGGGGGAGCGGCGGCGCTCGCCGGGTGGGGCGTGGTGGTCGGAATCGGACAGCTTTTCGGCACGACCCCGACCGTTGCCGGAAGCGTCGTCCAAGGCATGCTGGGTGGGCTCGTCGTGCTCGGGGTCTTCCTGGCGGTCGCCTATCCGGCGGCCCGGCACGACATGGCGTCCCTGGCGGCCCCGCTCAGCCGCCGCTTGCGCCACCGCCGGAAATGAGGCGGCGCGATGCAACGGCGGAGACGGGCCGGTTGTCTATGAAGGCAAGAACGGTGAAATGAGGGAGGAACAGGCCGTGGGGTGGCGCGGATCGGTGGCACTGGTGCTCGCGTCGAGCACCGGCGGGGTCGGGCAGCATGTCGGGTCGCTGACCCGGGGTCTGGTCGCCGCCGGGTGCGAGGTGATGGTGTGCGGGCCGGCCGCGACCGACGAGTTGTTCGGCTTCGCCGCCGCCGGGGCGACCTTCGTGCCGGTGGAGATCCCGGCCAACCCGGGCGCGCAGGACGCCGGCACCGTGCGCAAGCTGCGCGGCGTGCTCAGCAGCCGCCCGATCGACGTCGTGCACGCGCATGGGCTGCGCGCCGGTTTCGTGGCGGCCGTGGCCCGTACCGGCAAGCCTCTGATCGTCACGCTCCACAACACCGTCATGGTCCGCAAGGGCCTGCGCGCCCAGGCCGCGGCCCTGGTCGAGCGGGTCGTCGCGCGCAGCGCCACCCTCACCCTGGGCGCCTCCGAAGACCTGGTCGAGCGGGCCACCCAGCTGGGCGCGCGCAACGCCCGCCTCGGCGCCGTGGCCGCGCCCACGCTGGCCCCGCCGCGCCGCACCCGGGCCGCGGTGCGCGCCGAGTTCCGGCTGCGCCCCGAGACCCCGCTGATCGTCTCGGTCGGCCGGCTCCATCCGCAGAAACGCTACGACCTGCTGGTCGAGGCGTCGGCCCGGTGGAAGGGCCTCGACCCGGCCCCGGTGGTCGTGGTGGCCGGGTCCGGCCCCAGCTACATGTCGCTGGCCCAGCTCGCCTCGCAGGTGCACGCCCCGTTCCACTTGCTGGGCCGCCGCTCCGACGTGCCCGACCTGCTCCTCGGCGCCGACCTGGCGGTGGTCACGAGCGACTGGGAGGCCCGGCAGCTGTTCGCCCAGGAGGCCCTCGAGGCCGGCGTCCCGCTCATCACCACCGCCGTCGGAGGCCTCCCCGGCCTGGTCGGTGACGCGGCCGTGCTCATCCCACCGGGCGACGTGGACGCTCTCGACACCGCCGTCCGCGACATGCTGACCGACCCGGCGAAACGCGCCGACTACGCGGCCCGGGGCCCGGCCCGCGCCGCCACGTGGCCGGGCGAGAGCGACACCGTCGCCGACGTCCTGTCCGCCTACGCCGAAGTGACGGCCCGCGAGTGACATCTTCTGAGCGCCCACGCCGGCTCGCGCCTGGTTCGGGGCCGGCCGAGCGTCCGGGGCTGCTCGCCCGGCTGGGGCTGCTGGCGTCCGGGCCGGCGTCGTCGACGCGGGGGGCGGGGCTGCTCGACCGGCTGCGGCGGATCCGGCCCGCTTCGGCGCCGCCCCGGCGGTCCGGTGGGCGGCGCTGGGTTCCTTATCTTCTCGTGGCCCTCATCGCGGCGGCCAGCCTTGTCGGGCTGGCGATCCGGCCGTCGACCACCGCGACGCCCGGTAGCGCCGACTACGTGATCGTGGCCGGGGCGGCGGGACTGCGGTGGGACGATCTCGACCCGCAGCGGACGCCCGCGCTCTGGCAAGAGGCGACCCGCGGGTCCGTGGGGTGGCTGTCGGTGCGGTCGGCCATGAAGGTGACCTGCCCGTCCGACGGGTGGCTGACGCTGGGGGCGGGCAACTACGCGGCCTGGCCCCGGTCCACCAACAGCAGCCAGTGCCAGCCGGCCGCGCCGGCGCTCACGCTGCCCGACGGCAACGGGGCCAACGTCACCGATCAGCGCACGGTCGTGCAGAACAACCAGGACCGGCTGCCGTACGGTGCGACGCCCGGCGCCCTGGCCGAGTCGGTGCGCTGCACCGTCGCGGTCGGGCCGGGTGCGGCCATCGCGGCCGCGCGGCCGTTCGGCCGGGTCGACAAATACCGGGCCGAGCTGCCGGCCGATCCCCAGACGCTGCTGTCCGACTGTGTGCTCTCCTTCGTCGACCTGGGCACCGTCAGCGGGTCCGGCGAGGCCCGGCAGGCGCAGGTCGCGGCGGCCGACGCTCTTCTGTCCCGGGTGGTCGCGGCCCGGCCCGAGCGGTCGCTGCTGCTGGTCGCCGGTGTCTCCGACACCGAGCGCTCCAACCGGCTGCACGTGGCCATCGCCGAGGGTGAGGGCTGGAACGGCGGCTGGCTCACCTCGGCCGGCACCGGGCGCGACGGCTACCTGCAACTGATCGACCTGGCGCCGACGATCCTGTCCGCGCTGGGGCGGCCGGCGCCGGAGAAACTGTTCGCCGGGCGCACGGCCACCGTCGTCGAGGGGCGGCCGTCCGACATCACCGACGCGATGCTCGGGGTGCACAACGCCGATCTGCGGGCCAAGGCGCAGAACGCGGTGGCCGGCATCTTCTTCACCGTGCTGGCCATCTGTCAGGTGCTGCTGTTCCTGCTGATGGTGCCGATCCTCGTGCGGGCCCGGCGCCACGCGGGGCCGCGCGGGCCCGCGCTCCCGCCGAAAAAGCTGGTCGCGGTGGCCGAGCTCGCCCTGATCGCGGCCGCGCTGGCCATTCCGGCCGCGCTGCTGGCCGACGCCACGCCCTGGTGGCGCTACTCGCATCCGGCGTGGGTGTTCGGGCTTGTCACCGGGGTCTTCACGCTCATCGGCACCGCCGTGCTCCGGGCCTCGCCGCGCTATCCGCGCACGCTGTGGCCGCTGGGCGCGGCGGCCGCCATCGGGGCCGTCGTGGTGGGGCTCGACCTGCTGACCGGCGCGCGGCTGCAACTCAACGGGGTCGCCGGATATTCGGCGACGCAGGGCGGGCGCTACGCGGGGGTCGGCGTGGTCGGTCTCGGCGTCTTCGTGGCCGGGCTCCTCGTGGCCGCGGGCTGCCTCGCGCAATGGCTCAGCAAGCCGTGGCGGCCGGTCGTCGTGGTGCTGCTGGGCGGCATCGGCGTGGTCATGGTCGGCAGCCCCTACCTCGGGGCCGACCCGGTCGGCGCGGTGGCCGTCACGGCCGGGGTGTGCGTGACCGCGGCGATCAGCACCGGTGGGTGGCTGACGTTCGCGCGGTTCGCCTGGGCCGCGGTGGCCGGTCTGGCCGTCACCATCGGGTTCGCCCTGGTCGACGTGCACCGGCCGGCGGCCGATCAGGGCAGCCTGGGCCGGCTGTTGTCCGAGCTGGCCAACGGCACCGGCGGGCCGGCCATGCAGCGTGCCGCCGCCGCCAACGGGCAGACGCTGCTCAACAGCCCGCTGACGATCCTGGCCGTGGCCGGTGTGCTGATGCTGGCCTTCTGCCAGTTCTCGCCGTGGGGCGGGCTCAACCGGGTCTTCGGGCTGCACCCGGCGCTGCGCGCGGCCGGGGCCGGAGTGACGGTGGCGACATTGGCCGCGGGCGTGCTCAGCGGCTCGGCGCTGACCGTGGCCGGTGCGGCGGCGGCCGCGGTAGTGCCCACGGCGGTGCTGACCGCACTGCGCGTGTTGCTGCACGCGGCGGACCGTACACGGCCCGAGGGGGAGACCGACGGGCCCGGCGGCCCGCTGTTGCGCGATGATCGCGCTCTGTCAGGTTGACACGCGTCACGAGCAGCCCGAACGTACGTCGTCGTTCTCAGGTGTTACGGTGGACTCCCGTGGATGGGGCCGCTTTTAGCACCCCGGTCTGCACGTCGGTACAACAGACGACCACGGGAGCAAGGCCTTGGCCTCAACAGTGCGCGACACGCGGCACATCTTCGTCACCGGGGGCGTCGCCTCCTCGCTGGGCAAAGGCCTCACCGCCTCCAGCCTCGGCAACCTTCTGACCGCGCGCGGACTGCGGGTCGTCATGCAGAAGCTCGACCCCTACCTCAACGTCGATCCTGGAACGATGAACCCGTTCCAGCACGGCGAGGTCTTCGTGACCGAGGACGGGGCCGAGACCGACCTGGACGTCGGCCACTACGAGCGCTTCCTCGACCGGTCGCTGTCCGGCAAGGCGAACGTCACGACCGGTCAGGTCTACTCGGCGGTCATCGCCCGGGAGCGCCGCGGTGAATACCTCGGCGACACCGTCCAGGTGATTCCGCACATCACCAACGAGATCAAGTCGCGGATCTTCGCGATGGCCGACGAGGACGAGAACGGCCGCAAGCCCGACGTCGTCATCACCGAGGTCGGCGGCACCGTCGGCGACATGGAGTCGCTGCCGTTCCTCGAGGCGATCCGCCAGGTCCGCCACGAGGTCGGCCGCGACCACGTCTTCTACCTGCACGTCTCGCTGGTGCCCTACCTGGCGCCGTCGGGCGAGCTGAAGACCAAGCCGACCCAGCACTCGGTGGCCGCGCTGCGCAACATCGGCATCCAGCCCGACGCGCTGATCTGCCGCAGCGACCGGGAGATCCCCGAGAAGCTCAAGCACAAGCTGGCGCTCTACTGCGACGTCGACCGTGAGGCCGTCATCGCCTGCCCGGACGCGCCCAGCATCTACGACATCCCCAAGGTGCTGCACGAGGAGGGCCTCGACGCGTACGTCGTACGCCGCCTGGGTCTGTCCTTCCGTGACGTGAACTGGTCGACGTGGCACGACCTGCTCGAGCGGGTGCACCACCCCAAGCGCACCATCACCATCGCGCTCGTCGGCAAGTACGTCGACCTGCCCGACGCCTATCTGTCGGTCAGCGAGGCCATCCGCGCCGCCGGCTTCGGCAACACCGTCAAGATCCAGCTTCGCTGGGTGCCGAGCGACGACTGCGAGACCATGGCCGGCGCCGCCACCGCCCTCAAGGGCGTCGACGGCATCGTCATCCCGGGCGGCTTCGGCGTCCGCGGCATCGAGGGCAAGGTCAACACCTCGCGGTACGCCCGCGAGAACCAGATCCCGATCCTCGGCCTCTGCCTCGGCCTGCAGTGCATGACCATCGACGCCGCGCGGCACATGGCCGGGCTCACCGGGGCCAACTCGCTCGAGTTCGACGAGCAGGCGCCGTACCCGGTCATCTCCACCATGGCCGACCAGGAGGACATCGTCGCCGGCAAGGGCGACCTGGGCGGCACCATGCGCCTGGGCGCGTACCCGGCCACGCTGCGCGAAGGCTCGGTCGTGGCCGAGGTGTACGGCTCGACCGACATCTCCGAGCGGCACCGCCACCGCTACGAGGTCAACAACGACTACCGGGCCAAGCTGTCGGCGGCCGGGCTGGTCTTCTCGGGCACCTCCCCGGACGGGCGGCTCGTCGAGTTCATCGAGCTCGACCGCGAGACCCACCCGTACTTCGTGGCCACCCAGGCCCACCCGGAGCTCAAGAGCCGCCCGACCCGGCCCCACCCGCTCTTCGACGGACTGGTCAAGGCCGCCATCGAGTACGCGGCGGCCGACGAGCTGCCGGTGGACGCGTCGTGACGGCCTTCGTCCACGAGACGGTCTCCAGCACCTCCCGCTACAAGGGACCGATCTTCGAGGTCTTCAGCGACGAGGTGACCATGTCGAGCGGCGGCACCGCCAAGCGCGACGTGGTGCGCAACAAGGGCGCGGTCGGGATCGTCGCCCTGGACGAGGTCGACCGGGTCGTCCTGATCCGGCAGTACCGGCACGCGGTCGGCCAGCGCCTCTGGGAGCTGCCGGCCGGCCTGCGCGACGTCGACGGCGAAGACCTGGTGACCACGGCCGCCCGCGAGCTGGCCGAGGAGGCCGACGTCGACGCGGCCCGCTGGGACGTGCTGATCGACATGTTCAACTCGCCCGGCTTCAGCGACGAGACGATCCGCATCTTCCTGGCCCGCGACCTCACCGAGGTCCCGGACGACAAGCGCTATTCCCGTACGGACGAGGAGGCCGACCTGGAGATCACCCGGGTCGACCTCGACGAGGCGGTGGCCATGATCTTCCGGGGTGAGATCACCAACGCGGCCGCGGTGGGCGGGCTGCTCGCCGCCGCCCGCGCCCGCGACGAGGGTTGGGCCACGCTCCAGCGCGCTTGAGATCGGAACGGCCCGGCGCCGCGCAGTGTGAGTGATCGCTGACTCATTGCGGTTCCGGGCCGTCGTGCCGCGCTGTTAGCGTCCGATCATGACGGGGCTTCACGCGGAAGAGCGCTGGCGCGCGAACTGGGTACCGGTCGACCGGCGCCTGCTGGGAATGGACAGACGCACGCTGCTGCCGGCGGCGGTGGTCGTGCTGCTGTTCGCAATCGCGGTGTGGATCGTGCCGGCCATCGACGACCGGGTGTCGGTCGACGACCCGATCAAGGCCGGCGACGTGATCCAGGTCGGCACCGACGTGCGGTTCGTTCCGGTCGTCGGTGCGAACCTGCTGGCCGGACTGCGACAGGGGCAGGCCGGAGCCGCCGGATATCCTTCGACGGCCGCGGTGTCGTACGGCGGAGTGACCTTCGAAGTCATCGCGGACACCTATCGGGGCACACCGGCGCAGCTGCTGGCCCAGATCAAGAAGACCAACGACGGCCTGCGCGTGCCCGACGACGCCGGCTTCCACGTCACCGGAGACCCGGTGACCATCGGCAACGGCCGCGGTGACCAGGGGGTGGCGGCCAACTTCGAAGGCACCAACGGCACCGGCCTGGTCGCCGCGTTCGTCTTCGGTGAGACCGGTGTCGAGGTCGAGGTCGTCGGCCCGCGGGACGTGCCCGACGGCGTGGCCCGGCAGATCGCCGGCATGCTCCAGTCCGTCGAGCCGATCGGGAGCGCGTCATGACGACGGCCACGCGGGAAGCCGCGATCGCACGCACCGGCTGGGGCAACCCGTTCCACCTCTGGCAGCCGCGCAACGCCTGCTTCTGGGTGTACGTGCTCGGCGTCGGCTACGGCGTCTGGGTCCTGTTCGGCATGATCAACCAGGGCATCCGGCTGTACGCGCCGGCCCTGACCGCCAGCGCGATCATCTTCGCGATCTACGCGGTGCTGTTCTGGTGGTTCACCGAGCGCATCGACCGCTACTCGAAGCAGCCGCTCGGCCTGGTCGTGGCCGCGTTCGTCTGGGGTGGATTCGCCGCCACCTGGGCCATCGCGCTCTCCGGCAACAGCGCGCTGCTCGACCTCTACGGCAAGCTGTTCGGCGAGAGCTTCCAGCAGTCGTTCGGGGCCGGTCTCACGGCGCCGTTCTTCGAGGAGCTGGGCAAGGCCTCGGGCGTGCTCCTGCTGATGTTCATCGCCCCGCGCGTGGTCCGTACGGCCTACGACGGCTTCATCGTCGGCGCGTTCGCCGGTCTCGGCTTCGAGATCATCGAGGACATCTCGTACGGCCTGAACTCCGCCGCCGACCAGTTCGGCTCCGACCAGCTGGGCACGAGCCTGCACACGGTCGGCCTGCGCCTGCTGACTGGCTTCTCGTCGCACATCCTGTATTCGGCGATCGCCGGCGCCGGCGTCGTCTACATCGTCGGCACGGTGGCCCAGCGCCGCCGCCCGGGCCTGGGCATCGGCCTGATCCTGACGGCGATGGTGCTGCACGGCCTGTGGGACGCGAACGTGGGCCTGTCCGGCGGCGACGGCGACCTGCTCTCCACCCTGCTCGTCGTGGAGATCCTGCTGAGCTTCGTGGCCGTGATCGCGGTGTTCCACCTGACCGTCCGCCCGGAGCGGGAGGCCATGCGGGCCGTGATGGCGCCCGAGGCGGAGAGCGGCGTGATCACCCAGGAGGAGCTGGACACCCTGGCCGGTGGTTGGCGCCAGCGCCGCCGCTACCGCGGAGCCGCACACGGCCGGGCCGCCCGGCGAGCCCGCCACCACCGCTTGGAAGCCGCCCACGACCTGGCCGACCAGCTGGCCGCCTCGGGAGGCGCGGAAAGCCCCCGTGTCGATTTCGCCCGCTCCGAACTGGAACGGATCCGAACCTCGTAACCGCGGCGCGGTGCGAGCGCCGGGACCGCGCTCGCACCGCCGGATTGGTTTTCATACCCCTGAGAGCGGCGCCCCGCGGCACCGCGTTGTTTCATTGCTCAGCGGTGGGTGCGGCGCCCTTCGGCACCGCGTTGTTCGCTGCTCAGCGGTGGGAGCGGCGCCCTTCGGCACCGCTTTGGTTCACTGCTCAGCGGTGGGAGCGGCGCCCTTCGGCACCGCGCCCACCGGCACCGCGTTTGTTCTACTTCTTGGCGGCGGGAGCGGCGCCCTCGGCGCCGGCTTCCTCACCCGCGCCGGCCTCGCCCGCTTCCTCGCCGGCACCGGCCTCTTCGCCCGCTCCGGCTTCCTCGCCCGCGCCGGCCTCCTCGCCGGCGCCCGCGTCATCGCCCGCGCCGGCGTCGCCGCCCGCGCCCGCTACGACGGCCTTGGCGTCGGCCAGGGCCAGGCACGCCTGGAGCAGGCTCTGCTGGGCGGAGGCGACAGCGGCGGCCGCGGCGTCGTTGGCAGCGCCGTCACCGGCCGCGCCTTCCTCGCCGGCACCGGCTTCCTCGCCCGCGCCGGCTTCTTCACCAGCGCCGGCCTCTTCACCGGCACCGGCCTCTTCACCAGCACCGGCTTCCTCGCCGGCGGCGCCCTCTTCGCCGGCCGCGCCTGCCTCGGCGCCCTGCTTCTGCTTCGGGGCGGCCGCCTTCTTCAAGGTCTTGGCCCACTTCTTGGCGGCCGCCTTGTTCTGGGCCTTGGCCGCCGCCGAGCCGGGAGCGGCCTCCTCGGCGCCCGCCTCCTCGCCGCCGGCCGCGTCCGCGTCGGCCGCGAAGGCGTCGCACGCCGCCTCCAGGGCCGCGGCCGCGTCGGCCGCCTCCTCGGCGGGCGGCTGCTCCTCGATCGGGGCCAGCTCCTCGCCGTCGCAGACCATCGCGCCCGCGTTCACCTGGACCTGCTCGCACTGCGAGACGTCGAACTGCTGACCGTCGACGGTGACCACGTCGACCGCTTTGGTCTCGGAGCCGGTGCTGGCATTGGCGAGCTGGACGCCCGCCGCGCCGAGCGCCACGACGACTCCCGTGACCACCACCGCGCCTATCGTCCTGCGACGACCACCCTGGTCTCCCTGGTTCCGAAAACGCCGGTAAGCGCGCGACCTCATGATCACTCCTCGTCGTTTGACGTCGATGTCACCTGGTTGCGGGCCAGTACGGGCACCGACGCCCCGACGGTTCAACGCGGTTCGGCCGCTACACCCCGACAACTACCTATTTCCGCAGGTCAGCAAGGGCAGAAAAATTATCCAGAAGAATCGGCAGGACGAGTTCCGGCCGCATCCCGGCCATATGATCAACACCGGGGATCAGCGTCACGGTCCAGCCCAGGGATTCGAGTTCGGCCCTGTTCCCGGCCAGCCGCTCGGCGATCGGGACGCGGATGTCACCCCATTTGGGGCCGTACTGAATGTTGTCCTCGGAGCCCGCGAATGCCGTTCTCGGAATGGTCAGATCGCGGAGCGCCGCCCTTTCGTCGAAGGCGACCAGTGACTCGTACAGGGAAACGTATTGTGCCGTTTGCTCGGGTGACACCGTCACCTCGACCGAATCCCAGTCGCCCGGCGTCACCTCGCCCTGGTGAGCCGGCCCGGAAAGCGCCATCCGGTGCGCCGCCCGCGTCACCGACAACATCTCGGCATAGGGGCCACCGAGCGGCGGATAGCCACCCATGACGAGCGCGGTCAGCCGATCGGTCCGGATCGCCAGCTGAAGCCCGGCCAGGGCCAGCCACGAATAGCCGTAGTAGGCGAACCGCCCCTCGCCCACCACGTCGAGCAGGTCGGATGCCACCTTCTCCGCGGTCAGCGGGGCCGGATGATCGGCCCGGTAGGTCTCGTAGTCGGCCGCCACCACCCGGAAGCCGGCGGCGGCCAGGCCGGTGGCGAGGTGATGGCCGGTGTCGGGCTCGGCGCCCCACGCGCGCATCTGGGAGGCCCGGGGCTCCTCGGTGACCTCCACGCCCATCGGCAACAGGACTGTCGGCCCGTCGCCCAGAACGGTTACTTTGATGTCCATGCGAAACAATATACGCTGTAAAGACTATGGCGGAAATCGGCTCTCACGTCCAGCGGCTCTGGCGGCATCGCGGCACCGCGCTGCCCACACCCCGGCGCGGTCCGCAGCGCCAGCTCGACCTCGACGAGATCCTGCGCATCGGCATCGCGATCGCCGACGCCGACGGCCTGGGTGCCGTCTCCACCCGCGCGATTGCCACCCGACTCGATCGCACGGCCATGGCGCTCTATTCGTACGTGGGAACCAAAGAGCACCTCATCGCGCTCATGCAGGACCAGGCCGTGGCGATGCCGATGTGGGCGGAGCCCACGAGCAGCCTCGGTGACGCGCTGCGCGAGTGGGCGACACGGCTGTTCGAGGTCTACGAGAGCCATCCGTGGCTGACCGAGCTGCCCTGGTCGCAGGCGAGCCAGGGCCCCCACGAGCAGGACTGGATGGAGCGGCTCCTCCAGATCCTCGACACGTGGCAGGTCGATCGCGGGCAGAGGGCCACGACCGTCACCATGCTGTACGCCACGGTGCGCGCCACCGCCGGCACAGCCGCCGCCTATCGGCGCGTCGACGCGGCGGCCTGGCTCGCGCAGGCCCGGGAGACGGCGCGGCAGATCCCCGACATGCGCGAGCGTTACCCGCTCTCGACGAGCCTGGAGCCGCACGCCGCCGACTGGCGGGACGCGCCGCGGGCGGCCCTGCTCAGCGGCGTCGACCTGCTAGCGCAGGCACTCGTCGGGGAGTAGGAACCAGCGGAGCTTCTCGAAGGCCGGGGGCAGCTCCAGACGTACGCCATCAAGCGGGGAAGGACGGCCCGTCAGAATCTCGCGGGCCTCGGCGAGGTGGCCCGCCAGGGCGTCCTCGCCCACCGTGACCGGCGGCGGCAGGGGAGTGCCGGCCAGCAGATCGGCCAGTCGCACCGGCGGCTCGGCGTGCCGGACATGCGTCCAGCGGCCGGTCCGCGGGTCGAAACGGTAGTCGGGCAGCAGGGTCGCGCCGTGCCGGGCGATCAGCGTGACCGCCTCGATCAGATAGTCGGCGACCGTGTCGGAGATGAAGTAGTTGAGGTTGAGGCGGGTCCAGCCCGGTTTGATGCCCTCCCAGCCGTCCACGATCTCGCCGCGGAACTCCCGCGAGTGCGCCTCGTCGATGCCCAGGAGCCGGTGACCGTATGGGCCGGCGCAGGAGCAGCCGCTGCGGGCCTGGATGCCGAAGACGTCGTTGAGCAGCGCCGCCACGTAGTTGTGGTGCAGGTAGCGGTCGCCCGCCCGCACCTGGAAGGACACGATCGACAGGCGGTCGGCGTCGAGGTCGCCCAGGATCGCGATGTTCTCCTCGGCCGCCCAGCGCTCGCGGGCCCGCCGCCACAACTGCCGCTCGCGCTCCTCGATCACCTCGGCGCCGACGGCGTCCTTGACCGCGAAGACCAGCCCGGCCCGGATCGACTCGACGATGGCCGGGGTGCCGCCCTCCTCGCGGGCCACCGGGTCGGTCAGATAGCGGTGGCCGCCCGGGTCGACGTACGCGACGGTGCCCCCGCCCGGCACGACCGGCACCCGGTTGGTGAGCAGGTGCTTGTCGACGACGAGCACGCCGGGCGTCTGCGGCCCGCCGGCGAACTTGTGCGGCGACAGGAAGACGGCGTCCTTGTCGTGCATCGAGATCGGCACATAGGGCCCGGCGGCCGCGTAGTCCCACACCGACAGCGCCCCGTGCTCCTTGAGGATCCGCGAGACGGCGGCGGTGTCGGTCAGGATGCCGGTCACGTTCGAGGCGGCGGAGAAACTGCCAATGCGCAAAGGCCTTTCCGCGTACGTCACCAGGGCCGCACGCAGCGCGTCGAGATCGACGTGACCGGTGTGGTCGGACTCGATCTCCACCACGTCGGCGATCGACTCCCGCCACGGCAGCTCGTTCGAGTGGTGCTCGTAGGGGCCGACGAAAATCACCGGCCGGTCACGCTGGGGGATGCGTTCGCTCAGGCCGTACGCGTCGTCGAGGCGCTCGGGCACGCGGATGCCGAAGACGCCGGCCAGCTTGGCCACGGCGGCCGTGGCCCCGGACCCACAGAAGATCACCACATGGTCGGGCCCGCCGCCGACACTGCGGTGGATCATCCGCCGGGCTTCCTCACGCAGGGCGCCGGTCTGCGCCCCGGTGGCCGAGGCCTCGGTGTGCGTGTTGGCGTAGCGGGCCAGCACCTGCTCGCGGATGAAGTCCTCGACGAAGTCCAGGGCCTGCCCCGACGCCGTGTAGTCGGCATACGTGATCCGGCGCGGCCCGAAGGGCCCTTCGAGCACCTGACCGGATCCGATCAGTCCGTCGCGGATGCGCTCGAGCATGCCCATGGCCGCCTCCCCATTGAGGTAGAACACCGTGACGCCAGCGTACGGCTGTGACAGGCTTTCGCCCCTTACAGTGCAGGACGATATATGAGACCGTCACGGATTCCGCAGTCCCGGGCTAGCCTCCTCCCAGCAGAGCGCTCTCCTGCTCCTTGCTCATCGCCGCTTCCGGACGGCCCCGTCGGACCTTGGTGTCCACCGACTCGACGACATCATCGGGCCGCACTCGCTCCGGCAGCTTCCCGAACCGGGCGGCCCGCTCCTTGCCGTAGTCCTCAGCCATAGCCCGATCATCACCTCGCCCCCGCAGCCTGTCCAGCACGTGGTCCCGGCGTCCCGTGTCCAGCGGTGAGCGCCCGCCGTCGAGAACCAGGCGCCGGGAGCGGCGTTGCCCTGCCGAGCGCCTGGCGGTTCGAGGGCTGAGAAAAGCCGAACCGGTGGTGATCTCTTGCGGACGCGGTTGTGTACGTTCGTACGTATGGATCGTTCCACCGCTCGGCGGCGCCTTGCCCTGTTCGCTCTGTTCTTTCTGCCTGGGCTGGGGATCTCGTCGTGGGTGACGCGGACGCCGGACATCCGGGATCTGCTCGGGGCGTCCACGGCTGAGATGGGGCTCGTGCTGTTCGGGCTGTCGGCCGGGTCGATGGTCGGGATCCTCAGTTCGGGGCGCTCGTGCGGCGCTTCGGCACGCGGCCGATCGTCACGGTCGGGATCGTGGCCACCGCTCTCAGCACGCCGATCGTCGGGATCGGGGCGGCGGCCTCGCAGAGCGGGCTCGTCGCGGCCGGGCTGGCCCTGTTCGGGCTGGGCATGGGTGGTGGGGAAGTCGCCATGAACATCGAAGGGGCCGACGTCGAACGCGTCATCCGGCGGCCGGTGCTGCCGACGATGCATGGGTTCTTCAGCTTCGGCACCGTGGTCGGCGCTCTTGTCGGCATGGTGCTCACGGCGGTCGCCTTCTCGGCCTCGTGGCATCTGGTCGTCATCGGGCTCATCAGCGTTCCGGTCGCCCTCGCGGCCGTACGGTATCTGCCTCGCGGGCTTGGTCTGGCCCGGCCGGCCGAGCACGGCGACGCGGGTGGCCGGCCGGTCTGGCGCGACCCCTCGCTGCTGCTCATCGGGGTGGTGGTGCTGGCCATGGCGCTGGCCGAAGGGTCCGCCAACGACTGGCTGCCGCTGCTCATGGTCGACGGGCACGGCTTCGGCGCCGCGCTCGGGTCGGCCGTCTACGTGGTGTTCTCGGCGGCCATGACCATCGGGCGCTTCACCGGTGACCGCTTCCTCGATCGGTTCGGGCGGTTCCCGGTGCTCGCCGCCAGCGCGGTCATCGGCGGGGCCGGCATCCTGCTCGTGGTGGTCGTCGACAACCAGGTCGTGGCCGGCGCCGCCGTGGTGCTGTGGGGACTGGGCGCGGCCCTGGGCTTCCCGGTCGCCCTCTCCGCCGCCGGCGACTCCGGTGACAACGCCGCCGCCCGGGTCTCGCTCGTGGCCACCGTCGGCTACGTCGCGTTCCTCGTCGGGCCGCCCGGGCTGGGCTTCCTCGGCGACCACTACGGACTGCGGAACGCGATGATCCCGGTCCTCGCCCTCCTCGCCCTGGCCGCCGTGACGGCCACCATCCTCGGCCGGACGAGAGGTGGGGTCGACGAGCCTTCCGTTCCCGCGCTCGATCGGTGAGCATGAACGCATGGCGTTGCCCGAGGGTGCCCTGTGGACAGTCGAGAACAAGCGCCGCGACGGCCTGCGCCGCCTGGCCTGGGGATGGGCCTGCTGGCGGCCGTCGCCCTCGGATATCTGATAACCCTCACCGGCGAGCTGGTCCTCGGCTACACCGTGGCCGGCGCCGCGGCCGTGGTGGTGGTGCTCATCGCCTGGTGGTCGCTGTGGGATCTGACCCGGCTCGCCGAGATCAGTGAGACCGGCGACGGCCTGGTGCTGCGCACGGTCGCCGGCCGCACACGCCGAGTCAGCCCCGGCGACATCCAGCGGGTCGAGCTGACGTCGCACTACCTGGGCGCCAGCCCGGACGACGACCAGACGGACAAGAACTTCAAGAGCCGCTACGTCAGGAAGTTGATGCTGCACCTGCGAGTCTCGGGCCGCCTCTACCGGGGGAGCCCGATGGCCGGCATCGACAGCGCGGTGGCGAAGCGCCTCGCGGCCGAGTGGGAGCGCGTGTGCCCGCGCGCCACCGTGAAACAAGAGGTCGTGTTCTCGACTCCCGGCACTAACGACTGACCGCGGCGACGTAACGATCCGTCGCGAATTCCTGGACCAGGCGGGTCAGCGGCCCGCCGGCCCGGGCGAGCAGCGACGCGGGCCGGCTGAAGGCGCGGATCCGGAACCGCACGTCCCCGGCTTCGGTCAGGTCGAGGACGAAGGCCTCTTCCCCTTGTTCCGGGTGGCCGGGCAGCGTTCCGTACGCGAACCCCCGCCGGTCCCGCTCCTCGATCGTGTAGACCACCCGGCACGGGATCCTGATCCAGGCGAGCCGCAGCGTGACGTCGATACCGGGAGCGGCCCGGCCGGGTTCGCCGACGACGGCGAGACCGGCGCGGCGGTGCATCTGCCAGGTGAACAGGTCGTCGGCGGCCGCCTCGAACGCGGGGCGCCCGGCGCCGATCCGCGCATCGCGGAACACGTGTCCGTAGCCGACGGGCAGAATTTCGCCTTGGGTGGCGCCGACCTGCGGATATGTCAGCTCCACACGATCACGATATCTCCACCACGGCGGCGCGCTTCCGCCACGGAGCGTTCCTAGGATCGTGGCTGTGAAGATGCCACGGCCGAAAATTGTCGTCGCGGCCTGCGGGATGCTGGCGGCCGGCGGAGTTCTGTTCGCGGGAGAGGTAATGCTCTCCGCGGACAAGTACTTCACCGATATGCGCACCTACGAGCGGGCCGTCCGGGACGGGATCGTCGAGAACGACACGGCGTTCGCGGCCGTGGGGGTCACCATCCATCTGGCGATGGCGGCCGTGGGCGTGCTGGCGGGCGTGGCCCTGGTGGTCCTGGCGCTCGCGGCGTTCGGCGGGCGGGACTGGGCGCGGGCCGTCGCCTGGTTCTTCGGGCTGCCTGTCCTGATCTGGTACGGGATCCTCGCGGTGCTGTACTTCATGGCGGGGCTGTTCGGCGGCGGCGAAGCACGGACCGAATTGGGGCCGCGGTTCGACGAGGCGTGGCCGCCGTGGCTGGACGCGCTCGACGCCGGGCTCATGGTGGCGGTGTCTGTTCTGCTGGTCGGTGCGCTGGTGGGCCAGACGGTGCCCGCGGCCGACGCGTACTACCGGAGCGCCGGTGCGGGCCGGGGGCCCGCACCGGCGTACCTCTCAGGCCCTGGTGATTTTGATGTTGTCGATGGCGGCCTCGACCAAGGACGCGGTTGAGGCGTCGGCCGCCTCGACCAGCAGGTTCACCGTCTGTCCGGCGTACGCCGTGAGGGGGACCGAGGCGGTCTGCCAGGCCGGAGCGCGGTCGGTGGCGGCGCCGGACTGGGTGAACAGCGTGGTCGTGGTGCTGCCGGAGACCAGGCGGACGCGGAAGTAGTCGGCGCTGCTGGAGTTGGTCAGGTGGGAGAGGTACCAGGAGAAGCTCATCGTCAGGGTGCCGGTGGGCAGGGTGATGGCGGGGGAGCGCAGGCTCGTGACGCCGCCGTCGACGTCGTTGGCGCCGGCGCTGCTGCCCGCGGTGGCCCCGGTGACCAGGTCGTACGTGCCGCTGGCGGCGGTGCCCAGCTGGGACGTCGTCGTGGCCGGGTCGCCCCGCTCGAACAGGCCCGACGTCGCGGTGTCGGCGGTGCCGCGGGTCCAGGCGGTCGCGGTCTCGAAGTCGTCGGCCCAGACCGTCGTGCCGGTCGGTGGTGTGGAGCCCGCGGCCAAGGTCCAGACGGCGTACGCGATGGCGTCGCTGTTGCGGTCCAGGGCGGTGTCGTTGATGTTCGTGACGGTGTCGCAGGACGCGTGGTAGCAGGGGTCGAACGTGGTTGCCGTGCCGCCCCAGAGCTGCACCTGCGCGGCCGTCTTGCGGCCCTCGGCGCCGGTGAAGATGCCGCCGGCCGGGATGCCGGCCGCGATGAACGGGCCGTAGTCGCTGCGGCCGTCGAAGTCGGTGCCGCGGGTGGGCACGTTGATCGAGGTGAAGTACGCGGCGAGGGTCTGTTCGATCTGGGCCGAGCCGGCCGGGCCGGGGCCCGATCCCGTGCCGTCGGAGTTGTCGCCGTCGTACAGGAAATAGCCGGGGTTGGGCGAGCCGACCATGTCGAAGTTCAGGTAGCCCTTGATCGCCGCTTTCTGGGCCGAGGAGAGCGAGTTGACGTACGCGGTCGAGCCGCGCAGGCCGAGCTCCTCGGCGCCCCACCAGCCGAAGCGCAGGTGGCGTGACGGCTGGAAGCCGGAGCGGGCGACGGCCAGCGCGACCTCGAGGTTGGCCGCCGAGCCGGAGCCGTTGTCGTTGATGCCGGGGCCGGCGGTGACGCTGTCCAGGTGCGCGCCGATCATCAGCGTGTTCGAGGTGTCGCCGCCGGGCCAGTCGGCGATCAGGTTGTATCCAGTGGCGCCGTTGTAGGTGAACGACTGCTGCGTGGTGGTGAAGCCGGCCGCGTCGAGCAGGTTCTTGACGTACGTGACCGAGGCCAGATAGCCGGGGCGGCCGTGCGCCCTGTTGCCGCCGTTCGCGGTGGCGATGTTCTGCAGCTGTTGCAGGTGCGCTTTGACGTTCGTGACCGAGATGTCGGGAGGGGCGGCTTCCGCGATCGGCGCGACGGCCATCGTGAGGCCCATCGCGGCGACGGCCAGCAGGGGGATATGCATGCCGCGAGCATCGCAGGATTTCGATACCCGCTATTCATATCAGTCAATTCATAACGTTGTTCAGGGCGGCCCATTGCAGCAACATGATGGTCTTGGCGTCGGCGATCCGCCCGTCGGTGATCATCTTGAGGGCGTCGTCGAAGTCGAGCTCGACGACCTCGATGTCCTCGCCCTCGCCGGCCACGCCGCCGCCCGGGCCGGTGCGGTCGGCCGGGGTGTAGGGCGCGACGTAGAAGTGCAGGCGTTCGGTCACCGAGCCCGGGCTCATCCAGACGGCGAACACCGGTTCGAGCTCGCCGACGGTCACGCCCAGCTCCTCGCCGGCCTCGCGGCGGATGGCGCTGGCCGGGTCGTCGTCGTCCAGCAGGCCGGCCGCCGTCTCGATGAGCATGCCGTCGGGGTGGCCGTTCACGTAGGCCGGGTAGCGGAACTGCTTCGACAACAAGATCGTTCTTTGCGAGGCGTTGTAGAGCAGGATCGTGGCGCCGTCGCCGCGGTCGTACGTCTCGCGTTGTTCCGTGGTCCAGCGGCCGTCCCGGTGGCGGTAGTCGAAGGTCGTGCGCCGCAGCACGTGCCAGGCGGTGGCCACCAGCTCCACCTCGCGGACCACCACATCGGGGTTGCCGTGCAGGTCACGGCCGATCTGATCGAGGCCGGTGCGGCCACGGGCGTCGGGCTCGTCGATTCCTAAGGTCATGAGGCGTACCGTACAGTGCGTAATAGTCGACAACAATGAGGAGAAACACGCAATGTTGCCTGCGGAGCGCAAGGACTTCCTGCTGGCCCGGCTCCGCGCCGACGGCAAGGTGGTGGCCAAGGACATGGCGACCGAGCTCGGCATCGCCGAGGACAACATCCGGCGAGACCTGCGGGAGCTGGCGGCGGCTGGGCTCTGCCAGCGGGTGTACGGCGGGGCGCTGCCCCCGGCGCCGGCAGCCGCCGACTACGCGACCCGGACGTCGGTCTCCCCGGACAGCAAGGCGCGGGTGGCGGCGGCGGCCGCGAGGTTGATCGCTCCCGGGGCCACGGTGATGCTCGATGGCGGTACGACCGCGCTCGCGCTGGTCGCGGCGCTGCCCCGCGAACTGACGGCGACCGTGATCACCCACAGCGTGACCGTGGCGGCGGCCCTGGTGGATTTTTCGGGCATCGACGTTTTTGTGCTGGGGGGACGGCTGTTCAAGCACTCGGCGGTCACGTCCGGGGCGGCGGCCGCGTCGGCGGCGCAATTGGTGAGCGCCGACCTGTTCTTTCTGGGGGTCACCGGGGTGCATCATTCGGCGGGACTGACCACCGGCGACGCTGACGAGGCGGCGATGAAACGGGTCCTGGCGTCGAGGGCGGCGGACACCTACGTGCTGGCCAGCGCGGAGAAGGTGGGGGCCGTCTCGCCGTACACGGTAATTCCGCTTCTGTCGGTCTCGGGTGTCATCACCGATGTGACGTCGGACCTGCTGGAGGCGACCGGAGTGCCGATCATCCCGGCCGGATAGGAAGCCCGGCCGCGACCCGCCACGGTTGCGGCTCGAACGGCCCGTCGGCCAGCACCGCGGACAACATCTTCACCCCGGCCGCGACCGCGTCGGCGAGATCGAAGTCGTCGTCCACGTCCCAACTCCGGTGGCGCACCTGGTGCAGGTTGTGATCGTCGGGGCACCAGCACGCCACCTCGACGGCCGCCTCCACCGTCAGCTGCCGGTCCTCACGCCGGGCGACGCCGAGGTTCAGTTCCAGCCAGTCGTCCCTGGTGTCGTACAGCGTGATGGTGATCCGCGCGAGGGTACCCAGCGCACCGAGATGTTCGGGATACCAGTGCCAGGCCACCCGGTCGGCCGAGTGATGCCGCTCCAGCCTGCTCGCCAGCTCGCGCAGGCGGCCCTCGGCCCGCGCGAAGCCGGGAGGCAGCACCTCGTGCAGCGGAACGTACGCAATGGACGAAACCGGCCCGGCCATGCCCGATCCCTCCGAATCCCCACCCACCCCGTGATTCGCACCTTACTCACTCTTTACCCCGGAAAACACTGTGGATGCCGGGCGCTAGTCTCCGCCGCATGAGTGAGCTCGACCGGGCCGCGGTGGCGGCGGCCAACGACGCGTACGTCTTCGCGCCCGAGGGTTCCGAGGTCGTGGAGACGGCCGAGTTCCGGTTGGTGCGCCTGCCCGACCGCTACGCCGACCCGCTGCAGGTGCAATGGGTGCGGACGGCCCGGCCGGCCGGGACGGTGCTGGGCGAGGTCGTCGAGCGGGCGTCCTCGTTCGGGCTGCCGAGGGCGCAGGTCCACGCGAAGCTGAGTGCCCCGCCCCACCTGCCCCTGGCATGATCCGCACCCTGCTCCTGGACGTCGACGGGGTGCTCCAGTTTCCCCGCCCCGAATTCGTCGAGGCCATCGAACGTGACTACGCCTGGCGCACCGGCTACCTGGCCTTTCAGGACGCCCTGCTGAGAGACCCGGCCGAGGCGCGTGCGCTGACCGGCGACGGTGAGCTGATCACGCTGGTCGAGCGCTTGCTGCCCGGCCATGTGACCGGTTTGCCGGCCCGGACGTTCCTCGACCGCTGGGTGACGGAGAACATCGCGCTCAACGAGGAACTGCTCGCGGTGCTGCCAGAGCTCCCGTTCGAGGGCATCTATCTGGCGACGAACCAGGAGTCCGTACGGGGTGGGCGCGTCCGCGAGCTCTACGCCGGCCGCCCCGGGGTCACCGGCTTTCTGATCTCGCACGAGTTGGGGCAGCGGAAGCCCCATCGGGCGTACTTCGAGGTCGCTCTGGCCCGGATCGGCCGCGTGCCGTCGGACTGCTTGTTCGTGGACGACAAGCAGCAGTACGTCGACGGCGCCGCCCGGGCCGGCATAGCGGGCATCCTGTACCGCGACAACGCCCAGCTCCTCGCCGACCTGACCGCCCGGACGGCGGCATGAGCGGGGGCGCGGTTGACGTCGGGGCGGGCCTACGATGCCGGGCATGCCGTTCACTGACTACTTTCTCGCGCCCGATGACGCCATCGCGGTCACCGCGCTCGGTGATGGTGGGCCGCTCTCCACCGAGCTGCCCACTGTCGAGGCCAAAGGGGTCGACCCGGTGGTCAATCTGGGCCGGCTCGAGGCGATTCTGACCGGGCGGCCGTACGACCAGGTGGTTGCTCAGGAGCGGCAAGGGAAAGCGGTCAGCGACGGCGCCACGGAGCAGATCATCGTGGCGGTCACCGATTCTCTGCGGGACGCCCTGGCCGCCGCCGCGCCGGGTGTGCTGGACGAGGCGGGAGCGCGGCTGGCGGCCACCGAAGAGCTGGATGGGGCCGATCCGGACGGGGTGATCGATTTCGTGCGCCGGCTCGCGGGGCTGGCGGGGCGGGCCGACGGGTGGCGTCTGTACTGCTATTGGGCTCTCTGAACGAGTTGCAGGACAACCCGGCAGCGGCGGCAGGGAGGCCGGGACGGCAGAAAGCCGGGCCCGGCGGAGCGGGGGCCTTCCGTCGATGCGTACAAAATGGGTTAAAGGCCTTTGTTTCTCGCTATCTGATCGACGGCGGCCTTGGCCTCGGCGAGCGACGCGCCGGTCTGGTCGCGGTAGACCTTGATGGCCTGGATCTTCTGGCCCTGCATCAGCGGGCCGAGGACCTCGGGTGAGTCGGCCGCCGGGTCCTTGATGTCGAGGTGCTGGATGATCAGGTCGAGTTTGCGTTCCAGGGCGGCCTCGCGGCTGCGGGAGCGGGAGCTGACGAGCCAGACGGCGAGGATGACCAGGGCCGCCGAGAGCAGGATCTCCATGGGCCCGATTGAAACACGGGTGATTCTTTTCGCGCTCCGGCGGCCGGGTGCGTGAAAGTGTCGGACCCCCTGCCTATGCTCGCCTCCGCGAACGGTCGACACGGCCGTTGATCAGCGCCGATGCGGTGACGGAGGGGGTGGCACGCCATGAGCGACGACGAGTTCGCCGATCCGTGGCAGCTGGCCGGGCTGCCCGGTGGTCTGCTTCAGGCGAGCTATCTGACCAGTCGATACGCGGCTCAGTACAGGTTGATCGTGCAGGTTCTGCTCGAGGAGCAGCAGCACACGCTGACCGGCGTGGCGGCGGCCGATCTGCCGGGGCTGCTGCGTGATCAGCTCGTGCGGGCGGGTGCCGATCCGGCCATCCTCGACGACACGGTGAAACAGCGCATGGCGGCCCTGGAGAAATGGGGCGTCGTGATCGTGTTCCAGGACCGGACCGATCGTGACGCCGACTTCGTGCTGAACTGGGACCGCTACCAGCTGACCGAGGTGGCGGCCGAGCTGCACCGGGCCGTCATGTCGCTCGGGCAGGATCTGGCGTCGGCGGCCGCGGCGACGCTGGCGCCGAGCGTGCTGACCGCCAACCTGGGTGTGCTGCGCGAGACGGCCTCGGTCGATCCGTCGGCGGCGGCGTCGGCGTGGTCGGTCATCCAGACGACGCATCACGCCATGGCGCGGGCGGCCGCGAGCTGGCAGGCGCGGCTGGCGGGAGCCCTGGCCGGCACGCCCGACCAGGCCAAGGTGAACACCGTGCAGGAGACGCTGCGGCGCTATGTCGACATGTGGGGCGGTGGCGTCGACACGCATTCGGAGCGGATCACCGCGCTGATCTCCGAGCTGTCCGAGGTCGACGCCGTCACCTGGCGGCGGATCGCTGTGCACCACCTCGGTGCCAACGCCGACGACGCGGCGATCGACGAGCTCACCGCGTCCTATGCGGAGATCCTGGGCGTTCTGAAGTCGTGGTTCGACGGGCCGGACTGCCAGGCGCGGCGGCTGCGGCGGCAGATGCGCGACACGATCGGGCCGCTGCTGCGCGGGCAGCGCACGCTGGCCGCGGTGGGCGGGCACGTGTCGCGCCGGGCCGAGCTGCTGGCGCTGGCCACCCGGATCGACGCGGCGGCCGACGACGAGAGCGCCTGGGACGTGTGGTGCGCGTCGACCGGGCTGTTCTCGGCGCGGCATCTGCCCGGCGAGGCGCCGATGGCCTCGGGGCTTCCGTCGTTCTGGGAGGCCGAGCCGGTGCCGGTCGCGGCCCGCCTGCGCCGGCAGGGCCCGAAGGCGACGGCGGGCGGACCGGCCCGCATCACCGACCGGTCGGCGAGCCGGCTGGCGGCGCGCGTGCACACCGAGCATCTGCGTGACGCGGTGGCCCGGACCGAGGCCTCGGTGCTGGCCCGGTCGGGGCTGCGGCTGTCGCAGTGGCACGATCTGACCGCCCCCGAGTTGCAGATGCTGATGATCCTGCTCGGCGTGGTGGCGTCGGCCCGGGCCGACGGCGACGGGGTGCGCTCGGCCACCTCGGGTGACGCCCGCTGGCTGCTGCGGGCCGATCCGCCGCCGCCTGGAGCGCCGGCCGCGGTGGTGCACACGCCGGACGGCCGGCTCGTGCATCCCGACATCCGCCTGCACATCACGCCGGCGGGGCAGCGATGAGGACGACGACGGCCTCGGCGCGCGAGGCGCAACTGGCGTTCACCGGGCTGCTGGCCAAGCCGCTGGTCACCGCGGCCGCGGATCCGCGGCTCTACCGGCTCGTGCTGCGCCATCAGCAGGCCGTGACCGACGCGGCCCGGCGGCTCGGATATCGGGTGCAGCGGGTGGGCCAGGCGGTCCGGCTCATCCGGGTGCCGCTGGGCGGCGCCGTGACCCGGCCGCCCCGGCCGGCCGACGCGCCCGAGCGGCGCATGCTCGCGCTGGTCTGCTGCCTGGCCGCCTGCTGTGAGGACGTGGCCGGGCGGGTCACCCTCCAGCGGCTGTCCGACATGGTCCGTGACCTGCCGGCCGCCCGCTACGACCCGGACGACCAGAACCAGCGGCGGCTGCTGCGCGACGCGGCGGCCTACCTGGCCTCGTGGGGCGTGCTGCGGCCGCGCAGCAGCGACGAGCGGCTGCTCGACGAGTGGACCGAGTCCGGCACCGGGCCGGGCGCCGGCTTCGAGGTCGACCGGGACGCGCTGCTGCTGATGACCAGCCCCGACGTGGTCGATCTGGCCCTCAACCCCGGGGTGGTCACGGCCTCCGAGACGGTCCGGCAGCTGCGGGCGCTTCTGGAGACACCCTTCGTGTCGTACGGGGATCTGGAGCCCGGCGAGGCGGAGGCGCTGCGTGCGAACCGTGGGCAGCGGGCGGCCGACGTCGCCCAGATGGCCGGGGGCACGATCGAGGCCCGGACGGAGGGGCTGCTCGTGGTGCTCGCCGACGACGAGTTCAAGCCGCCCACGGTGGCCGACTGGCCGCGCGCCCGCGCCACCGACTGGGTGGCCCTGCTCATGGCCGACCAGGCCGGCCGCGACGGCACCAGGCACGCCGACGGCACCGTCCACCTGAGCACCGACGAGGTCGACGCCGTCGTCGACGACCTCGTCAGCTGGCGCGGCGAATATATGACCGTCCCGCAGAAGACGGTGCCCGGCACCGTGCGCCGCGACGCCGAACGGCTGCTCACCGAGCTCGGCCTGCTGCGCGTCTCCTGGGACGGGTCGTGGACCCTGCTGGCCGCGGCCGGTCGCTACCGCGACCCCGACGTGACGATCACCGACAACACGGAGCCCGCCCGATGACGCTGACCCCCGAAGCCACCGACGCGCAGCTCACCGCGTGGCGGGACGCCGCCGCGCACGGCGGCCTCCCGTCGCCGGAGCGGTCGCGCTGGCAGGTGCTGCGGGCCGGCTGCGTCGGGCTGTGGGAGTTCGACGCGGCGGAATATTGGTTCGCCGACGGCCGCGCCCAGTTCGTCGGGGCCAACCAGTCCGGCAAGTCGACGCTGATGGCCCTGACCACGCTGATCATGCTGTCCGGCAGCCTCGACCGGCAGTACATCGACACGTTCGGCCAGTCCGACAAGTCGTTCCGCTACTACGTCGAGCCCACCGACGACGCCCGCGACCGCCGCGAGGCCACCGGCTCCACCCACCGGGGCTGGGCCTGGGTCGAGTACGGCCGCCAGGGCGAGGACGGGCCCGAGTTCTTCACGACGCTGCTCTACGCACAGGCCAAGCGCGGCGTCAGCCAGCTCGACCCGGTCTGGATCATCTGCCGGGGCCGGGCCCGGGTCCGCGACGGGCTCACCCTGGCCGTGGGCTCGTCGGCGGTCGAGCCCAAGGAGCTGGCCGGCGTCGAGGGTCTCGAGGTGATGAGGAGCGGCAAGAGATATGCGGCGCGGGTCGCCACCGACCTGTTCGGCTTCTCCGACGACGACCGCTTCGCCACCGTGCTCGAAATGCTGAAGGTGCTCCGCACGCCGCACCTGGGCCAGAAACTCAACCCGGACTGGTTCACCGAGCAGATCCGGATGAGCCTGCCCGCGGTGGCCGAGTCCGAGGTGGACAAGCTGGCCGACGGCTGGCAGCAGCTGGAACAGCTCGGCCGCGACCGCGACCACGCGGTGGCGGCGCGCGACGCGGTCGGTGTCTATCTGGCCCGGGCCTGGCGCCCGTGGGCGGACGCGCTGCTGCGGGCCCGGGCCGATGATCTGCTGGCTTCCGATCAGGCGGTGGCGGCGGCCGTCTCCGCGGCGGAAGCGGCGGAGGTCTCGCTGGCCTCGGCGCGGACGGAGCTGACCGGGGAGACCGGGCGCAGCGACGAGCTCGAGGCAGGGGTGCAGCGGGCGCGGGCGGCGCTGACGCAGCTGCTGCGGTCGGCCGCCTATCGCGACGCGGCCGGGCGGGCGCAGAACGCGGAGCGGATGCGCCGGGACGCGGCGGCGGCCGCGGTGGCGTCCGCCACGGCCCGTCGTCATCTGGCGAGCACCGACCTGGCCCTCGAAGCCGCGGGGGCCGCGCACTCGGAGGCGACCGGGCGGCTCGACCTGGCTCGTGCGGCGTCTTCGGCGGCGGTCACGCGGGCGGGCGCCGCCCTTCGTGGTTCCGGCATGGACGCCCAGGCCGAGGAGTGGGCCACCGACGGCGACGTCGACCGGATCGACGCCGCGGTGGCGGCCCGGCGCTCGCAGGTGTCGGCGTTGCGCAAGCTGTCCCGGGCGGCGGCGGTGGCGGTGGGGCGCTGGCAGGCGGAGTCGGCGACGGCGGCGCGGCTGCGGGAGGAGTCCCGCTCGCGGGCGGAGGTCGCGGCGGACGCGGCCACGGCGGTGACGGACGCGGTCCAGCAGCTCTCGGACGAGCTGGAGAGGTGGGCGGTCGCGCTTCCGGCGGCGGTGCCGCCGGTCGCGCTGCGCGACGACTGGGTGCGCGAGGTCGTTGCACAGACCCATGCCGTACGTCCGCGGGAAGTGCTGGGCGGGCTCCTCACGCGGGAGTGGCTCGAGCCGTCGGTCGGCCCGCTCACCGAGGAGATCGCCACCGTGCGGGCGGAGGCCCGGCAGGCGGCGCTGCGGGCCGACCAGGCGGACCGTGAGGCGGAGAAGCTCGGGGAGGCGGGGGATCCGCAGCCCGAGGGGCCGTCCCGGTGGAGCCGCCGTTCCCGGCCGTCGTTCCCGGGCCCGGACGGGGCGCCGCTGTGGCGTCTAGTCGACCCGGTGGAGGGCGTGCCGGCCGAGGTGCTCGACCACGTCGAGGCCGCGCTGGCGGCGGCCGGGCTGCTCGATGCGTGGGTGACGCCGGACGGTGAGTGGCGGGGCGACCGCGATGGCGCGGAGACCGTCGTGACGGGCCAGGCCGGCGGTGCCGCGGTGGCACTGGCCTCGGTTTTGCAGCCGGCGGAGGACGCGGGGGAGCTGGGCGGGACGATCGCTCGCATTCTCCGGCGTATCGGATATGTCGCCGCGGGGGAGCCGCTGAGCGGTGAGTTCGTGATCGCCGGGGACGGGCGGTGGCGGACGCCGATCGCGCACGGGCGGGCCGGGCGGGCGGCCGAGGGCGCTGAGCTTCTGGGCACGGCGGCCCGGGCGGCGGCCCGGCGGCGGCAGATCGCGGCGTTGCGGGAGCAGGCCGCGGCCGATCGCGAGGCCGGCGAGGAGCTGACCCGGCGGGCCGAGGAGCTGGCGGCGCGGAGCGCGGCACTGCGGGCGGCGGCGGCCGGAGCGCCGGGTGACGCCGACGTGGTGGCGGCGGCGATCAGCCTGGCCGTGGCCAACGGTGAGCGGGACCGGGCGGAGACGGCACACGCCCTGGCCGGGGACAAGGCGGCGGCGGCCAAGGGATCGGCCGACGAGGCCACCACGGCGGTGACCGGATACGCCGATGAGCATGGACTGCCGACATCCGACGAGCAGCTCGACGCGGTGGGCACGGCGCTCGACTCGGCGGCGCTGGCGGCCGGCGCGCTGCGGCTCGCGCTGAAGGACCAGGACGTGGCCGAGCGGGCCGTGGCGTCGGCGGTCACCGGGGTCGAGGCGGCCGAGACGGCGCGGAACGCGGCGAGCCGGGCCGCGGACGAGGCCTCGGCCGCGGCGGCCAAGCTGGACGCGGAAGCCGGTGAGGCCGAGGCGTCGGTGAGCCTGGACGACCGGGAGCAGTTCGCCCGGTCGGCCGAGCTGGATGAGCAGATCCGCGAGCTCGACACGTCGATCGCGGCCAGCCGCCAGCGCGGGCTGTCGCTCGCGGCGGCGGCGAGCACGGCGCAGGGCGAGGCCCAGCGACGGCAGGACGCGGTGACCGCCGCCATCGCCGGCCGGGAGGCGGCGGCCGGGGCGTGGTGGGTGCCGGTGGACGCGGGAATCGCGCGGGCCCGCGGTGTCGGCGATCGCCCGGAGCGCACGCTGGACGACGCGCTGGCCCAGGCGCGGGCCGTCGTCGACGTGGTGCGGCCGCCGTCGTGGCCGGACAACGCGGGAGACCGCGATCGGCGGGTCGACACGGCTCTGCAACGGGCGCTGCGCGGGGCCATGACCGAGTTGCAGACGCTGCTCGAGGCGTCCGGTGGGCGGTCGGTGATCGTCAGCGAGGCCGACGAGGGGCATCCGCTGCCGGCCATCACGCTCGTCGTCGACGCGGCCGGGACGCCGCTCGACCCGCCGGGGGCGGTGGAGCGGCTCGATCAGGCGGTGTCCGAGCTGTCGGCCACGCACGACGAGAAACTGCATCAGATGTACGCCGAGTTGCTGTCGTCGACGTTCATCGATCATCTCGCCGATCGGATGACCCGTGTCGTCACGCTGTTGGCCACGGTCAACGAGGTGCTTCTGCGGCATCCGACCGGGGCCAACAAGACGGTGCTGCAGATCCGGCGCCGGCCGGCCGAGGGGCAGCAGCACGGGTTCAACCTGCTGCGGGCGCTGGAGGAGGGCCGGATCGAGTCGGACTCGGCGCAGGAGCAGATCCGGCTGTTCCTCGGCGACCGGCTGCGGGAGGCGCAGGACTCGGGGGTCATCGGGACCGACGAGTGGGTGAAGCACCTGACCGGGCTGCTCGACTACCGGGCCTGGTTCGACTGTGTCTGCTACTACCGGGTCGAGGGCGGCGACTGGAAGCCGCTGACCAAGCAGGTGCACGGCGTCGACTCCGGCGGCGGCAAGGTGGTCACGCTGTTGCAGCCGTTGCTGGCGACGCTGGTCGCGCTCTATTCACGGTCGGCCGACGCGCCGCGCCCGCTATGGCTGGACGAGGCGTTCGAGGGTGTCGACCCGGCCAACCGGGCCACCATGCTGCGGTTGCTGGTCGACTTCGACCTCGACTTCCTGCTGGCCGGCCCGGCCCCACTGGTCGCGGCGGCCCAGGTGCCGTCGGCGGCGGTGTGGACCGTGTCGCGGGCCCCGGCGCCGCTGGCCGGGGTCGACCTGTCACTGATGTTGTGGGCGGGCCGGACCCTGGAGGCGGTCCCGGTCGCCGACGTGGCCGCCACGGTGCTGGCCCCGCGGCGCCCGGCCGACGATCCGGACCGGCCCGACCTGTTCGCCGACCTGACCGCCCCCGCTCAGCCCGCCGAAGGCGCTTCCTCGACCTGATTACCGGCTTCGTCGACCAGGCCCGGGGCCATGCTGCCGCCGTGGGCCTCCTGCTCGGTGGGTTCGCGCTCTTCGGAAGCGGAAGCGGGAGCGGAAGCGGACGCGGGGGCCTCTTCGGCGTACTCGGCGTACTCGGTCTCAGGGCTGACGTCACTCATGATCGGGAGTTACCCCGTACGGCTTGACTTGAACGGAGGTTGAGGTTGCAACCTCCGGGCATGCCTTTCACCGAGCTCGAAATCGCGTATCTGAAGGAGCAGCCGCTCGGGCGGCTCGCCACACTCCGGCCGGACGGGACCCTGCAGAACAGCCCGGTCGGATTTCGGGTCGACGCCGCCACGGGCACGATCGACATCCCGGGCTACGGCATGTCGGGAAGCCGCAAATATCGCAATGTGGCCGAGAACGGTCAGGTCGCCTTCGTCGTGGACGACGTGCCGTCGGTCGACCCGTGGCGGGTCCGCTGCGTCGAGATCCGCGGCACCGCCGAGGCGACCGGGGAGATCATCCGGATCCGTCCCCGGCGGATCATCAGCTTCGGGCTCGACCAGCCGGACGCGGACGCTCACAGCCTGCCCGTGAACAGCCGGAACGTCACCGCTTGACGGGCCCTCTACCGGCGGTTGGGCCGCCATGATCGGGAACTTACCGTACCGTCCAAAAAGAACGCTCAGCGTCGAGTGGAAGGACGGTGCCGTGAAGGTCGGCATTCCCAGTGAGGTCAAGAACAACGAGTTCCGGGTGGCCATCACCCCGGCCGGTGTGTACGAGTTCCGCCGGGCCGGGCACGAGGTCCTGGTGCAGGCCGGGGCCGGGGCCGGATCGTCGATCACCGACGGCGATTTCCAGGCGGCCGGGGCCACCATCGTGCCGTCCGCGGACGACGTGTGGGGCTCGGCCGAGCTGATCCTCAAGGTCAAGGAGCCGATCGCGGAGGAATATCCGCGGATGCGGCCGGGCCAGGTTCTTTTCACATATCTGCACCTGGCCGCCTCCAAGGAGTGCACCGACGCGCTGCTCGACCGCAAGGTCACCGGCATCGCGTACGAGACGGTCGAACTGCCCGACCGCTCGCTTCCGCTGCTGGCGCCGATGTCCGAGGTCGCCGGGCGGCTCGCGCCGCAGGTCGGCGCGTACCACCTGATGCGCTCCGGTGGTGGCCGGGGCGTACTCATGGGAGGTGTGCCCGGGGTCTACGCGGCCAAGGTCGTGGTCATCGGCGCCGGCGTGTCCGGCATGAACGCGGCCGCGATCGCCCTGGGCATGCAGGCCGAGATACTGGTGCTCGACCGCAACATCGCCAAGCTGCGCGCGGCCGACGCCGACTACCGGGGCCATCTGCAGACGGTGGCCTCCAACGCGTACGAGATCGAGAAGGCCGTCCTCGACGCCGACCTGGTCATCGGCGCCGTGCTGATCCCGGGCGCGAAAGCGCCCAACCTGGTGCCGAACGACCTGGTCGCGCGGATGAAGCCGGGCAGCGTGCTGGTCGACATCTCGATCGACCAGGGCGGCTGCTTCGAGGACTCACGGCCGACCACCCACGCCGACCCGGTCTACCAGGTGCACAACTCGCTGTTCTACTGCGTGGCCAACATGCCGGGCTCGGTGCCGCACACCAGCACCTACGCGCTCACCAACGTCACTCTGCCGTACGCTCTGGAGCTGGCGAACCTCGGCTGGCGGCAGGCGCTCAAGGCCGACGCCGCGCTCGCCCTGGGCCTGAACACCCATGACGGGCACGTCACCTACGGACCGGTCGCGGAGGCACACGGCATGCGGACCCTGGCCCTGAGCACGGTGCTGAGCTGAGCCTCCAGCGTGTGATCACCGCCTACCTCGACCATCTCACCGTCGAGCGTGGGTTGTCCCGTAACACCCTCGAGTCGTACCGCCGCGATCTCGACCGCTACGCCGCGGCGCTCACGGCGGCCGGCGTCACCGAGCTGTCCGAGGTGCGTGCCACGGCGATCACCGATCACCTGGCGTTGCTGCGCGAGGAGGGCCTGGCGTCCTCCTCGGCGGCCCGGGCGATCAGCGCCGTCCGGGGTCTGCACCGCTTCGCGGCCCGCGAGGGCTACACGGGCGCCGACGTCGCGGCCGAGGTGCGGCCGCCGGCGCCGCCGAAACGGCTGCCCAAGGCCCTCGAGGTCGATCAGGTGACGCGGCTGCTGGCGGCGCCGTCCGACGACACCCCGGCCGGGCTCCGGGACAAGGCCCTGCTGGAGTTCCTCTACGGGACCGGGGCGCGGATCTCCGAGGCGGTCGGCGCCGACATCGACGACCTGTCGCTTCTGGACGATTCGTCGGCCGTTCTGCGGGGCAAGGGCGGAAAGACCCGGTTGGTTCCGGTCGGCGGTTACGCGCGGGCTTCCCTGGAGGCTTATCTCGTACGAGGGAGGCCGGCACTCGCCGCGAAAGGAAAGGGGACGCCGGCCGTCTTCCTGAACGCGCGGGGCGGGCGGCTGTCCCGGCAGGGCGCGTGGATGGTGCTGCGGCGGGCCGCGGTCGCGGCCGATCTGCCGGTCGAGGGCCCGTACGCCGTCTCGCCGCACACGCTGCGTCACTCGTACGCGACCCACCTGATCGACGGCGGGGCCGACGTGCGGGTCGTCCAGGAGCTGCTGGGACACGCTTCGGTCACGACTACGCAGGTGTACACCTTGGTCACCGTGGACCGACTCCGCGAGGTCTACGCGACCGCTCACCCGCGTGCTCGTTAGACGCTGCGCATCCGTCTCGGCTTTCTTGGAGCGACACGCCGATGGCTGACCCTGGTCGTGCGGCGCGCGTGGCGTAGAGTCGGGCATCGGCTCCGGCTGGCGAGTCGGGAGGGGGCGAGGTCATGACGGGGAACGGCAACCGGGCGGAGGCCTGGACCTCCACACTCCGGGAACAGCAGAGCTCGCTCGACCTCGGCGCCGACCTGGGCCCGGCCGACCCGACGGCGTACACCATGCGCCGCCCGATCCCCGAGCCGATGCCGACCGACCGGCACGGCCCCGCGCGGATCATCGCCCTGGCCAACCAGAAGGGCGGCGTCGGCAAGACGACGACCACGATCAACCTGGGTGCGGCCCTGGCCGAGTACGGGCGCAAGGTGCTGCTCGTCGACTTCGACCCCCAGGGTGCCTGCTCGGTGGGCCTGGGTGTCAACCCGCACAACCTCGACCTGAGCGTCTACAACCTGCTCATGCAGGACGACGTGGCCACCGAGGACGTCATCATCAAGACCGATGTGGCCGGCCTGCACCTGCTGCCCGCCAACATCGACCTCTCCGCGGCCGAGATCCAGCTGGTCAACGAGGTGGCCCGCGAGATGGCGCTGGCCCGGGCCCTGCGCTCGGTCCGCAAGGAATACGACTTCATCCTGATCGACTGCCAGCCCTCGCTGGGCCTGCTGGCGATCAACGCGCTGACCATCGCGCACGGTGTGCTCATCCCGCTCGAGTGCGAGTTCTTCTCGCTGCGCGGTGTGGCCCTGCTGCTCGACACGATCGACAAGGTCCGCGAGCGGCTGAACTTCGACCTCGAGCTCGAGGGCATCCTCGCGACCATGTACGACAGCCGCACCACCCACTGCCGCCAGGTGCTCCAGCGGGTCGTGGAGGCGTTCGGCGACAAGGTCTACCAGACGGTCATCACCAAGACGGTGAAATTCCCCGAGTCCACGGTGGCCGGCGCGCCGATCACCACGCTCGACCCGGCCTCGTCCGGCGCCCGCAACTACCGCCAGCTCGCCCGCGAGGTCATCGCCGCCAAGGCCGAGCGCGGCTGACAGGTGCTCTACGCGCTCGGTGAGCCGGTGGCGTTCGTCGCCCTGGTCGTCTCCTTCCTGCTCGCTCTCGTGCTGCGCGCGGTCGCGATCCGCGCCACGTCGCGGATGCTGAAGATCTCCGACCGCCGCGAGTCGATCGCCCCGCGCCTGCGCGAGGACGTCGACCCGTTCGGCGCGGTCGCGGCGGCCATCGGCGGCATGGGCTGGGGCAAGATGCTCACGGTGGACGACGTGCCGCGCTGGCACGGGCGGGGCCGGGCGGCGGCGGTGTTCCTGGCCGGTCCGCTGCTGTGCATCGTGGTCTCCCAGGTGCTGCTGCTGACGTACGCGCTGGCCTTTCCGAACAACATCCTGGCCTTCATCGGCCCGGCCGACGTGCTGCTCGGCATCGATCTGCCGGTGGGCGAGCAGGTACTGCTGTCGCTGGCGGTCGGTCTGCTCTGCTTCGGGATCCTGGCCCTCATCCCGATCCCGCCGCTGGACGGCTTCGGGGTGCTGCACTCGGCGCTGCGCACGCCCGGGCGGGGCATGCAGTGGATGCGGTTGTGGTTCGAGGACAAGAACATCGGCGTCCTGGTCCTGCTGATCCTGTGCATCTTCCCGTTCGGGGTGCCGTTCCTGCTCCAGATCCTCGACGCGCTCGGGCTGGTCTTCGTTCGCCTGTGGGGTTGATCTTCCTTTTCGCGGCGTACCGTTTTCGGATTTGTCCCGTTTAAACGGTACGGACGGGAAGGGGCGCGGTGAGCACTGAGCAAGTTGTCGTACCGGTGGTCTACGGTCAGCAGGTGCCTGACGAGCCCGCCGAAGTCTCCGCCATCTCCCCCGAAGACGAGTCGGGCAAATTTCTGGTACGCCTCGACAACTTCACGGGGCCGTTCGATCTGCTCCTCCAGCTGATCGGCAAACACAAGCTCGACGTCACCGAGATCGCCCTCCACCAGGTGACCGACGACTTCATCGCATACATCCGGGCCATGGGCGACGACTGGGACCTCGGCGAGACGAGCGAGTTCCTGCTGGTGGCGGCCACCCTGCTCGACCTGAAGGCGGCCCGGCTCCTGCCGGCGGCCGACGTCGAGGACGAGGAAGACCTGGCCCTGCTCGAAGCGCGCGACCTGCTGTTCGCGCGACTGCTGCAATACAAGGCGTACAAGGAGGCGGCGGCCCACATCGCCGAGCTCGAGTTCACCGGCGGCAAGAGGTGGCCGAGGGCGGTGTCGATGGAGCCGCGCTACGCGGAGGCGCTGCCCGAGCTGGTGCTGGGCATCGGCCCGGAAAGGTTGTTCAAGCTCGCGCTGAAACAGTTCGTCCCGAAACCGGGCCCGCCGCAGGTGTCGATCGCCCACATCCACCAGGTCCGGGTGAGCGTCCGCGAGCACGCGGCCCTTTTGCGCGACCGGCTTCGCCGGGCCGGTTCGGCCACGTTCTCGCTGCTGGTGGCCGACTGCGACAACACGCTCGAGGTGGTGGCGCGGTTCCTGGCTTTGTTGGAGCTCTACCGAGAGGGCCTGATCGACTTCGAACAGCCGGTGTCCCTGGACGAGCTGACAGTCCGCTGGATAGGCGGCGACGCCGCCGACGTAGAGCTGGACATCGACGACTACGAGGGCACCAAGCCAACGGACGACGAGAAGCCCCCAGCAGACGCGTCCCCCGACGCGGACCTCGACCCAGACGCCGACCGCAGCTCCGGCGCCGACCTCGACCTGGATACCGACCTCGACCTGGATACCGACGTCGGCTCGGACGCTGACCTCAGCCTGGATGCCGACCATGGTCCGGACCATGACCTGGGTTTGGGTGGCGACCTTCGCTTGGGCGCCGGCCTTGGCCCGGATACCGACCTTGGCCCGGATGTCGACCTTGAATCGGATGTGGGCCTCGATTCAAGTCTGAGCCCTGCGCCGCGTTCCGAGCGCATGTCGGATATGGCCGCTGATTTCGGTGTGGTGCCGATGGGGGAGAGCGGTGGCCTGCCCGATGTGGGGGGCCGTGTGGCGGAGTCGGTGGATTCGGGTGAGGCCGGATCGGGGAAACGCGAAGCGGGCCGACTTGACGTGGGCGCCGATGGCGATGATCTTGGCGGGGAAGACGACGACGCGGAGGAACGATCGTGAGCAGCGAGGAGCAGTCCGACTCACTTGCGGCGCAGGCGGCGGCCTGGGTGCCGCCGTGGGAGCGTGCGCCGCGGACGCCGGATCGTGAGTTCCAGGCCGCGGCCGAGGAGGAAGCGCGGGCCGAGCTGGCACGAGGCAACGCGGGGGCGGAGTCTGATGACGATCCGGCGCGGGGCAACGCTGGGCCGGAGTTTGATGACGATCCGGCGCGGGGCAACGCTAGGCCGGAGTTTGATGGCGATCTGGCGCGGGGCGACGCGGGGGCGGAGTCTGATGGCGACCTGGCGCGGAGCGACGCGGGGGCCGAGTCTGGTGGCGAGCTTGCGCGGGGCGACGCGGGGGCGGAGTCGGATGCTGAGCCGGCTTTGGAGTCCGGGGTGGGCTTGGAGTCGGATGAGGTTGCTGACGAGCGGGGCTGGTCGGCGGCGGTGCCTACGTCGTCCACCGGTGATGGGAACTGGGCTGAGGAGCGGGTTGCTGAGCGTGGGCCGGTGGGGAGTTCGGTGGGGGCCTCGGACAACCGGCAGCTGCCTGAGGACGGGGACGAGCTCGAAGAAGCGGGGCTCGACTCGGATGATGACTTCGATCCGGCCTTCGAAGGGCCCAACCCGCCGGCCGAGGAGCCTGCTCTCGGGGACTCGGCTGAGGATGACGTTCCGGTTGATGGGGGGCTGACCGGGGACGTTGAGCCTGTGGTGGTGGCGCCTGGGCCTGAGCTGGAATTGCCGGAGCCGATTGAAGAAGCGGCTGAGGCTGAGTTCGCCGATGATGACGGGGAACCCGTTGACGCGCCGCTGCCGCCGGACGGGGATGACGCGGGGGACGTCTTTGACGCGGCGGCCGATGATGACGTCAGTGATGACGGGGAGAACGATCTTCCGTTCTCGGAAGAGGTGCCGGCGTCGGGGCGGGACTACGACGACGATGATGATGCCGCGGCGCTGAGTGGGGCCAAAGCTTCCGTGCCCGAGCAGGCCGGGCGCAAAGGCCGGAACGGCGCGGCTGCGGTTGAGGGCTCGGGGACGCGTACCGAGGAAGCCGATGTTGACCTGCCGGGGTTGACCGATGACTCGGAGCTGGCGGCGGCGCTCGAGGCGATCATGTTGGTGGTCGACGAGCCGGTGGCCGAGATGCAGCTCGCGCAGATTCTGGAGCAGCCGACCGAGCGTGTGGGGGTCATGCTCGAGGATCTGTCGGCGCGTTATACCGCTGCGGGGCACGGGTTCGATCTTCGGCGGGTGGCGGGTGGCTGGCGTCTCTACACGCGGCCGGAATACGCGGCGTACGTGGAACGGTTTGTGCTCGACGGGCAGTCTGTGCGGCTGACCCAGGCGGCCTTGGAGACACTGGCTGTGGTCGCCTACAAGCAGCCGGTGACCCGGTCGCGCATCTCCGCTATCCGCGGTGTGAACTGCGACGGGGTCATGCGTACGCTTGTCACGCGCGGCCTGATCGAGGAATGCGGCACGGAGAGCGAAACCGGGGCACACCTGTATCGCACGACGGTGCTCTTCCTGGAAAAGCTGGGTCTCAACTCGGTCGACCAGCTGCCGCCGCTCGCTCCGTTCCTGCCCGACGACGTGGAAGAAGTGCTCGATGCCTCAGGCTGACACCGCCGAACGCCTCCAGAAAGTGCTGGCGGCCGCCGGTGTTGGATCCCGCCGCGCCTGCGAAGACCTGATCTTCCGCCGGCGTGTGACGGTGAACGGCAAGGTCGCCAAGCTCGGCGACAAGGTCGACCCCAACACTGCCGAGATCCACGTTGACGGCCAGCGGATCGTCACCGACACCAAGCTCATGTACATCGCGATGAACAAGCCGCGTGGTGTCGTCTCGTCGCTCGACGACGAGAAGGGCCGCACCGAGCTGGCCGACTTCCTCGGGCAGTTCGGCACCAGGCTCTACCACGTCGGGCGCCTCGACGCCGACAGTGAGGGCCTGCTGCTCATCACCAACGACGGCGACCTCACCAACAAGCTGACCCACCCCCGGTACGAGATCCAGAAGACGTATCTGGCCGAGGTGACGAACGGGCCGCTCGCCCGCAACGTCGGCCGGCAGCTGCTCAGCGGGATCGAGCTCGAGGACGGCCCGGCCAAGGCCGACCAGTTCAAGCTGGTCGGCGCGCTCGGCAAGACGGCCCAGGTGGAGATCACGCTGCACGAGGGCCGCAAGCACATCGTCCGCCGCATGATGGAAGAGGTCGGCCACCCGGTGACCCGGCTGATCCGCACGTCGGTCGGCCCGATCCGCCTCGGCGACCTGCGGCCGGGTGGCTTCCGTCACCTGTCCATGGCCGAGGTCGCCGCCCTCTTCAAGGCCGCCGGCGACTGATCCGCGCACGTGAAAAAGCCCGGGCCCGTCGAAGGCCCGGGCTTTCGTCATTCCGGCCGGTAATTCGGCGAGTCGCCGGCCAGGCTGCGTGAGTCGTAGCCGGAACGGTCGGCCACCCCGCCGCCCTTCTCGCCGGTGCGGTCCTCCGGGGCGCGGTCCGCGGGCTCGTCGGCGCGGCCTTCCACGGAATGGCCCGGCGGGCGCAGCGAGGCCTCGTGCGCCGTGGTGCCGTCCGGCTCGTCGCCCTGCCTGATGTCGATGCGGTGTGGTTGATCGGTCATGGTCCCCGGGATTCCCCGCCGCCCGGTCTCCTAACGCGGGAGCGGCCGGGCGCCGTCGGGGCGCAGGCCGTCGAAGATGATTCCCAGGTAGCGGCGCCACAGATCCGGTGGTGGGTTCGGGACGAAGCTGACCACGTGGTTCGGGGCGCACATCAGCAGGATGACGTCCATGCCGTCGATGTCGGGGCGGACGGCGCCGGCCTCCTGGGCCCGGGCCACCAGCGCGATGATGGCGGCGAACAAGCGCTCGCGGGCGCTGGTCAGGCGCGCGTTGACCTCGCCGGACTCGCGCAGGAACGACAGGTCCAGTTGTTGCTGGCGGCCGGCGGCGGCCTCCATGAACTCCAGCAGGGCCGCTCCGGGGTCTGTGGCTGTGGTCAGACGCTGGGCCAAGGCGGCCAGGTCGTCCACGCGGTCGAGGACCACGGCGGCCAGCAAGTCGTCCTTGGTCGGGAAGTGGCGGAACACCGTGCCCTTGCCGATGCCGGCCCGGCGGGCGATGTCGGCCACCGACGCGTCCAGGCCGTGGGCGGCGAACTCCTCGGCGGCGGCGGCCAGCAGCGCCGAGCGGTTGCGGGCCGCGTCCGCACGCAGGGGGCGGTCGATGGTCACGATCATCAGCTTAACAAGTTGACCGGGCGGTCCGTTTACGTCTAACGTGACCAACCGGTCCGCTTAATGCCCCGTGGAGGAAGCCATGAAAGCGATCGTCGCCCCTGACTACGGCCCGCCTTCGAGCTTCGAGGTCGCCGACATCCCGGTTCCCCCGGCCGGGCCGGGGCAGATTCAGGTCCGGATCGCCGCCGCCTCGATCAATCCGGGGGACATCGTCATTCCGAGCGGCGCCTATCCCGTACAGCTGGAATTTCCGCACGTCCTGGGGAACGACTTCGCCGGGACCGTCAGTGCGGTCGGGGAGGGCGTCACGGCGTACAAAATTGGTGACGAGGTCTTCGGGCATTCGGTGCCGCGAGCGCTGGGGGCGCTGGCCGGCGCGAAGCAGCCGAGCGTGACCACCGGGACCCTGGCCGAATACGCGGTCTTCGAGGCCGGGACGCCGTTCATCGCGCACCGGCCGGCTTCGCTGGATGTCGTCGACGCGGCCGCGCTTCCCACGGTCGGGCTGACGGCGCGGGCGCTGATGGCCACGGCCGAGCCGGCGCCGGGGGAGACGGTGCTGGTGATCGGCGCGACCGGTGGGGTGGGCACCACGGTGCTGCCGCTTCTGTCCGGGTGCCGGGTCATCGCCACCGGTCACGCCTCCGATCGCGAGCTGCTGCTGAAGCTGGGCGCTTCCGAGGTGATCGGTTACGACGACTACCCCTCGGGTGGCGTCGATCTGGTTCTCAACCTGGTGCGCCCGACCGATCAGCTGCGTGAGGCGGCGGCCTGCCTGAAGCCCGGCGGGCGGCTCTTCACGATCACGTTCCCGCCGCCCCGGGCCGAGATGATCGGGCGGGACGACGTTCGCTTTGAACTCGTGCTCGATGTCGACGGTGAGCTGGGTGGCATGCGGCAGGTGGCCGGGCTGAGCCCGCTGGTCACCGGGCGGTACACCCTCGACGACGGCGTGCGGGCGCTCAACGACTTCGCCGGGAAGCACACGGTCGGCAAGCTGGTCGTCGTCATGTAGGCGCGCCTCGCGGTATTTGCGGGCTTCCATCGATACGTTGGGACGATGGGGGTGCAGGAACGACTCGTCGCGGCTCTGGAGGCGCTGGGGGCGCGGCCTTCAGGCGATGATCTCGACGATACGAACGCGCGGCGGGCCTGGCTGGCCGGCGCGCTGCTGGCGGCGGCCCAGGCCGAGGCCATGGCGGCCGATCGGCTGCTGATGAGCCGGGAAGCCCGCTATGCGCTCTGGCAGCGGCAACTCGACGGGTCGGACGAGCCTTCGCAGCGGGCCGACCGGATCCGGTGGCAGGTGCAGCGGGCCTGTCTGCCGCTGCCGGCCATGGCGCACGAGAGCCGCACCGATCCGATCCCGCTGGCGGCGGGGCAGGCCGCCGAGGGGCTTCAGCTGCTGCTGTCGGTCAGTGCGGCCACGCACGGTGCGGTCGCGGCGGGGGACGTGGCGCGGCTGGCGGCGCAGGCCGGGCGGCTGCGGGAGGCGCGCAAGGTGCTTCAGGCGGCGGTGGACAACACGGACGAGCTGCTGGAGATGCTGGGTTCCGTGGACATCTAAGCGAAGGTCCGCAGGGCTTCCAGTACGCCGGCGTACATCCTGGTCTTGATGGTCTCCAGGGTCGGGCCGGCCTTGGTGATGTGACTCTCGGCGAGCGCGATCGCCGAGCTCCGGACCTCGTCCTCGGCCACGGCGCTGTCGACGATCTCTCGGGTGTACGCCTCCTCGCCCCCGAAACGACGGGCGGTGACCATGGCCTCGTGTGCGGTCCGCGGCGTGAGCCGGGACTGGATCAGGGCGGACATGCCCGGCGTGAACGGGATGTTGATGTCGGCCTCGGGCAGGCACCAGAAGCCGCGGTCGGCCCGCATGATCCGGAAGTCGTGGGCCAGCGACAGCATGGCGCCGGCGGCGAAGGTGTGGCCCTGGAGGGCGGCCACGGTGACGAAAGGCAAGGTCAAAAAGCGGGCGAGAAGAGCATGGACCTTTGCGCCGTACGCCGAATAGTCCTCCGGATGCTCGAACAGCCACTCGAGGTCGAGGCCGTTCGACCAGATCTTGCCGGTGGCCGCGGTGACCAGGGCGCGTGGCTCGTCGCCCTTGACGACCTCGTCGAGCAGGGCGTTGATCTCGGTGAGCCAGTCGGGGTGGAAACGGTTCTCGCCGTCGCCCAGGTCGAGGACGTAGACGGCGTCGATCTTCTCCAGCGTGGGCATGGTGGGCTCCCCTCGTTGCTACTGCTGAGTAACTTACTCTCGGCGGAGGCGACGGGACAGCCCGGCGTCGGCCGGTTTCCGGGCGGGGGCGAGATCGGCGGTTTTCGGCTTTCGTCGCAGGACAGCCCGGCAGCCGCGGCAGAGAGGCCGAGTTGCAGCTAGCCGGGCCCGTTGACGCCGGGGCTTCCTGTGGTGGCGTACATCCGCGGTCTTGATCTTGCCCTTGACCGTTGGCAAACCCCTGGTTCGTCGGCGGCGGGTCGGTGCGGGCACAATGGGAGGGTTGGTCGGGCGGGCAAACCCTGGAGGAACGGTGTCGGAAGAAGTACGGCCGGAAAAGTGTGTTGTCGCTGTCGACGGCCCGTCCGGATCCGGCAAGTCCACCGTTTCCCGGCGTCTGGCGGCCGCGATCGACGGGGTCTACCTGGACACCGGAGCGATGTACCGGGCGGTGACCTGGGCCGTTCTGCAGGGCGGAGCCGACCTCGGCGACCCCGACGCGATCGCGAAGATCGCGCTGGAGACCGAGCTGTCGATCGGCACCGATCCGTCGGCGCCCAGCTTCGCGGCAAATGGGGTGAATGTCGACGCCCCGATCCGTGGGGTCGAGGTCACCCAGGCCGTCTCCGCGGTGGCGGCTGTTCCCGCTGTCCGCAAGCACCTGGTGGCCCTCCAGCAGGCGATCATCACTGGCCAGCCCCGGATCATCGTCGAGGGCCGTGACATCGCGACCGTCGTCGCCCCTTCCGCGGACCTCAAGGTCTACCTCACGGCGTCGTCGGCGGCCCGCGCCCGCCGGCGCAGCGCCGAAGACGCCGCTGATGTGGCCGCGACCGAAGCCTCACTGCTGCGGCGTGACAAGCTTGACTCTTCCCGCGCGACGGATCCGCTGAAGCAGGCGTCCGACGCCATCGAGGTCGACACCTCCGAGATGGGCATCGACGAGGTCGTCGCGTACCTCCTGAATCTTTTGAACAGCAAGGTGAAGTCGTGAGTGACTCTCCCGCGGAGCTCCTCTCCGTGGATGTCGTCGAAGGTCCCGTCCCGGTGGTCGCCGTGGTCGGCCGCCCCAACGTCGGCAAATCCACCCTGGTCAACCGCATCATCGGCCGCCGCCAAGCGGTCGTCGAGGACGTGCCCGGGGTGACCCGCGACCGCGTGCCGTACGACGCGCAGTGGAACGGGCGCCGCTTCACGGTCGTCGACACGGGCGGCTGGGAGCCGGACGCGCGTGATCGCGCGGCGGCCATCGCCCGGCAGGCCGAGATGGCCGTGCAGACCGCTGACGTGGTCGTCTTCGTGGTCGACGTGTCGGTCGGAGCCACGGATGTGGACGAGGCCGCGGTGAAGATGCTGCGGCGGTCGCACAAGCCGGTGATCCTGGTCGCCAACAAGGCTGACAACCAGAACCTGGAGCTGGAGGCGGTTTCGCTCTGGTCCCTGGGGCTGGGGGAGCCGCATCCGATCTCGGCCCTGCACGGTCGCGGGTCGGGCGACCTGCTGGATGACATCTTGTCGGCGCTGCCCGACCCGCCACCGATCGTGGAGGACGGGCCGCGGGGGCCGCGCCGGGTCGCCTTGGTCGGCCGGCCCAACGTGGGCAAGTCGTCGCTGCTGAACAAGGTGTCCAAGGAGGAGCGGGCGGTCGTCGATTCGGTCGCCGGCACCACAGTCGATCCCGTGGACAGCCTCGTCGAAATGGACGGGGAGGTCTGGCAGTTCGTCGACACGGCTGGGCTGCGCAAGCGGGTGAATCAGGCTTCGGGTACGGAGTACTACGCGTCGCTGCGGACGGCGGGTGCGGTGGAGGCGGCCGAGGTGGCTGTCGTGCTGCTGGACTCTTCCGAGGTCATCAGTGAGCAGGACCAGCGGGTTCTGACCCAGGTCGTGGAGGCGGGCCGTGCGTTGGTCATCGCCTTCAACAAGTGGGACCTGGTCGACGCCGATCGCCGGATCTTCCTGGACAAGGAGATCGACCGCGAGCTCAAGCGGATCCCGTGGGCCGTGCGGGTCAACATCTCGGCCAAGACCGGCCGCGCGGTGGACAAGCTGGCGCCGGCTCTGCGTCGCGCTCTCGATTCTTGGGAGCAGCGGGTGCCTACTGGGGCTTTGAACCAGTGGTTGACGACGCTTACCCAGGCCACACCTCACCCTGTACGGGGTGGGCGGGCGCCGCGCATTCTGTTTGCTACCCAGGCTGGGGTGGCGCCGCCGCGGTTTGTGCTCTTTACAACCGGGCCGCTGGACGCGGGGTACATCCGGTTCGTGGAGAGGAAGCTGCGCGAGGAGTTCGGATATGAGGGGTCGCCGATCGAGATCTCGGTGAAGCCGAGGAAGAAGACGGGGCCTGGGGGGCGGGGTAAGGCTCATGGGTAGGGCTTGGTAAGCTTTCGGAGTTGCCGCGCGGTGTAGGTACCGGGTGGCGGCGGGCTGTAGCGCAGCTTGGTAGCGCACTTGACTGGGGGTCAAGGGGTCGCAGGTTCAAATCCTGTCAGCCCGACCAAAAGATGCCGGTGACCTGCGGAAACGCAGGTCACCGTTTTTGTTGGGTCAAGGTCACCCACCGAAAACCCACCGTTTTTGGCCGCGTGGTCGCAAGCTGGCCTCCAGCCGTGTCTCCATGGGCCTCGGAGCAACGCTGGCCGGGATTGGTGCTGCGATCGCAGGTCTGCGGCAGTGTTGTGCAACGAGCCGGCGTGGTGTGCTGAGCGTTGACCACGGCCTCTGCTACGGCGAGCCATCCGCTGCCGGGAGCGTCGGTGCGAGGCCGCCGTCGTGAGCGATCTCGATAGGTGCCGGTGGGCAGATTCAGTCAGTGGAAGCATGTGACTCTACGAGTTCGGTGAATATCTCGGAGGGTTTCTTCCAGTCGAAGATTTTACGTGGCCGGTCGTTGATTTCGGCGGCGACCCGGGCGAGGTAGTCGGGGCTGGACGTGATCGGGACGCCTTTCGGGAAGTACTCCCGCACGATCCGGTTCAGGTTTTCGTTGCTGCCACGCTGCCAGGGACTGTGCGGGTGAGCGAAGAAGACCGGCAGGCCGGTGGCCGTGATCGCCGCGTGGCGGGCCATTTCGGCGCCGCAGTCCCAGGTCAGCGAGCGGCGGATCTGTGCCGGGAGGCTGCCGGTGGCGGCGATGACGGCTTCGGTGACGCTCAGCGAGTCCCGGCCGGTGAGCGGGACCAGGATCAGGAACCGGGAGCTGCGTTCTACCAGCGTGGCGACGGCGGTCTTGCCGTTCTTACCGATGACAAGATCGCCCTCCCAATGTCCGGGCACGGCCCGGCCTTCGACCTCGGCGGGACGTTCGTCGAGGTAGCGGGGCTCGCGGATACGCGGTGCCGGCTCGGGTCGCGGCCCGGAGCGGCGGGCCGGGCGGCCGGTCCGCAGCCGGATCAACTCCTTTGCGAGCGTGGAGACAGGCTGGGCGTAGACCCACTGGTAGATGGCTTCGTGCGACACCCGCACAGCGTGATCGTCAGGTACGAGGTCGGGCAAGCGACCCGCGATCGAGGCCGGCGACCATCCGGCCCGCAGCCGCTCGATCACGACTGTCCGTAACCGCTGGGAGCGCTCGACCGCGAGGAGTTTCGGCCGGGTCCGGGCCGTCGCGGCGGCCGTGTCCGCGGCCACCGCCCGGTAGCCGGCCCGGCCGCCGTGCCGCGCGACCTCCCGCGACACGATCGACGGGTTCCGGCCGAGCCGCATGCCGATTTCCTTATACAGCAAGCCTTCCGCGAGTCCGCGGGAGATCTCTTCACGGTCGGCCGTCGTCAGCATTACACGCACGGCGGGCATCCTGTCCCACCGAACCACCAAGATCAAATGCTACGACCGACTGAATCTGCCGTGTACTTCGCCGAGTCGACCTGTGCCCAACAGCATGCGACGATGCGGCGGTGAACGACGAACGCGCGGTCCTTGACGACTACGCCTTGCGGTGGCTGCAGGACGTTTTGGGGCGGCCGCTACTCGCATACGTCCTTAACTGCACCACGGAAGATCTAAATCTCGTCTTTTCCGAACATTGGGAACACAGCGCCCATCAACTCAGAGTGCTGCAAAGTGTTTATGAGATCATCGGTCTGCCGAACCCGCACGAGGACTTCGAATATACGGTCGATCCGGAGCGCTTGGTCGACTGGCTGATGGAGGTCGGTCAGGACGGCCGCACCCGAGCCTGGTCATTTCATCAACGGTCACCTGCTGACGATTTGGTGCAGGATGGTGAGGATCAGTTTGAACAGTCCATGGTCGAACTGGCGTTGAGCGCTTACCCGGCCCTGCTTCTGCCCAGCACTCTGCCGTCCTGGGTGACGTCGGACGTTCGATTCTTGGCAGACCAGCGCAACCCACGCTTCGAACGAGTACTTCGGTCCTTGCCTCAGTGGGCTGATTTCGTTGCTGCCGCTGAAGCCGATGTCGACGTCCGTGCCGCCTTCTCGCGCAAGGATGCGGGACGCGGCCTCTTCGCCACCATGTATCTGAATACCGGGCACGGCCGTTCCGTCTGGCTCGACGACATAGCAAGCCTGCTCCTTCGTGCGGCCTGGCGCCGGGCACGGGCGACCTTCACCACCACGGAATCCGGCCTCGCCGCGAATGCGCTCGAGCAACTCGCGATCGCCCGGAGGATATTTCGCGGGCGTACCTCTACTGTCGTCGCCCGTGTCGCCCTCACTGGCGTCTTACTTCCCGAAGACTGTCACCTCGACCTGGGGCACGACGGGATCATTCGGCCGGCTTCCGAGGAGGATCGACGGCTCGCGCCGACCTTGTTGCGCCAACAACTTCACGGTGCATCAGACGATATCGGCAATCGGGTAACCATTAACTACGA
Organism: Actinoplanes sp. CA-131856; assembly: GCF_050956135.1. Lineage (GTDB taxonomy): Bacteria > Actinomycetota > Actinomycetes > Mycobacteriales > Micromonosporaceae > Actinoplanes. Next base: position 7,877,931 of record NZ_CP191849.1, on the reverse strand, counting down.
CGGAGACCTCGTCTTGGATTTCCCGTTCCCTTACAAGGCCTGGCTCGCGAAGATCGATGATGACATCGAGAGTTGGCAATCCCGAGTACCGCCGCCACAGGAGTTGGAACTGACACTCCTTCGTGTCCGGGCAAGTATTCTTCTCGCCTGCGAGCGCACGCCCAGGGTGCACGTGGTACCCACCTGGCAGTACGTCGATGAGCCGTTCAATGACTCGATCGGGCCGCAGTATCAGGATCCGCGGATCGGCTCGGGGCTTGTGCCAGCAATCCTGACGCACCACGAGGTGGAGAGCTGGCGTAGTTGGTATCGGCTGCTGGGCGCCGCAGACGTCAGGTACATCGAACTCGCCCTCACCCGGGTGCTGAAGGCTACGGCGGAACGCAGGGAGCCGGGTGACGTGCTGATCGACTCGGTGATCGCCTGGGAGAAACTGTTCGGCACCTCCGAGGGCGAGCCGACATTCCGCGTAACGAGTTGCCTCGCGAAACTGCTTAAGCCGACGTTAAGTGAGCGGCGAACGTTCCGAACTGAGCTAGCGAAGATCTACAGCCTCCGCAGTAGCGTGGTTCACGGCAACCGCCCGTTGAAGGAGACGGAGTTCCCGCTGTGCTACAAAGCCCTAGACGTGGCCATAGACGCGATCAAGGCGCTCGTTGACAAACGGTCGGACCTGCTGGCCGAGCCAGATGGCGCCAGTCGCAGTACGGCGCTCCTCCTCGCTTGATCGTCGGCTGGGACCAGATCATGTCCGGCCCGGCATACCTGATCCGTCCCTTGATCGGAAGGCGACGACATTGTCGCGGTGACGACACCTCGGCGATCATCGATCGATGTTTATGATGTAACCGTGGGTCGATAACGACGCCACATTCGGTAATTGCACTGCCGACGGTGAAGGTGGACGGCGTGGCTCTGCTCGATCGATTCGACAAAGACGCGGAATCCGTGTTCGCGGAAGTCATCGAACGCGCCGGACACCCGGTTCAGCTCCGCGATGTCCGCGAGGTGATCGTCCGGGCTGGCGCCGATCCTGCCACCGTGAACCGTCGATGGAAGTCGACGCAGAAAAGGCTCGCCGAGCATCCGCAGATCGTCCGGCCGGACAAGACCCATTACGAATGGTCGCCCGTCACAGTCACCTCGGAAAAAGCGCTGACCGAGCTGACCAGCCTGGCCCTGAAATCCAGCCGTACCTGGATCGTGCAACCGTATGTCAAGGCAATCAAGAATGTGCTGGCCGCGGTCGAGAACTCGGGTTCCAGAGCTAGGCCCGACTGGACTGAGCAGAGCGCACGGGAGAAGGTCACACTGCTGGCTGACGTCGTGGCAGGCGCCGACCAGCTCGCCGCCGAGGACCAGAAGGCCCCCGAGATCGTGGCATGGCTGATGCGTGAAGCCCAGGACAATCGGCTGGACGTAATCGGTCCCGTTGGTGCCACCGTGGACTTCACCGCCGAGCGGCACGAAGGAAATGCCCGCGCCGGAGAGCGCGTCAGAATTAGGCGCTGTGGATTCATCTGGACCGGAATAGGTAAACCGATCGTCGTCCTCAAGGCGCAGGCCGAACCGGTTTCCTGAGTTCGCTGGGGGACGTCATGTCCGGATCACCATACCCGAAAGAGATCGTGCAGGCCGGACCCGCGACGGTGCGCATGCTTTTCGAGGGAAACGCCTACGGTCTCGGCTATTTCCAGCGCCGCTACGCCTGGGAAAGGCTCCAGGTCGAAAAACTGATGCTCGACCTGGTCAGGAAATTTGAGCGGGAATGGCAGCAGAACCACCAGGTCGCCGATGCCATGACCTACGAGCCCTATTTTCTCGGCTCGGTCATCACCTATCGCCGTGCCGACGGGAAATACCTGGCCGACGGGCAACAGCGGGTGGTCACCCTCCTTCTCCTGCTGATCCGGCTCTACCACCTGACATCGTCGCGCGAGGACACCAGGGACCAGAGCGCTCATCTGCGGACGCTAATTCTCGGCGGCGACCCCGTCCGGCGACAATTCACCATCACCGACATCGGCTACCGCGCCTGCTTCAACGACCTGCTCAACGGAAACGAGTTCGGCGCGTACGGCGGCCCGGACGTCGTCCGGGTGTTCCAGGCCTACCAGGACGTCACCCAGTTCTGCCTGCAGAACCTGCCGGGCGAGGCGCTACCGAACTTCGTCACCTGGCTGCTCGAACGGGTGTCACTGGTCGAACTCGACGCCGGCGACCCCAACCGCGCGCTCGAGATGTTCGTGGCGATGAACGACCGCGGCGTCCGACTGACCCCACTCGACCTACTGAAACAGTATCTGCTCAGCGACGCGCTACCCGATCCGGGCGTGCACGACGCCGGCTGGCAGTCCATGCAGGCCACCCTCGACGCCGTGGCGAAGGACGCGACGCTCGACTTCGTACGCGGCGTACTGCGAGCGCACTACTTCCACCTGCACCCCGACGACGGTGACGGCATCACCCTCGACGAGGCACCGCACGAATGGCTCGTGCGGCACGAGGACGCGATCTGGCCGCGCTACAAGACAGGCGACCACGCCATGCTCTTCACCGAGGAACTCCAGCCGCTCTACCCGTTCTACGCGGATCTGCTGCGCTGGGCCGCCGCACCGGTAGACGGCCACCTCGGCACCTGGTTCAACACCTCCAATGGCATCATCCGGCAGTTCGACCTCACGATGGCCGCCATCCGATCCGGCGACGACGAGGACGTCATGCACCGCAAGGCCACCCTGGTCGCCAACTTCCTCGACCTGTTCGTCGTCACCCGCGGCCTGGTCGCAGAGAACTACGGGCAGGCCGAGATCGACGAACTGGTCGGCGAAATGCGGCCGGCGGTACGCGAATCCCGGACGGTCCACGACCTCGCCGTCGCCCTGGGAAAAGCCGCAGCCGACTGGTACCCGCGTTTTGGCGGCGTGCTGACGCTGCGCTACCGCGAGCGCGGAAACCGGCCTTTCGTCGTCTACTTCCTCGCCCGGCTTACCGCCTGGCTGGAATCACGCACAGGCCGCGGCGACCGCGCCGTGCACATGCTCAGCCATATCGACGGCCGGGGCCACGAGGTCGAACATCTCTTCACCAGCAGGCACGCCGAATACCGCGACGTACTCCCGGACGGCGACGCCTACTCCCGCCAGCGCAGCCGGCTGGGCGCCCTGGTCCTGTTGGAAGGCTCGGACAACGCGAGCCTCGGCGCCCTACGCCTTGCCGACAAGCTCAGTGCATACCGCAGCCATTACCTGCTGGCCGGCTCGCTGCACCCCGACAGCTACGGGCGTGGTGAAGTTCGGTTCCGCCGGCTCCGGGAGGACGAGAACCTCGACTTCCGCGCCTACGACGAATCCGTGCCCATTCCCGAATTCGTGGAATCCCGTAGCCGGTTGTTCAAGGCCATGGCTGAGAAGATCTGGGCGGCGGACCTGCTCGGCCTGATCCTGCCGACAGAACCGGCCGCCGCTCCAAGGGCCAGGCAGCGGCAAAGGTCGCGCGTCACCCTCGCCGAACTCATCCGAGAAGGCATGCTCGCACCCGACACGGGCCTCGCAGGCACACGTAACCGAAAAATGTTTCGCGCGACGCTGCTCGGCGACGGCAGGATCCGCACCGCGAGCGGCGAACCGTTCCCTTCCCCTACCGCCGCAGCCGAAGCGGTCCTCAACGGAAAATCCGCGAACGGCTGGACCTTCTGGCGCATCGGTGAGGGAAAGGAAACTCTCGCCGAGGTGCGGACGAGATACGAACGCCGTCGCTGACACCGGAGGAGAACCTATCGCCCGCTCGAGCGTGAGCATGCTGCGCCGACCGGGTATAGCGGGAGACGATCGCAATCACCCTGACCTTGCTAGGCCGCGACGGCAGCCTTGTCGCGGACGGCGACGGTCGAGTCAGCCGTTGGGAGCAGACGGGCCTCGCGACGTTGTTCGATCGCAGGCAACGAACTCATATCAGACGTCCGGATCTGCCGCTGTCCGCGCGCCGGGCTACCGGACTCGAATCAGGATCGCTTGATCCGGTGCGGGAAGGGCTCTGGTGCCCGCCCGGTGCCACGACGCGGCACGTATAGGTCGACGCGCCAGCACGATTCTTGAGGCGCAGCAACCAGCGAACCTCGGAAACTGCCTCACCGCGCGTGAGGCACCAAGGCGAAGTTGCGCACCGGCGGGTTGGGTCAGAAGAAGAGCTGGATCGCGTTGTAGAACTGCTTGGTCATCGACTCCAGGTCGTGCCCACCTCCAGGGTCTTTGGCGTAACGCAGATTGCCGTCGTCGAAGCTGCGCGTGAGCTTGCGCATCTCACTGATCTGCGGATCCATCTGGTAGGTCGTGCCGTCGGATGAACCGACCGAGGCCGCGATCAGGAAGTCGTCGCGTTCGTAGCCGGACTCTCGTACGACCTGGTCGAGGGCGGCAGCGGTCCGCGGGGCCGGCTCGGAGGTGCCGCCGTAGTCCTGCACGACCCAGCAGTCGCCGGCCATCGGCAAGAAGTATCGGAAGTAGTCGAGATTTTCGATGAAGACATACCAGGTGGTGACCGCGCCCATCGAGAAGCCGCCGAAGGCCCGGTGTGCTCGCGACGCGGTGAAGCCCGCCGCGTCCGTGGTCGCTGCGTAAGTGTGGTAGGCGCCCTCGACGGCCGGCATCAGCCCGGTGATCAGCTCGCGGGGGAACTCCCGGTCCAGTTGGCCGGCGTAGTGCAGATCCAGGCTCGCATTGCCGTCAGGATAGAAACTGGGCGTGACGACTATCGTCGGCCGAATCTGCCGCTGCTCGATCATGTGGTCGAGGACGTTTTTCAGCCCGGTGGATTGTCCGGTGCCACCGAAGAAACTCTCAGTGGTCATTCCGGCGCCGTGCATCAGGTAGAGGATGTCGTATCGGGTCTGCTCGTCCTGCTGGTCGTAGCCGGCGGGCAGATACACATAAGCGTGCTTGGCCACAGTCCGTTCGTCCCGGCGAATGCGGTAATCGGTTCGCACGACCCGCCCCTGCTGCCCGGCGGGAGTGTTCTGAAACTCCGCGGGCAGGTCGGCCGACGGCGCGAGGCTGGTCACGGAGGCGCCGGCGGGCGCGGTCACCGGGCGGGAACCGCCACGTCTGGAAGCGGCGACGATCACGATCACGCCGGCCAGCACCACGATGAGGGCCAGAATTGACGTACGTTTCCTCATACCCTTCAGGGAACGCGACCGCGCGGCCTTGAGGGAGATGCTGCCCAGAGGGGTTTTCGCAGGGACCCCCAAGCGCGGAGTCGCTGCCTATGGCCGTGCAGTCGTCCCGGCGAGGATCTCCGGCGCCGGGCTGACCTGGTTACGGCCACCATGCTTGGCTTCGTAGAGCTGATGATCCGCCCGCTGAAGCAGATGGCCGACCTGGTCACCGTCGGCGGGAACCATGCAGGCGACGCCAAGGCTCACGGTGACGAAGCCAGAGGGCGACGATGCGTGCTGTTGCTGAAGACAGGCGACGCCGGCGCGCACGCGTTCAGCGACCTGGCATGCGGTGTCGAGGTGGGTGCCGGGCAGGACGACGAAGAACTCCTCGCCGCCATAGCGGGCGACTATGTCGTTGCCACGGGTGTTCTTGGCCAGCTGGGCGGCGATGTCCCGCAGGCAGGCGTCGCCGGCGGGATGTCCGTAGGTGTCGTTGTACAGCTTGAAATGGTCGACATCGACCATGACCACGCTGATCGGCTCTCGGTGGGAGGCCGCCCACCTCCACACGTCGTCGAGGGTCTCGTCGAGGCGACGCCGGTTGGCCAGGCCGGTCAGCGGGTCGATGCGAGTGAGCTCCTCCAATCGAGCGTTGGCCTCGGCCAAATCCTGCGCCCGGGCGGCCATCATGTCCTCGGCCAAGATGCGGATCCACACCAGTAGAGCGCCCGTACCGACGAGGGTGAGAGCCACCGCGAGGTTCTGCAGCACCCACCGATCATGGGTCCCGGATATCCACTGCCCAGCGAGGTAGGCGGCGGGCATGACGAGGATGCCGATCTTGGCGTGCTGGCGCGACGACATGAGGGCGGTGTACAAGATCGTTGCCGCCAGGACGGTCGTGGCCAGCTGGGGCTGGTCGAACGAAAGCCAACCCCACACGGCGGTCACCAGCGCGGCCGGAATCGTCCGGCGCGGGCCTTCGCCGGATGTTGTCACCAGACGTGGGAACGCGACGGCAGCCGTCATGCACGCGCCGATCACGATGAGAATCCAGCGTGCCGCGCCGTGGGTCACCACCGCGCCGGCCACATACAGCGGGATGGTGATCCCGCTGAGCAGGTGGATGCGCCGGCCCGCGACCTGGTTGAGCAACTCGGTCACCCGGGCGGGTGACGGCGTTTGCCGTGAGTCGGACGCAGTGGTTCCCATGCTGGTCGCATCGTCATCGGACCGGCACTGGATAGCGGTTGTCGTGGTGCAATTCGGTAGCCGTCCGGACGTGTCAGTAGCCTGAAGGCGGCCTCGGTGTGTAGTGCTCCTCGAGCGCGGCGATCTCGTCTTCGGTCAGGTCGATGTCGAGCGCGGCCGCCGCGTCGGCGAGGTGCTGAGGTTTGGTGGATCCGACGATGGGGGCGTCGACGACCGGGTTGTGCAGGACCCAGGCCAGCGCGATCTGGGCCATCGGGACGTCGTGCTGCTCGGCGATGCGGTGCACGGTGTCGACGATGGGCCGGTTCTCCTCGGGGGCGTACCGGGCGTGCAGCGGGTCGACCTCGGAGCGGCGGGTGCTCATGTCCTCCCAGGGGCGCGCCAGGCGGCCCTTCGCCAGGGGACTCCACGGTAGGGAGCCGACGCCCTGGTCGGCGAGTAGACCGAACATCTCCCGCTCCTCCTCGCGCTGCAACAGGTTGTACTGGTTCTGCATGGATACGAAGCGGGTCCATCCGCCCAGGTCGGCGGCGTGCTGCAGTTTGGCGAACTGCCACGCCCACATCGACGACGCTCCGAGGTAGCGGACCTTGCCGGCGCGGACCACGTCGTGCAACGCCTCCATGGTTTCCTCGACCGGGGTGTCGGGGTCGAAGCGATGGATCTGGTAGAGGTCGACGTAATCGGTGCCGAGGCGGGTCAGCGAGGCGTCGATGTTCTCCAGGATGGCCTTGCGGGACAGCCCGGAGCCGCCCGGGCCGTCGTGTACGGGGAAGTAGACCTTGGTGGCCAGCACGATGGAGTCGCGGTTGGTGTACTTGCGGATGGCCCGTCCGACGATCTCTTCCGAGGAGCCGAGGCTGTAGACGTTGGCCGTGTCCCAGAAGGTGATGCCCAGCTCGACGGCCTGCCGGAAGATCGGCTCGGCGGCCTCGTCGTCGAGCGACCACTGGTCGGCGCCGCGGCCGGCCTCGCCGAAGCTCATGCACCCGAGCGCGATCCGGCTGACTTTCAGGCCCGAGCTTCCCAGACGTGTGTACTCCATGATCTCAACCTACCGCCGCGTGTGGCTCCCAGCACGAGGTGACGACTCTGCTGGGGGTCCCTGTCAGTACTCCCCAAATCACTTGGATGCGAAGGGCTCATTTCGCTCCGTCTGCCGCCGATCACCAAAGCGTGGATGTCGCGCGTCGTCCGCCCGAGGCCGGAATCCCTACCTATACACTGTGGGCCGCGACGTCGATGGACGTTTGGTCCGGGGCGTCGATCGCCGCTTGAGCCGGTGGCAGATCGCGCCGCAGGAATGTAGTCCTCGGCCCGCAGTGTGTCCGCGCAACAGCTAGTTGTTCACCCTGTATCGGTCGTGTGACCAGAAGCCGCCGGCGAACTTGGGATTCTGGTATTCGATGAAGCGGGGAGTCAGAGCCGGGTCGATCTGGGTGGCGCGACGGTTGAGCGCGGCGGGCGACGTGCTCGGCCAGACACCGGTGCGTACGCGCTCGTTCATGATCTCGATGGCCGCCACGGATTCGTTAGCCTGAAATGAGCAGTGGCCGGCGCCGTTGACATGGATCAGCCTGACCAGATGCCCCTTTCCGTGTTTCTGGGCCTCTTGGAGATATCCGAAGTTCGCAACCGGCTGCACCAGTGGGTCGCCGATCAGGTTGTTCATCAGGAAGGGCCTTTTCGGCTTGGTCGTGTAGTCGCCGTGAAGGTGGATCTCCTTGACCGCGGCCGGATCGGCCTTGATGCGCGGAGCGTTGTTGATCTTTTTCAAGTCGTCCGCCAGATTCAAACCGGCCCGCTTGTAGAACGTGCGCACCGCCGCCTGCTGTTCGGGACGGGTCATCGTGGAGAAGATCTTCCGGTAGTCGAACCCGGTGGTCCAGTTGAAGGCTTGTCCGCCGACCTGTTGTTCCTGGTTGCGGCGCGTATTGACGTCGAAGGCGTAGAGGTTGCGCAGCGTGTCGTACATGTACGTCTGCACCTGGTTGGGGTCGTTGACGTCCGGCGAATGCAGGGCCGTGTTGGTCCAGGTGTTCATCTGGCCCAGCGTCAGCGCCAACGCGATGCGTGCCCTGCCTTCGGGGGTGGCTTGCGCCGCATCGATCGCCGCCCGCCAACTGTCGGCGTCACGCTGGAAGTTCGTTCCGGGGTGCTGGACGATCGGCAGATCGATATCGAAGAAGACCTTGGCCGCGAACAGGGCACTGAGCCTCGGTGTGAGGTAGGGGATGTAGCCGGGCACGGTGCAGTTCGCGACGGCACCGTCGATCCGGTCGGGGTAGCGCTCCATGGTGTATCCCGCAACTACGCCGCCGGTCGAGCCGCCAGTGGTGATGACATGGTGCGGCTTGCCGTAGAGCTCCGTGAAGACGTCGATGACCTGGATGAGCTGCGCAGCTGATACCCGCGAATCGCGGCCGCCGAGCTCGAAGGGAATCCGCCGGATGCCTGCTGCGGCGTAGCCGCGGTTGAACAGCGTGGAGTAGCTGCTGCCGACTCCTCCGGTGGCGAAGTCGAGGTCCAGAAGCAGCGTGCCGTTCCATCCGCGGTCCGGCATGGCGACCCTCCAGTCCATGCCGTCGGGAAGCAGCCCGTTGGTGGTGGTGACCGGGACTTCCTCGGTTGCTGCCGCTGTCGCCGGGGCGGCGTGAAGGGCGATGACAACTACGGCGGCCAGCGCGGCACGAAGCATGCGGATCTGCGCAGAGCGTCTCGACACCATAGCGCCACCTCCGTATATACGAACTGTCACACGGATATACGAGTATGTGTAGCGAGCCGAGCACGCAAAGTCAATCGTCTATGTCTTGCGGCAGCGGTTCAGGGGGTTACTGGCAGGGCCTCCCACGGTGACCAACGCGTTGATTAACGTCGATGGCTGGTTGGCACGTACGCGATCGACGCCCCCTCAAGGAGAGGTGCAACAGTGCGAACTTTCATTACGGATGCCGCACCACCCGATGCCAAGCGGAGACGCCGCTCCTCCGCCGCGGCGGCGCTCTCACTCGGGTTGGTGTTGACCCTGAGCGCCTACACGGCGGGCAACGGCGGCGATGATCCGACGCTGACCGCCGCCTCCTCGGCGCCGGAACCTGGCAGTCTGACGCCGGTGGCTCTCACGGTGGCCGGCGGTGTCGACCCCGGCGCCGCCGCCGGGCGGTCGCTGAACCTGCGAGAGGGCTGGTCCGCCGAAGTCTGGGCGAACATTCCAGGGGCACGACGTCTGGTGTGGACACCCGACGGCCGCCTTCTGGTGTCCACCGGAAACACCGGAACGGTGACGCTGCTGACTCCGGCATCTGGCGGCCAGGGGCCGGCGGAGACCGTCTTGCTCGAGGGCCTGAGCAACCCGCAAGGGGTCGCCTTCGCCAAGCAGCGCGGCCGTCACATCCTCGTGGTCGCCGAACAGACCCGGATCGTCGCATACGACTACGTGGCCGGCGGCGTGTCGAACGAGCGGGTGATCCTCGACGGGCTTCCCAGCAGTGGGCACGGCAGCAAGACCGTGGTGATCCGCGGCAACCAGATCTTCTACAACGTCGGATCGCAGACCAACGACGACCCGATCGATCGCACGTCCACGCCGCAGCGGGCCACCATCGCCCAGGTCGGCCTCGACGGCACCGATAATCGCACCATCGCCACCGGGGTCCGCAACGGCTCGGGACTGTCCTTCGCGCCCGACGGCACGCTGTTCACCGCGGTCAACCAGGCCGACAACCAGCCCTACCCGTTCCGAGACGACACCGGGCAGTACGGCCAGCGGGTCCCGTCGTACATCAACGAGAACCCGGTCGACCAGGTCGCGCGGGTCACCCCCGGCACGGAGCTGGGCTGGCCCTACTGCGTGCCCGATACCACCGGGAACACGGACCTCACCGATATCGGCTATGTCGCCCAGCCGGTACGTAATCCGGACGGCGCGGCGCTCGACTGTTCGACCGTTCAGCGCACCGCACTTGGTCTGCCCGCGCACAGCGCCCCACTGGGTTTCGCCTTCACCCAGGGCTCGGCGTTGCCGAAGTCGCTGGCCCGGGGCGCGCTGATCACGGCGCACGGATCATGGAATCGCCAGCCGCCGCGTGAGCCGTACGTCGTCTACAGCGCCTGGGACTATCGCAAGCGCACCCTCACCCCGCCCCAGGCCCTCGTCACCGGATTCCAGAACGCGGACGGCACTCGATGGGGACGCAGCGTGGACGCTATACCCGGACCGGACGGCGCGATCTACGTGACCGACGACGCGGCCGGGCTGGTGTACCGCCTGGCTCCGGCGAGCTGAGCGCAGGATCGCATCCGGGAGCCCGGCGTCACGCCGGGCTCCCGGATCCCGCTGCCGCGTGGGCGTGGTGACTCAGTCGTCCGGTGTCACCGGAACTCGCGGCGCTCGACCACCAGAGGGTCGTGACTCGGCACGACCTCACAACCGAGCTTCTCGATGCGGTTGAGGCTTTCCTCGTACGCGAGGATGTCGGTGAAGAATCCGGACGGGATGTGCCGGTCCTCGGCGTCGCCCGCCCAGTTCTCGTAGAGGTCGATGCAGTCGCCGGCTAGGAGGTACCGCTTGGTTGCGGCCTCGACGACGACGCCTTGCGAGCCCGGGGTGTGGCCGGGCAGGGCCACCACGGACACCCCTGGAGCTACTTCGGCGTCGCCGTCGACCGGGTCGACGCGGTGCTCGGCGCGCCGCCACGCCGCCGCCAGCTCGGGAAGATGCTCGAACTGGCGCCGGTGCCAGGGCACCGGCTGCGAGGCGTAGTCGATCTCCCGTCGCTGCACCACGATGCGGGCGTTCGGGAACAGATGATTGTTGGAGCTGTGATCCCAGTGCAGGTGGGTGTTCACGACCACCCCTACCTCGCCCGGGTCCACTCCCAGCGACCGCAGAGCCGCGGCGGGCTCCTCCTCCGGCGTCTGCTCCATCCGGATGCCGTGATGCGCGATCGCTCGGGCTGGGTCGGCGCCGGTGTCGACGACCACGGGAGGTCCGTCGCCCCGGATCACGAACATGATCAAAGGGATGTCCATGGTCTCCCCCCATCCGCGCAGGTACGTGAGCGACGGCTTCTGCAGGCCGAAGACGCGTCCTACGGACAGCGCCGTGACTGACAACGTCATGCGCCCACCAATTCGCTGTTGCGCGTCTCACGGAGAGCCAGCGTGCACAGGAGCCCGAGGAAGCAATAGACGGCCAGCAGGATGCCGAAGAAGAAACCGCCGTAGGCGCCGATGATGGTGGCGGCTACCAGCGGGGGAATGGCGCCACCCAGAACGCCGGCCAGACTGTAGGACAGGCCCGCGGCGGTGTAGCGGTAGCGGGTGGGGAACAGCTCGGACAGGAAGGAGCCGGCGACGCCGAAGCCGGTGCCGGCGAGCATGAAGGTGACCAGTAGGCCGACGTAGAACGCGCCGATGCCGCCGATGTCCAGGACGGGGAACAGCAGAAGCGCCCACGGTATGCCGAGCGTGTTGGCGGCCAGCAGGACCTTCCGGCGGCCGAACCGGTCGGAGAGCGTCCCCCCGAGGGCGCAGAACAGGCCGTTCACGAGGTTGCCGATGATGCCCGCCAGCAGCACGGCCGGCCGGCTGAGGCCGAGGGTCGCGGTGCCGTAGTTGGTGAGGTAGGCGATGCCGATGTAGCCGAGCGAGAAGGCCATCACCAGCGCGCCGGAGCCCAGCAGGATCCGTTTCCAGCCGTGGGTGAAGGCTTCCATGAAGGGCAGGCCGCCGTGGTCGCGACGGCGTCGTGCCTCGGCCGTGAACGCGGGCGTCTCTTCGATCTGTAGCCGCACGTAGAGGCCGACGGCGACGAGGACCACGCTGATCAGGAACGGGATGCGCCAGCCCCATGAGGTGAAAGTGCTGTCGCTCATGTAGACGGCCACGATGAGGTACACGGTGAGCGCGAGCACGTTCGCGATGGCGCCGCCGAGGTTGGTCCACATCGCCCAGAAGCCGCGGCGGTCCTTCGGGGAATGCTCGGAGGTGAACAGGGCGGCGCCGGCCCACTCGCCGCCGGCGGCCAGGCCCTGGGCGATGCGGAGCACCACGAGCAGGATGGGCGCGAGCACGCCGATGCTCGACGAGGTGGGCAGCAGGCCGATCAGTACGGTTGCGACACCCATCAACGCCATGGTGGCGATCAAGGTGCGCTTGCGCCCGAGCCGGTCGCCGTAGTGGCCGAACAGGATCGAGCCGAGCGGGCGCGCCACGAAGGCCACGCCGAGCGTCGCGAAGGACACCACGGTCGCCGACTGGTCGCCGAGGGCGGAAAAGAACGCGCCGGCGAAGACGAGAGCCGCCGCCGTCCCGTAGATGCTGAAGTCGTAGAACTCGACGACCGTCCCGATGAAGCTGGCGAAGGCCACCTTACGCATTTTCTTGGTGGGGGTCGCCGTGTGGGTAGGGCCGGAGTCCGGTCTTGCCACGCTGTCGGGGGGAAGTTGCATGGTCATCGGAGCTCCTCAGGTGGCTCGTCGGAGAGGCGGAGCAATCCCGAAAGTGGAGTTCATAATTACGAACTCTTAGTTGCAATCGGGAACTCCGACTGAAAGTAACCTGGGTCACAGCGATGGTCAATAGGGTGCGAATTCCCTGGTGTGGGCCCGTGGCGCAGCGCTTGATGTCGATCTCAAACCCGTGCGAGGACGCGAGGTGGAGTTTGGCCCGGTTGGCCGAGGTGGTCGACCAGTCCATGGTCGCGATGCGGGTTGATGCCCTTTTGCGGACGCTCTCGGGCGGTGACCAACGCGTTGACATGGCATCAGGGCAACCGTAGCCTCAGGCTCAAATACGCACTTCGGTTCCTAATAGCGAACACGTGATGGTCGTGCGCAAGCCTCTCGGCGTCGAGGAGGCAGCGCAGGAGATGCCTTACGTGAGACGACCGGTTTCGGGCGAGGAGGCGATGATCGTGGACGTCGACACGGCGCTCGACCTCGATGTGGACGACCCCGGCGGCCCGAAGAGACACCGCACCATCGATCGGGTGACGCAGATCCTCGAGGAGGTCGTCTATCACCCGGGGATCGGCTTCGCCGACCTTGCCCGGGCGCTGAACGCACCCAAGAGCTCCGTGCACGGCTTCATCCGAGGGCTCCAGGCCCGGGGCTGGCTTTACGAGGTCGACCGGCGCTTCTACCTCGGGCCCGCCATCTACGGGCTGACGCTGGCGAGCGGTCACATCAGAGCCGGCCAGGTGAGCCAAGCGGACCTGGACTCCCTGCACAAGGACACCGGGATGACGGTGTTCCTCGGGGTCGAGGCCGGCGACCACCTCATCTATGTCGGCGAGTCGGGCACCGACGCACTCTCCGGCTTCGCGGCTCGCACCAACATCCGCCGGCAGGTCATCAACACCGCGGGTGGCAAGGTCCTGCTGGCGACGATGGCCGACGCGGAGCGCGATGCCTATCTACGCCGGTACCAGGCGACCGACGGCGAGGCCGTATCGATGTTCCTCGCCGAGTTCGCCGAGATCCGCCGGACCGGTATCTCCCGCAACTTCCGCCACCACGGAACGCAGATCGCCCTCGCGAGCGCGGTGCTCGACCAGGCTGGGCACAGCGTCGCCGCGGCCATCCTGATCGGCCAGACCGCCGAGGTGGAGCCTCGGGAAGAAAGAGTGCGCAGGTCATTGCTCAAGCACGTCGCCTCGTGGACTCGGCGAAAGACCGCTCCCAGGGAGCCGATCTGATGGACGGATCGCCGGTCTACGAGGTCCATGCGCTGCGGTACGCCACACGGTCGGACACGACCGCCAGCGGAACCTACTACCGCTTCGAGCTTTACGGAGAGCCTGACGACCAGGTGACCTCCGGCTATTACTTCTGGTTGATCCGCGACCGGCGGCGCACGGTACTCGTCGACTGCGGTTACAGCGAGGAGGCAGCGGCGCAGCGCAACCGTGCCTTCACCACGCCGCCGGTCGAGTTGCTTTCCCGCCTTGATGTCCGGCCGGAGGACGTCGACCATGTGGTGCTTTCACACATGCACTTCGACCATGTCGGCAACACGGGGCTGTTCCCGAACGCCACCTTCAGCATGGCGCGGGCCGAGCTGGAGTTCTGGGCCGGGCCGTTCGGCAACAGGCCCACCATCGGCTGGGCGATCGAGCGTGGTGAGCTCGAGCAGATCCAGCGCCTGCACGCGGAGGGCCGGCTGCACCTCTTGGGCGACGGACCCACCGAGATCTTCCCCGGCATCCGGGCGACCGTTGTACCTGGGCACACTCCGGGTCAGCTTGTCGTCGAAGCCGCCGCCGGCGGCTGTTCCGTGTTGCTCGCCTCCGACGCTGTCCACTACTACGACGTTCTTACGCGCGACCGGCCCTTCCACATCTTCACCGATCTGCAAGGCGTCTACCGCGGCCTCGAGCAGGTGCGCACGCTTGCTGCCCGCCCCGGCACCATCGTTGTGCCGGGCCACGACGCGGCCGTGGCGTGGATGTTCGAGATGACCGCGCCGGAGTGCATCGACCTCACGCGGCCGCTACCGGTGATCCAGCGCGACAAGGCACCCCGCGTCGCCACCGAGCGCAAGCCCGCCGGCTGAATGGCGCGGAACCGGGGGAGGGTCCCCTTCGTCCTGCTGCACGGTGGACGGCACGGAGGCTGGTGCTGGCGCCGTGTGGCACGCCTGCTCCGTGCGGCCGGCCATGAGGTGTACACCCCGACACTCACGGGGCTGGGGGAGCGGTCGCATCTGTTCCATCCGGACGTCGGCCTTGAGGTTCATGTCCAGGACCTCGTCGGAGTTTTCGAGTTCGAGGACATCGAACGGGCGGTGCTGGTGGCTCACAGCTACGGCGGAGCCGTCGCGGCCGTCGCTATGCAGCGCATCGGCCGGCGCGTGCGGCTGCTCGTCCACGTCGATGCGCACATGCCGAGGACCGGGGAGTCGGTGTTCGACCTGATTGGTCCCGACCGTACCGCTGAGATGATCGCCTTGGCCGACGCGCACGGCGACGGCTGGTTCCTGCCCCCGGCCGACGCTTCGTCCTACGGACTGTCCGATCCGGCGGACATCGCCTGGGTGAACAGCAGGACGACCGCCCAACCGCTGAGAACCTACCGAGATCCCGCTGGTTGCACCGAAGCAGCATGGGCCTCTCCGGGTATGTATATCGAGTGTCTCCGGTCGCCGACGTGGCCGAGTCTGCTGGAGCGCGCCCGCGACCGTAGCGCGCGCGACGACCGTTTCCACTATCGCCGGCTCGACGCCGTCCACGACGCCATGGTGACAGCGCCCGAGGCTCTGGCGAGTCTGCTGCTGGAAGGCCTGGACCTCGTTGCGTCGTCGGTGGACGCACGCACATGAGCACGAAGACCGAAGGCGACAGGCATCGTCGTTCCAAGACGTTCGTCTCGTTCCGTTACGGGTCCTACCGCCTATGGTTCGGCGGCCAGTCGATCTCCCAGACCGGCTTCTGGTTCTACGTGGTCACACAGTCGTTGCTGGTACTCGAGTTGACGGACAGCGGGACCATGGTCGGGATCGTCACAGCGGTGCAGAACATTCCGCTGTTCCTCGTGGCGCCGTATGCCGGGGCCTTGACCGACCGCGTCGACACTCGGCGGCTCATCCTGGTCACGCAGTCGGTCACGACGGTCAGCTCGCTGCTGCTCGGCCTGCTGGTTCTGGCCGAGGTGGTCTCGGTGGTGTGGGTTCTGGTGTTCGCCACCGTCACGGGCGTGGCGTGGGCCTTCGACCAGCCGGCTCGGCGGACGTTCGCCGCTGAGCTGGTGCCCGAGGAGGCGGTGACCAATGCGTTGAGCCTCAACGGCGTCCTGTTGCAACTCGCACGGATGGTCGGACCGGCGCTCGCCGCCCTCGTCATCAACTCTCTCGGATTCGGCTGGGGCTTCATCGCCACCGGAGTCTGCACCTCGCTGTCCCTGCTCGCGCTGATCGTCATCGGCCGCAGCGGGAAGGTCTTCCGCACCGCCGGAACGTCAGCTCGAGGAACACTGAGCGAAGGGCTTCGTCTTGCCTGGAGCGACCGCTATCTGCGCGTCGTCCTGCTGTTGCTGTTGGGTACGTCGACCCTCGCCTTCAACTGGCACGTGCTCTTCCCGCTGTTCGCGGTCCGGGACCTGCGAGGAACGAGCGCGACGTTCGCGCTGCTGATGGCCGCGATGGCCGTCGGCTCGATTGTGGGAGCCTTCTGGCTGGCCCGCCGGGTCAGCGTTGGCGGGCAGTTACTGGGAGGCGGTGCCTGCCTTTACGGGACGGCGCAGTTCTGCCTGGCGGTGTCCCCGTCGCTAGGTTTGGCCGCAGCGACTGCGGTGCTGCTCGGGCTGGGATCGACTGTGCTCGTGAACGGCGGAGCGGCCAGTCTTCAGCTGCGCGTGGCCAAGGGCATGCGCGGGCGCATGATGGGCCTGTTCACCCTGGCCGTCCTGGGCGGGGTCGGACTCGGAGCTCCAGTGAGCGGACTCGTCGCGCAGACACTCGGGACGCGCGCCGCGCTCGCGTTGGGGGGAGCGTGCGCCCTGCTCTGCGGACTGCTCGCGCTGTGGCTGTTACGGCCGGCGGGCGGCCGGCGATGACCGTTGACGGCAACGCGGATGCCCCGGTCGTCGACGCCTCGATCTGGGCGCCGTTGCGGCGACGCGCCTTCCGGTGGCTTTGGCTGGGCATGATGGTCAGCACCGTCGGCACCTGGATGCAGACGGTCGGCGCCCAGTGGCTGCTGGTCGACGCCCCCAACGCCGCCGTGCTGGTCTCGTTGGTTCAGGCGGCCAGCACGCTGCCAGTGATGCTGTTGGCCCTGCCGGGCGGTGTGCTGGCCGACTCCTTCGACCGCAGATGGCTTCTTCTGACGGTGCAGGCCTATTTTCTTGTGGTCGCCTCGTTGCTCGTCGTGCTCACGGTCCTGGGTGAGATGCCGTCGTCGCTCCTGCTTGCCCTGACGTTCGCACTGGGAGCCGGAGTGGCAGTGCAGCATCCCGGATGGCAATCCCTCATTCCGGAGCTGCTCCCCAGGACGCAGCTGCGGGCCGCGGCGAGGCTGCACATGGTCAGCGTCAACCTCGCCCGCTCCGTCGGACCTGCTCTGGCCGGGCTCGTGATCGCCCGATTGAGCGTGCCGTTCGTCTTCGCGATGAACGCGGCGTCGGTGGGGTTCTTCGCGCTGGTGCTCGTTCTGTGGCGCCGGCCGCTGGGCGGTTCGCTGGAGCGGGAGCGCTTCTTGCCGGCCCTGAGGGCAGGCGGTCGCTACGTATGGAACGAACCCGTCGTCCGACGGGTGATGCTGCGATCGGCGCTGTTCATCACGCCTGCGATGGCGCTCTGGGCATTGTTGCCCCTCATCGCCGGCCGGCGTCTGGGGCTCGGCGCGGACGGCTTCGGCGCGCTGTTCGGCGCGCTCGGCGGTGGAGCCGTCCTCGGCGCTGTGCTGCTCGGGCGAGTACGGGCGCACTTGACGGCCAACGGGATGCTCGCCGCCGCGGGGACGCTCTATGCCGTCGCCCTGGCCTTGATTGTCGTGGCTCCAGGATTTCTGGCGGCTCTGGCCACGCTCGTGCTCGCGGGAATGGCTTGGATGGCGGTCATGTCCACGCTGAACGCCGAGCTGCAGCTGTTCCTGCCCGCATGGGTCCGCGCCCGAGGCCTGGGGCTGTACCTCGTCGTCATCACGGGATCGCAGGCCTTCGGCGCTCTGCTCTGGGGGCTCGTCGCCGATCGAGCGGGGCTGGAAGCGGCGCTCCTGATCGCGGCGATGGCGGCGGTGGCCGGTGTTCTGGCTGGGCTGATGTGGCCCATCCCGGAGACCGAGCACCTCGACCTCCAGCCAGTGGTCTGGCCGGAGGCGCGACTGGCCTTCGAACCGGAACCACAGGCGGGTCCGGTCATGGTGGCAGTCGAGTACACGGTCAGAGCCGAGCGGGAGGCGAGCTTCCTGGAAGCGATGACGCCGTTGCGCCGGTCCCGCCTGCGCACCGGGGCGTCACGCTGGGGGCTGTACCGCGATGGTGCCCGCCCCGACCGCTTCGTCGAGCTCTTCAGCGTCCCGTCGTGGGACGAGCACCTGCGGCAGCACGGCGGCCGCATCACCGCAGAGGACAGGGCACTCGAGAAGGCGGTGTACGCCCTTTCGGATCCACCACCTCGAGCGGACCACCTGTTGCCGCCGTGACAAGCGCGAGAACAGTTGCCGAGAGGGAGTACGACATGATCACCGTTGTCCGGGCGCAGAAATCGGTGCCGTCGAGCAGGGCGGAAGACACGTTCACGGGGGAGGTATGGCTCGACACCGTCGTGTCGCGCCGTGACGGGATCGGCGTCGCCGATGTGTTCTTCGAGCCTGGAGCGCGTACACACTGGCACACCCACGACGGCGGGCAGCTGCTCATCGTGGTGTCAGGAGAAGGGCTCGTCGGTTCCGACGACGGCGTCGTGCGGGTGTTCGCAGGCGACAAGGTCTGGACGCCGCCCGGCGTCCGGCATTGGCACGGCGCCGCCGCGGACCGGTACATGGTCCACACCGGTATATCGCTTGCCGGTGTGCGCTGGGCGGAGGCCGTGACCGACGACGAGTACCGGGCCGGGCACGTCGAGGAGGCCCGTCACTAGTCGACGGCGGGCGGGTCCTGGGCCTCCAGCAGGAGTTTCGCCAGCGCCTCGGGCGCGTCAACCATCACGTCGTGCGATCCTTCGACGACGCGATGCCGGAGCCTGGGGGAGTTCTCGCACCGGGCCCGCTGCCATGCGCGTTCCTCCGCCGGCAGCCGGGACCGTGAGCATTCGATGAACGTGTACGCCGAGGCTTGGGCGCGTTCGGTCGAGGGCGCCGGGTCCTCGTATGTCTTCGCCGGCTGCGGAGTGATCTTCGTGTTGACCCAGGCGATGTCGTCCGGGTCGGTGAGGCCCCACCAGGAGGCGTCGGACACCGGGACGAACCAGCCCTCGCCCTGCTCCTTCACCCGCTGCCGCATGGCCGCGGCTCGTTCGGGCCCGACCAGGTCCAGGACCGACTGTCCCGACTGTGGCATGTGCGCATCGACCAGTACGAGGCTGCGTACGCGGTCGGCCAGTTGCTCCATCGCAGCGCAGACGACGGCCCCGCCGTAGCTGTGCGCAACGAGTACCGCGTTGTCGAGGTCCTCGTAGGTGAAGACTCCCACGAGGTCGGCGATGTGGGTGTCAAGACCGATCGTGGGGCTGAGCAGGTGAGCCCGTTCGCCCAGTCCTGTCAACGTAGGGGTGTGGACCTCGTGCCCGGCCCGGCGCAGGTGGGTGGCCACCCGGCGCCAGGCCCATCCGCCGTGCCGACCGCCGTGGACGAGTACGAATGGGGGTCTGCCGGTCATCTGCGCTCCCTTCGGATGCACCGCATCAGCCGTGCACGGCCTTGTACTCGAGGTAGTCCTCGATTCCAACCCGGCCCATTTCGCGGCCGATGCCGGAGAGCTTGAAACCGCCGTGCGGCGCCTTCATGTTGATGGCGGTGCCGTTGATCCGGACGCGGCCGGTGCGGATCTTCCGCGCGATGCCGCGCGCCCGCTCCCGGTCGGCGGCCCAGACGCCGCCGGCCAGGCCGTATTGGGAGTCGTTGGCGATGGAGATCGCGTCCGCCTCGTCGGTGAAGGGGATGATGACGACGACGGGCCCGAAGACTTCGTCTTGTGCGATGCGCGAGGAGTTCGGGCCGGAGAAGACGGTCGGCTTGACGTAGAAGCCGCGGTCCAGGCCCTCGGGCGCCTCGGGGCCTCCGGCCAGCAGTCGCACGCCATCGTCGATGGCCCGCTGGATGTGGCCGCGTACGCGCTCTCGCTGGACAGCCGAGACCACCGGGCCGAGGGTGGTGCCGGGATCGAGCGGATCCCCGACGACGAAGCGCCCCACCGTCGCCACGGCGACCTCCTCGGCCTCGGCGAGACGGGATCTCGGCACGAGCAGGCGGGTCAGGCCACCGCAGACCTGCCCAGCGTTGCGGAACGCGTCCTCGATCCCCGAGGCGACTGCGGCCGGCAGGTCGGCGTCGGCGCAGATGAGATTGGCCGATTTGCCGCCGAGTTCGAGGGCGACTCGCTTGACGGAGCGTGAGGCGAGTTCCATGACCCGGCTGCCGGCGCGCACGGAGCCGGTGAGTGAGGCCATGTCGACGGCCGGGTGGACGACGATCGCCTCGCCGACCTCGGGGCCGGTGCCGGAGACGAGATTGACCACACCGTCGGGCAGTCCCGCCTCGGTCGCCACGTCCGCGAAGACGTAGCCGGTCAGGGGGGCCACCTCGGCCGGTTTGAGCACGACTGTGCATCCGGCGGCGAGCGATGCCCCGGCCTTGAGGATCACCGAACGCAGCGGCCCGTTCCACGCGCAGAGCGCCCCGACGACGCCCGCGGCCTCTCGGTGGACGACGGTCTCGTCGATCCGCTCCGTCCAGCGCACGTCGGCCATGGCGTCCGCGAAGTTGTTCAGGTCCGCAATCGCCGACGCGGTCTGCGACCTGCGGGCGATCGTGATCGGTGTGCCGACCTCGCCGACCATCGTGCCGGTGAGCTCGTCGGACCGGGCCTCCAGCAGCTCGGCCATCCGGCGCAGGATGGCGGCCCGCTCCTGAACCGTGGTCTGTGACCATTCGCCGAATGCCGCGGCGGCTGCGCGCGCTGCGAGGTCCACGTCTTCCGCCGTCCCGCGCGCGACCACGGCGATGGTCTCCTCGGTCGCCGGGTTGACGACCGGGATGACGTCGGTGGCTGTCGAGTCGATCCACTTTCCGTTGACGAAGATCTGTCGATGTTCGATCACGAGACCTGGTCCTCACGCTGGAGAGCCGCGATCCCGCGACCCTGATGTAGTTCATAAATACGAACTTCAATTCCTATCAACGACACTAGGGCACCTGGTCGGCGGATGTCCACGGTCCGGCCATCGCGAAGGTCCGGTCGGGGTGGGCCGCTTGTGCACTTTTTGCTCCGAAGTGCGCACTCCGCGTGACGACTCGTGGGGCGGCGAAACTTCCGCCTTGAGCGTTCGCGCTGTTGACACGGACGAAATGCCGTCCTACCTTTCCTGCAATTCGTTATTTAGATCACACGATCGTATATACGAACTATCTCCACCAAGGTCAGGCGCCGAGAGCGGCCCCGAACGGCGGCGGTGTCGGCGCAAGCGGATCCCGCACTCGCGACCGGGCGCCGGTGGTTCGGGCCTATACCCCGCAGACCAAGAGGCCGATGCTGCACACACCCCGAAGGAGTCTGAATGCTGACCTGGCGGACACAGCGCACCACGAAACGGCGTGCGCGTCGAACATGGCTCGTCGGCCTGGCCGCGACCGCGCTCGTCCTTGCCGGTTGTGGCGGCGGCGAGGACAACACGAGCGGCGGGTCGGGCGACCGCATCCCCATCACCATCAGGTCGACAGGGCCGACCTTCACCGACCTCGTCACCCTGGTCATCATCGCCCAGGACTACTTCACCACGGTCGGCCTGGACGCGGACTTCGAGTTCATTCTCGCCAGCAACGCGGCGACCGCCACACAAGGCCTGATCGCCGGCGAGATGGACGTCGCCTCGGGCGGGGCGGGATCGCTGTACAACGCCTACGCCGAGGGCAGGACCGAACTCGTCAGCCTGGGAACGGCTAACCCGGCCGTGACATTCGGGCTGGCCATCAACAACGAGACGGCGGCGCAGTTCGCCGCCAAGGGCGTGACGCCGAAATCACCCGTCGATCAACGTGTCAAGGCGCTGGCCGGTACGTCGCTCGCGTCCTCACCCGAGGGCTCGACCGGGCAGAAATACCTCCGGATCATGCTCGCCGAGCACGGGGTCGACCCGGATCGTGACGTCAAACTGGCGCCGAACGCGGACAACGCCGCACAGCTGGCAGCGGCGCGTGAGAAACGCGTGAACGGCTTCGCGAACTCCTTCCCCAACGTCAATCTGCCGGAAGCGGACGGCTGGGGCGTCCTCTGGCTCAACTGGGCCGTGGATCTTCCCTCCATTCTCCCGCTGGCATCTCACGAGTACTACACGTCGCGCAAGTGGCTGGACAAGAACCCGGAAGCCGCCAAGAGGCTGATGAGGGCTCTTTGGCTCGCCTACGCGGACCTGCAGAACCCCACCGACGAGCTACGCGAGAAGATCAAGAACCTGGAGGGGTTCAAAGGGCTCAACCCCAAGGGATTCGACGCCGGGTGGGAGCTGTCGCTTGGGGCCTACAAAGACGGGACCCCGCTCACGACGCAGAAGATGTTCGACAACCAGAAAGAGCTCGTGAACTACGGCCGCGAGAAGCCGATCACCTTCGGGTTCGGTGACCTCTACGACCTCGGCCCGGTCACGGCGGCCAAGCCATGACCGCGTCTTCGAAGGCGGCGATTCCGGAGTTCGCCTACCGGCAGGTCACCCGGCGCTTCCGGTCCGAGGCCGACCAGGAATTCGTCGCGCTCAAGGAAGTCGATCTCGAGATCGAGAGCGGGTCGTTCGTCTGCTTCATCGGGCCGAGCGGCTGCGGGAAGACCACACTGCTGAACATGTCCGCCGGCCTGCTGCCCGCCAGCGGTGGCTCGATCCACTTCCGCGGCGAGAAGCTGAAGAAGGTCAACACCAGCGTCGGATTCATCACCCAGCACGACAACCTCCTGCCCTGGCGGACCGTCGAGAAGAACATCGGCATCGCGCTCGAGATTCAGAAGATGCCCAGGAAAGAGCGCCGCCGGCGCGTCGCGGAGGTGATCGACCTGGTCGGTCTGACCGGTTTCGCTCAGCGATTCCCATCGCAGTTGTCCGGCGGCATGCAGAAGCGTGCTTCACTCGCTCGCGGTCTGGTCTACGAGCCCTCCACGTTGCTCATGGACGAACCGTTCGGCGCGCTCGACGCCCAGCTGCGGCTCAACATGCAGAACGAGCTCCTCCGGATCTGGGAGCGGGACCGCAAGACCATCATCTTCGTCACGCACGACCTCGACGAGGCGATCCTGCTCGCGGACAAGATCGTCGTCTTCGGCACCCGCCCCGGCCGGGTCGTGCATGTTGAGGACATTCCCCTCGCGCGGCCCCGAGATCTCGCGGAGCTTCGCCTTGACCCGGCCTACGGCGAGATCTGGGAACGGCTCTGGAAACTGCTGGACCACTCGTCGCCGGCCGAGGAGAAGTCATGAGCAGCATCCACAAGATGGGCCCCGACGCCGCCGTGGCGGATGTCGCGACGCCTCCCGAGAGTCGTGTGCCGCCGCCGGCGAAGGACCGCGACGATCAACGGAGATGGGACGTCAAGCGGATCTTCGTCAACGTCATGCGGGTTCTGCTGCCCGTCGCGGTGCTGGCCTTCTGGGAGTTCGCCTCCGGCGATCCCGACGAGGGGGCACTGATCGACGACTTCTACGTCAGCACACCGTCTCAGATCTGGGCGGCGCTGCGGGGCTGGGCGGAGGAGGGGGTCCTGCTCGAGGCGATCTGGTCCACCCTGCAGGCGACGATCGTCGGCTTCGCGGTCGGTGCCGTCCTCGGCATCGTGGTGGGGATCATCCTCGGAAGCAGTCCGGTGCTGAGCGGCATCTTCCGGCCATTCCTCGTCTCGCTCAACTCCATCCCTCGCTTGGCGCTCGTGCCGCTGTTCATCCTGTGGTTCGGATTCGGGCTCAAGATGAAGGTCGCTCTCGTGGCCCTCATCGTCTTCTTCCTGGTGTTCTACGCGACTTACGAGGGAGTGCGCGACGTCGAGCAGCGGCTCCTGGACGTGCTGAAGGTGATGAATGCGTCACGACTCACCCTGCAGTTGAAGGTCCGGATCCCCTCGGCCATGGCCTGGATCATCCAGGGTCTTCAGGTCTCGATCCCCTACGCTCTGGTGGCCGCCGTGACCGCCGAGATCATCGGCTCGAACACCGGGATCGGATACCTGATCCAACGGTCGGCCGGAACCTTCAACACCGCGGGCGTCTTCGCCGGAATCGTGGTGCTCGTCCTGGTGTCGGTCGTCATCAACGCGCTCGTGACGTTGCTCGAGAAGCGGCTGCTGCGCTGGAAACCCCGCAACCTGAAATCGGCCCCCTGAGCCGCTCGTTCGTCGCGCTGACAAGGCCCGCCGGGAGATTCCCGGCGGGCCCGTCGTAACCGCCGGTTCGCCCATACGACCGTGCAGAGAGGTGTCGCATCTGTGTCAAGGACAGGAGCATCAATCGGGCCCGCCGCGGCCGAGCTAGGGCGGTACTCGGTTGCCACCACGTACTCCGCATTGCCGGACGACGTGGCCGAGCGCACGAAGATGCTGATCTACGACCAACTCGCCTGCGGCTTGGTAGGCGGTGACCTGCCGGCCGGCAAGATCATCGCCCGCTATGTCGACGCATACCGAGGTGTGGGCGAGGCTGCGGTCTTCGGCCTCGCGGGCTGCCGCGCGCCCGCCGCGCTTGCGGCCCTGGCCAATGGCACGTGCGGTCATGCGGACGAGTTCGACAGCGTGCACTCGACGTCGGACTTCATCGCCACGGGTCACCCGGCGCCGGTGATCGTCCCCGCCGCCGTGGCTGTCGCCGAGCGGCAGTCCGCCACGGGCGCCGAACTAGTGAATGCGGTGGCTCTCGGCTACGACACCGGGTCGCGGGTCGTCTCGGCGACCGGCGGGTCCAAGCCGATGCAGGCGCGCCACGGGCTGTACGCAGGCTCCTTCTATTCGGTCGGTGCGGCGTTCGCCGCGTCCAGACTGCTCGGCCTCGACCAGCGGCGCACGCTGCACGCGGCGGCTTTGGCCACGAACCAGGGGATGAGCGGGTACTCCTTCTTCGCCGAGCAGCGTCATATGAGCAAGGCCCTGTTCACCGCCGGTCAGTCCGCCGCCGCAGGAGTGAGCGGCGCCCTCCTCGCGTCGCTGGGGTTCGAGGGCACCGAGGATGTCTTCGAAGGCCGCGGTGGCATCATCCCCAGTTGGGGCCAGGCTGGTCGAGAGGGCGAGCTCGTGCGTGACCTCGGTCGCGAGTTCACGGTCATGGGGGCCAACTTCAAGTTCTACTCGGCCGGATATCCGATCCACTCGGCCGTCGAGGCGGCGCTCTTGCTGAGGGAGCGCCACGCCATCGACCTTGCCAGCATCGCCGCCATCCACGCCCGGTTGCCCGAGCATCCGGCCGGCGTGGTCGACGACCGTGGCATGCCGACCATCAGCTTGCAGCACATGCTTGGCGTGGCCCTCGTCGCCGGCAAGCTCGGCTTCGACGAGGCCCACTCGGCCGCCCTGCAGTCCGACCGCGAGGTCCTGCGTCTCAAGTCGCTGGTGACGCTGACCGGCGACCCGGGCTTCGAGGTCAGCCAGCCTCGGGGCGCCGTCATCACGATTCGGCTGGCGGACGGCACCGCGGTCGAGCAGCGGGTCGAGCACCCCAAGGGCCACCGCTTCCGCGAACCCGCGCCCGGGTGGACCGACCTGCGGCAGAAGTGGGCTGACCTGCTCCTCTCGCGCATCGGCGAGCAGCGCACCGACGAGTTCTACCGAGCTAGCCTGACGATGGAGGCCATCGACGACGTCGGTGACCTCGTCGCGATCCTGGCGCGCTGACGGCTTCACCAGGGGATGAGACGGTCTCAGGCAGCGGCGATAGTCGCGGTGTCGAGCACCAGCCGATACCGCACATCGCCTGCCGCCAACCGGTCGTACGCCTCGTCGATCTCGCTTGCGGAGATCATTTCGATCTCGGCGGTGATGCCGTGCTGGGCGCAGAAGTCGAGCATCTCCTGGGTTTCGGGCATGCCGCCGCTCATCGACCCGGCAAGCTTGCGCCGATTCGTCAGCAGCGCGTACGGCTCGATGCGCAGCGGCTCGTTCGGCACGCCCAAATTGACGAAGGTGCCGTCGAAGTCGAGCAGGTCGAGATAGGAAGACAGATCGTAGGCCGCGGGAACGGTCGAGATGATCAGGTCGAGCGAGTCGCGCAGCCCGTCCAGGTCGGTGGCCGTGCGGTAGTCGTCCGCCCCGAGACGCTCGGCGTCGGCGCGCCGCTCATCGGTGAGCTCGAGGACGGTGGTGTGCGCGCCCAGGGCGTGCGAGATCTGCACGCCGACATGCCCGAGCCCGCCGAAGCCGAGGATGCCGACCCGCTTGCCGGGTCCCGCGCCCCAATGGCGCAGCGGCTGGTACATCGTGATGCCGGCGCAGAGCAGCGGGGCCACGTTCGCCAGCGGCAGCGCCTGCGGGATACGGGCGACGAACCGCTGATCGGCGACCACCCGCTCGCTGTAGCCGCCGAGCGTCACCTGACCGTCGCGCCCGATCGCGTTGTAGGTCAGTACTTTGCCGCGCCGGCAGTAGGACTCCTGCCCCGCCCGGCAGACCGCGCACTCCCGGCAGGAGTCCACCAGGCAGCCGATGCCGACATGGTCGCCGACCGCCAGGCCGGAGACGGCGGGGCCGACGTCCCGGACGACGCCGGCGATCTCGTGGCCCGGCACGATCGGGTAGTGGGTGTGCCCGAATTCGGCGCGAGCGTGGTGGACGTCGGTGTGGCAGATCCCGGCGTACGCGATCTCCACCAGCACGTCCTCCGGGCCGATGTCGCGGCGCTCGACCGTGATGGTGCGGAACGGCGTGGTCGGACCGGCCATGGCCCGGGCCTTGGAAGTGATCACGTGCTCTCCCGTTGGCAATGTAGTTCGTATATAAGAACGCCTGTACTCATCTACGATATCGACGCTATCTTTGCGTGACGTCGCGGTCAACGCCCGTACGGAGCCGTTAACGAGAAACGGGCATCATCGAAAGGACAAGCCCTCGTGGATCATGCAGATCGGCTGACCCTGGAGGAGAAGGCCGCGCTGTGCCTGGGCTCCACCTTCTGGCACACCGCACCCATCGAACGGCTGGACATCGCGGCGATCATGGTGGCGGACGGTCCACACGGACTGCGCCGCCAGCCGGACGGCAACCAGGCCGGCATCTCCGGCAGCCTGCCCGCGACCTGCTTCCCGACCGCGTCTGCGCTCGGCTCCTCATGGGACCCCGGCCTGGTTGAACGGGTGGGGGCGGCGATCGGCGCGGAAGCCCGCGCTCAGGGCGTAGCGGTAGTTCTGGGCCCCGGTGTCAACATCAAACGGTCACCGCTGTGCGGCCGCAACTTCGAGTACTTCTCCGAGGACCCGCTGCTGTCCGGAGTGCTCGGAGCAGCGCACGTGACCGGCGTGCAGAGCCAGGGTGTCGGCGCGTGCGTCAAACACTTCGCCGCCAACAACCAGGAGACCGACCGGCTGCGGATCAGCGCCGACGTCGACGAACGCACCCTGCGCGAGATGTATCTACCGCACTTCGAGCGGATCATCACCCAGGCCCGGCCCTGGATGGTCATGTGCGCCTACAACCGGATCAACGAAGTGCCTGCTTCCGAGCACCGTTGGCTGCTGACCGAAGTACTACGCGATGAGTGGGGTTTCGACGGCGTCGTGGTCTCCGACTGGGGCGCCGTCCGGGACCGGGTGACCGCCCTGGCCGCCGGCCTGGACCTGGAGATGCCGCCGAACCTGGGCGTCAGCGACACCGCGATCGTCGCCGCCGTCCGCGACGGCAGCCTCGACGAGAAGATCCTCGACCAGACGGTGGAACGGGTCTTGCGCCTGGTGGGTAGAGCGCCACGCGACACCGGCGAGTTCGACAGCGACGAGCACCACGCCTTGGCCCGCTCGGCGGCGGCGGATTGCGCGGTGCTTCTGAAGAACGACCGGGCACTGCTGCCGCTGCAACCGGCCGCCGGTGACCGGATCGTTGTGATCGGCGAGTTCGCCCGTACACCGCGCTTCCAAGGCGCCGGCAGCTCGCAGGTCAACCCCACCCGCGTCGACGTTCCCCTCGATGAGCTGCGTGCCGCTGTCCCGGTTGGCGTCCACGTTGATTTCGCCGCCGGTGACGACACCGCCGAGGCTGTCGCCCTCGCCGCCGGGGCCAGCGCGGTGGTGATGTTCCTGGGCTTGCCGGCTGGCGACGAGTCCGAGGGCTCCGACCGCCGTCACCTGGATCTGCCCGTCGAGCAGACCGCCCTGCTGACCCGATTGGCCGAGGTCTCGACGAACCTGGCGGTGGTGCTCGCCAACGGCTCGGCGGTCAACCTGAGCGCCTGGGACCATCAGGCCGCGGCGATCCTGGAGATGTGGCTGCCCGGGCAGGCTGGCGGCGGCGCGATCGCCGACCTTTTGCTCGGCGCCGCCAATCCGTCCGGGCGGCTCGCCGAGACCCTCCCCGTCGACCTGCGCGACAATCCGTCCTACCTCAACTTCCCCGGAGAACAGGGCCGCGTCCGTTACGGCGAAGGCGTCTTCGTCGGCTACCGCGGCTACGACGCCATCGGCCGCGATGTGGCCTATCCGTTCGGTCACGGCTTGTCCTACACCACGTTCGCCTACCACGACCTGACCGTGATGGTCGCCGGAAGTGCGGGCGGCGGTGATCTCGCTGTGCTGGTCACCTGCACGGTCGTCAACACTGGCAGCCGGGCCGGCAAGGAGGTCGTGCAGCTCTACGTGGGCGCACCGCCGTCGCAGGTGGCACGGCCGATCCGTGAACTCAAGGCGTTCGCCAAGATCGACCTGCCGGCCGGGGCCGGCGAGACTGTCACGTTTCTGCTCAGTGCTCGCGACCTGTCCTACTGGTCGACACCGCACGGCCGGTGGCTGCTTGAAGGCGGCACCTTCACCATCGGCATCGGTGCCTCGTCCCGCGACCTGCGCCTCACCACCTGCGTCGAGGTGACAGCGGCCGAACCCGCCGTAACGCTCACCGCCGACGCGACGCTACGGGAGTGGCTCGCCGACCCGAGCGGCGCGGCAGCACTGCGGGCGGCCGTCGGCGTGGACGCGGACGGCCGCCCCAACGGCGTCCTCGCCAATCCGGACTTGCTGACGGTGCTTGGCGACTTCCCGCTGACCAGGCTGACCGCGTTCCCCCGCCTCGGTGTGACCCAGGCAGTCCTCACCCGGCTCGTCGAAGGCTGATCGACGATCCTCGTTGTGGCGACACACTCGGCCGCGGCTTCCAGCTGAGCCGCGGCCGAACGACCGTACTGGCCGGATGGCGGGTTCACCCCAGTTGAGTGGCGGGGCGCAGCAGGATCTCGTTGACGACCAGGTGCCGCGGTCGGGCGAGGATGAAGGCGATGATCTCGGCAACCTCCTCGGGGGTGACGGTGGCGGCGTCGTACATCTGCTGCACGCCGTCGCGGGTCGCCTCGTGGGTGATGTGGGTGGGCAACTCGGTGGCCACCACGCCGGGCTCGACGAGGGTGACACGGACCTCGGGCAAGACCTCCTGGCGCAGGGACTCGGACCAGCCGTTGAGGCCCCACTTCGTGGCGGCGTAGACGCCGTTGCCGGCGCGGGCGGTGCGCCCGGCGACCGAGGAGATGTTGACGACGTCGCCGCCACCGTCGCGGATCTGGTCCAGGAACACCTCTGTGGTGGTGATGGCGCCGAGGAGGTTCGCCTCGATCATCCGGCGATAGTCGTCGTGCTGTTCGGAGGAGAACGGGCCGAGGAGCATGATGCCGGCATTGTTGACGAGGACGTCGGCGCCGCCGAGCTCCTTCTGGACGCGTTCGGCGGCGGCGACCAGGGCGTCGCGGTCGGTGACGTCGGCCTCGATGGCGAGGGCGCCGGCGCCCAGCTCGGCGGCCAGGGCTTCGATGCGGTCCACTCGGCGGGCGAGCAGCGCCACCTGATAGCCGTCGGCGTGCAGGGCCCGGGCAGTCGCTTCGCCGATGCCGGAGGACGCGCCGGTGATGACAGCGGTGCGGCTGGTGGTCGGTGTGGTGCTCATGGTGCTCCTTAGACCAGAACGGTGATGATGCAGCCGGCGTTGATCCCTCGGCTGTGCACGCCTTCACGCTACGAGTACTGCCCGTGGTTCTGGGAGGTGCTGTCAAAACCCCTTTCCGCGGTGCTCCGTCAGCCTGGCCGCCCACAGGATGGGGCAGCCAGGCTGACGGCAAGGCGCGATACGCTCCTACTTCGGCGGCGCCTCCACTCCGCTGAGGTTGAGGATGCCTTGAGCCAGTCGCAGGCCCTGGGTGGTGAAGCCGCGCACGGCCGCGTTGAGCTCCTGCAGCTCGTCGCGGGTGAAGGCGACTTCCTCGGCGCCGATGTTCTCGATCAGGTGCGGAAGCCGGGTGGCGCTGGGGATCGGCACGATCCACGGTTTCTGGGCCAGCAGCCAGGCGAGGGAGATCTGCGCGGGTGTAGCGCCCTTGCGGACTGCCCAGTCCTGCAACAGCTGGACAAGCGGCATGTTGGCGGTCATGTTCTCGGTCGCGTTGCGCGGCACGCCGGCGCGGAAGTCGCCCTGAGCGAACCGGGTGTACGGGTTGATCTCACCGGTGGTGAAGCCTGCCCCGAGCGGAGTGAAGCAGACGAACCCGATGCCGAGCTCTTCGCACAGCGGCAGGATCTGTTCCTCGGGTCCGCGCCACAGCACGGAGTACTCGTTCTGGATGGCGGTGAGCGGCTGCACCGCGTGGGCGCGCCGGACGGTCTGCGGGCCGGGCTCGGACAGACCCCAGTGCAGGACCTTGCCGTTCGCCATGAGCTCCTTGATGACGCCGGCCACGTCCTCGATGGGGACCGTGGGGTCGACGCGGTGTTGGTAGAGCAGGTCGATGCGGTCGGTGCGCAGGCGGCGCAGCATGCCGTCGACCGCGCGGCGGATGTGATCGGGGCGGCTGTTGAGGCCGCCGACCATCTGGCCGGTCTCCGGGGCGATGTCCCAGCCGAACTTGGTCGCGATCACCGCCCGGTCGCGGCGACCGCGCAGGCCGTCGCCGAGGATGCGTTCGGCCTCGAACGGTCCGTAAGCTTCAGCGGTGTCGAAGAGGGTCACCCCCTGATCCAGAGCCGTCCTGATGAGGTTGACCTGGTCCGCCCGGCTGGTGACCGGTCCGTAGAGGGTGCCCGGCATGGTCTGAGTGCCCAAGCCGACCGCGGAGACCTTCAGCCGGCCGAGCCGGCGGCGCCCGGCCAGTGAGACCTCCTTGGCGACCGGCCCGGAGCCTGAGTGTGAGCTACCTGCTTGCGCGGGCTGTGCGGTCAGCACGCCGGCCGCCAGCGGGGTGGCGGCCAGACTGGCGGCTCCGACCAGAAAGCGGCGCCGACCAGCGATGGCGGTGTCTTCGTCGGACACTTGTGTTCCTTCCTTGACGACGATGATCACGGATACTTCGAGGCCGTCGCGGGTGCCAAGGTGCGTAGGAGAGCTGCAGCCGACGCCAAGTGGGACGGCGCGAGCCCTGTGCGACGCGACTTTCCGCGAAGGCCGGCCAAAGATGATCAGACGGTCACGAAAACCCGCCGAAAATGCTGAGGCAGCGGAGGCCGAGAGGAGCGTGTCTCCCGCCAGAGGGGTTTCGGCAGGGACTCCCTGCGCTGCGGCGCCGCTGCCTACGGTCGCTGTCATGGTCAACAAGAAAGCTGCGGCGCTGATGCTGCCCTGGGTGTTGGTGCTGGCGCTGGGCGCATGCACGGCTGATGACGACGGCGCTGCGTCTCCGGCGCCTGTCGCCTCGGCG
The DNA here is from genome assembly GCF_050956135.1 of Actinoplanes sp. CA-131856. Lineage (GTDB taxonomy): Bacteria > Actinomycetota > Actinomycetes > Mycobacteriales > Micromonosporaceae > Actinoplanes. Next base: position 7,846,071 of record NZ_CP191849.1, on the reverse strand, counting down.
CTGCCGTCGTGGATGGGAAGTGACGCCCTGTCGCCGGTGGCGCTGACGGTGGCCGGTGGCGTCGATGCCGGTGCGGCCGCGGACCGGTCGCTGAACCTGCCGGCGGGCTGGACGGCCGAGGTCTGGGCGAACGTGCCGAGCGCACGGTTGGCGGTCTGGGCGCCGGACGGCCGGCTCGTGGTCTCGACGGGCGAGGGCGGGTCATTGCTTCTGCTGACGCCGCGGTCCGGTGGGCGCGGCCCGGCGGTGACGACGCTGCTCGACCGCCTCGAGAACCCACAAGGGGTCGCCTTCACCAAGCAGAACGACCGGGACGTCCTGGTCGCCGGCGAAGAGACCCGCCTCGTGGCCTGGAACTACACCGGTGGGACGGTGTCCAACCGGAGGGTGATCCTCGACGGCCTGCCGGGTGGGGGACACGGCGCCAAGATGGTGGCGGTGCGCGACGGGCAGGTGGTCTACAACATCGGGTCGGCGACCAACAGCGACACGGTCGATCGCACCTCCACGCCTGAGCGGGCGACGATCGCTCAGATCGGGCTCGACGGCTCCGGCAACCGGACCATCGCGACTGGGGTGCGCAACGGCGAAGGACTGTCGTACGCCCCCGACGGCACCCTGTTCTCCGCGATCAACCAGGCCGACAACCAGCCCTATCCCTATCGCGACGCGGGCGGACAGTACGGCGCAGCGGTCCGCGACTACATCAACGACAACCCCGTTGACCAGGTTTCCCGCATCACCCCGGGTACGGAGCTGGGCTGGCCGTACTGCCTGCCGGACACCCGCGGCAACGACGATCTCACCGACCTGGGCTATGTGAACCACCCCGCCAACAACCCGGACGGCGAGGCACTCGACTGCTCCGCCGTCGAACGGACCCAGCTCGGACTGCCGGCCCACAGCGCCCCCATCGGTTTCGTCTTCACTCAGGGGTCCGGCCTTCCGCAATCGTTGGCGAACGGCGCGCTGATCACTGCACACGGATCGTGGAACCGTCAGCCGCCGCGGGAGCCGTACGTCGCCTACAGCGCCTGGGACGCGGGCACGAGGACTCTGACGCAGTCCCGGGCGGTGGTCACGGGTTTTCAGGATGCCAACGGCACCCGGTGGGGTCGTAGCGTGGACGCGGTCCCCGGCCCGGACGCGTCGATCTACGTCACCGATGACCAGGCCGGCCTGGTCTACCGGTTGACTCCTGGTCACTGATGGGACCGCACGACACTCTATCGAACTGCGACCGTGCCCGGCCACCGCGAGTACCGAGCTCGCGGTGGCCGGGAGACATCAGTTAGGCCGGGGCAAGCCGCCGGCGGCCTCGGTCACGTCCAGCCGTGCCTTGCGGGGATCGGGGCCCGCGACCACTGTGCCGGCCGGGGTGAAATCGGTGATCCAATCCCGGTGGGGGAGGTGCCGAGGCCAGGTCGGCACCGTGGCGCCGTTCGGATTTCCGGTGCGCGCGAAATTGGCCCAATAGGTGTTGGTGGTGCGCGCCACCGCACTGTCCTCCGCCGAGGGCTGGGCGCCGCCCGCCGCGAGCGTGTCGAAGACGAAGGGGATCTCCGCAGCGTGGGGAACACCGTCGACCCAGTCCGCGCGACGCGCGGTCGGCACATACGAGAAGCGGTAGAGGTACGTCGGCACGCCGGTCCGGGCGACGGCGTCGGCGGTGAACCGTGCCGGCTCAGCTTGTGCGCGGTCGATCCCGACCATCCGCAGCACCTGCTGCAGGGGAGCGGTGCCGTCGGGGTCGTAGACGGCTCGGGCCCGCGCCGCGTTCGCTCCGAACTGCGCGAACAGCTCGTCCTTACTGGCGGCGGAGACGAAGCCGATGAAATCGGCGCTGTTCGTTCCGATCATCACCGGCGCTCGCTTCTGCCGGCCGGCGCGGTAGGCGCTTTCCGCGGTTTCGACCACGAGCTTGCCGTCGAGGATCGGTCCCGGGTAGGTCGGTGGCCCGCCCGGGCCGTCGCTCTCCTGCCCGCCGTCGACCACCTGAGCCGTGGTGAGCGCCCGAAGCTGGGCCAGCGCGGCGGCGCCGGTACCTTCGATGCCGTACCGCCTGGCGAAGTTGACACCGATCGTCTCGGCGGACACCGGGTAGTACGGATCGGCCCCGTCGGCACGCAGCGGCCGTCCGGTCAGTACGCCGTCGCGCCCGCCGCCGGACTCGATGATGGCCTTGTCGAAGACTCCGCGTGACAGCGGCGAGGTCAGGTGAGTGTGCACCGAGACGCCGCCGGCCGACTCGCCGAAGATGGTGACGTTGCCGGCGTTCCCGCCGAATGCGCTGATGTTGTGGCGTACCCATTGCAGCGCGGCGATCTGGTCGAGGTAGGCGTAGTTGCCCACGACCTTGCCGGGCTGCTCGGCGGTGAGACCGGGAAAGGCGAAGAAGCCGAACCGGCCGAGCCGGTAATTGATGGTGACCAGCACGACGCCCTGCCGCGCGAACTGTTCGCCCGAGTAGGTCGGTTGCGCGCCGCTGCCGGCGACGAAACCGCCGCCGTGGATCCAGACCATCACCGGCAGTTTGGCGCCGGCCTTGGCTCCCTCGGGGCGCCATACGTTGGCGAACAGGCAATCCTCCGAGGAGCCCTGTGGCGGGGGCGTGCCCCAGCCGGCTTGTGCGCAGTCCGCGCCGAACCGGGTGCCGTCGCGCTCACCGGTCCACGGAACGGCGGGCTTCGTGGGGCGCCAGCGGTTGGGGCCTACCGGTGGCGCGGCGTAGGGGATTCCTTTGAAGCTCTGCACCCCGGCCTCCGTCGATCCGCGTACGGCGCCAGTGGAAACGCGCACGACATCCGGGTCGGAGTGGGGGACGGGTTTGATGAGTGACATGCCTTGTTCCGAGGCTGAACTGGTGGTCTGTGCGACGGAGGCGCAGCCGGCCAAGAGGCCGATGACGACGCCCGCGCACAACAACGAACGTAGGGGTGCTTTCACCATCTTTCCTTTCCGTTGGGGGTGACGCGATCGGAGGTCCCGGTCATCTGCCGAATCCGGCGGTGAGGCCGCTGAGGAGTTGGCGGCGGCCGACGGCGTAGAGGATGACGATCGGTAGCGTCGTCAGCGTCACGGAGGCGGCGATGGCCGGGACGTTGATGCCGAACTGGCCTTGGAAGGTGGCCAGGGCGAGGGGGATGGTGCGCTGGTCGGGGCTCTGGGTGAGCACCAACGGGAGCAGGAAGCCGTTCCAGACGATCAACGCGTTGTAGATCGTCACGGTGACCAGGGCGGGCCGGGTCAGTGGGAACGCGAGGCGCCACATGGTGCCCCATTCGCTGGCGCCGTCCATGCGCATCGACTCGAAGAGCTCCTTCGGGACGTCACGGATGAAGTTCGACAGCACCAGCACCGACAGCGGGATGGCGAACGCGATCGACGGCAGGATGATCGCGGCCAGGGTGTCGTACATCTTGAGCTTGATGATGATCAGGTAGACCGGGATGATCACCGCCTGCAGCGGGATGGCCAGACCGGTCAGGAAGACCCAGTTCATGGCCTTGAGGGCCCGGTTGCCGGCGCCGCGGACGATCGCGTAGCCGGCCATGAAGCTGATGACGACGGCCGGGACGACGGCGCCGATGGTGACGATGACGCTGTTGAGGAAGTAGCGGACGAAGTCCGCCTCGATGACCGACTTGTAGTTCTCGAACGTGAGGTCGGTCGGCGGGGCCAGGGGGTTGGTGATGAAGTACGTGTCCTGGGTCTTGAAGCTGGTGATGACGATCCAGTAGATCGGCAGCATCACGACGAACAGCCAGACCCAACCGAGGCCACCGCCGAGCCAGTTGTAGTGCTTCACCTTCCACCGTTTGGCGGCACGGGGGCCAGGGGTGTCCGCCGCTGTAGGGGCCCGTTCAGTCACTGTTGTCACCTCAGACTCCTTCCAGCTGGCTCTCGTCGGCGCGGCCGCCGAGGCGGCGGAAGAGCAGAGACAGGGCGAGTCCGACGAGGACCAGGATGACGGCGATGGCGCTGGCCGGGCCCATCAGGTTGGCCTGGAAGCCCTTCTGGTACATCTCCAGGGCCAGGGCGCGGGTCGAGTCGCCGGGGCCGCCGCCGGTGAGCACGTAGATCAGGTCGAAGAACGTCAGCGAGCCGACCACCATCAGCGTCGAGGACGTGATGATCGTGTACTTGAGCTGGGGCAGCGTGATGGAGAAGAACTGCCGCACCCGGCCGGCGCCGTCGATCTGCGACGCCTCGTACATGCTGGTCGGGATCTGCCGGACCGCGCCTTGGTAGATCAGCGTGTGGAACGGGATGAACTGCCAGGACACGATGAAGATCACGACGGCCATGGCGAGGGTCGAATCTCCGAGCCAGTCCTGGGCAAGCCACGGGATGCCCAGGCCGGCGCTGAGCCCGAAGTTGGGATCGAGCAATGCCTTGTAGGTGATGGCGATGGCGGCCGAGGACAGCAGCAGCGGGATGAAGAACAACACCGCGAGAAACTCGCGGTAGCGCTTGCTGGTGGCCAGAAGCGTTCCGATGAGGATGGATATCGGGGTCTGCACGGCCCACGACAATGCCATGATCAGGAACGTCACCCACAGCGCGTGCGGCAGGCCCGGGTCGGTGAGCGTGGCCCGCCAACTGTCGAACCCGGTGGGCTGAATGTCGCCGATGCCGTTCCAGGTGGTGAAGCTCAGGAAGAGCACTCCGAACAGCGGCATGATGCCGAAAAGCAGGAACCACACGAACGCGGGCAGCGCCATCCAGGTGACGGAGCCGCTCCGCCTGGTCGGCTCTTCCCGATGGGTGACAGGCGGAGCGAGCGTCGTCATTTACCGATGACTCCGTTCATGGCGTCCACCCACTGCTGCGGGCTGACCTGGAGCTGGAACAGCTTCGCGATGTTGTCCAGCAGGGTCTCGGCGGCGGTCGGGCTCAGCGCCTGGTCCCACGACTGGGCGAAGACCTTGGCGTTCACCGCTGTGTTGCGGACGAACCCGAGGAAGTCGGCGTTCGGTGAGGACGCGATCTGCGCCTCGCTCGCCTTGAGGACCGGAACGTAGCCCGCACCCACCCAGCCCTTGGCCTCGTCGTCTTCGACCAAGGTGGTGGAAAGATATTTCTTGGCGAGATCCTTCTGTGCGGCTGTGGCTTTCGAAGAGATCGACAGGTACTGGCCGGGGTTGCCAACGGCATTACTCGGGTCGCCCTTGCCGCCGTCGACCGGCGGGAAGTTCATCCAGCCCAGGCCGCCGTCCTTGACGAAGTTGCCGCCGTTGGCCTTCTGGATGCCGTACGACCAGGAGCCGTGCACCATCATCGCGGCCTTGCCGGTGTAGAGCAGGGCCTGGTCGGCGTTCGAGTCGGCCGTGGTCGACGAGAAGCCCTTCTGGAAGCCGTTCGCCTTCACCAGATCCTGGATCTTGGTAAGCATGTCGATCACGGCGGGGTCCGACCAGGCGTCCTTCTCACCGGCGAAGACCCTGTTGAACACGTCCGATCCGGCCGTGCGGTCGAGCAGGAACTCGAGCCACATCATGTTGGTCCAGCGAGACTGACCGCCCAGCGAGAATGGCGCGATGCCCTTGGCGTTGAACTTCGGCACCAGATCGAGGATGTCGCCGTATGTCTGCGGAGGCTGAACGCCGACCTGCTCGAAAACCTTCTTGTTGTAGAAGAGGACGATCGGCGTCGTGCTTTCGACCGGCATGGCGTAGATCTTGCCGTTTACCGTTGCGGCGCCGAACGACGCTGGAATGATCTTGTCCTTGACCGCGGCGTTCTGTCCGAGCCAATCGGTCAGGTCCTCGACCTGGCCGGCCTCGACGTACGTCTTGAGGCCGCCCCCGCCCCAGCCGAAGACCAGCGTCGGTCCCTCGCCGGCCCCCATGGCGGTCTTGATCTTCTGCTTGTACGCGTCGTTCTGGAAGTAGGTGCCCGCGATCTGCGTGTCCGGGTTGGCTTTGTTGAAGCGGTCGACGGCCGCGCGCCGAATCGGCTCGCTGGGCTGGCCGCTCAGCCCCCAGTACGACGCCGCGGCGTCGCCGTTGCCGCCGCTGTCGCTTCCGCCGGACGGCCCCGAGCTGCCGCATGCCGCGAGAGTTGCCGCCGCACCTACCCCGGCGTTGAGTTTCAAGAAACCACGACGATTCATTATTGTCTCCGTTTCGAAACGGGCCTCAGGAAAGCTGAGTCTTAACGTCGGCTGCTGGTCCATCCGTTGATTCAGTGGCTCGTCGATGGGCAGGCCACGTAATCGGCTCGACGCCCCGGCTGGAGGGATTCCCGACCGGGTTTCGAAATCGAGCTGGGGATACGCAAGTGACGGACCTGCGGGACCGCGTTAAAGCACGACGCTAGGGGAACGCTCGATCGCCAGGGAGGCCCGCAGTTACCCGGCAGTCAAGTTCCGGGTAATTCCAGGTCCCCCATCTGGGCAGCCGCCGACGTCGACAACGAACTCGTTCGGTGGAAAGGGGTTTTGCCAGTACCCCTTTGGAAGCCGTCTCGCCGATGAAATCGGTACGGCGGCGGGCGCTATCGATCCAGTAGAACCAAGGCGTCGTGGTCGGGTGTACCGGGTTCGGCGAAGTAGGTCACGAGCCGGTGACCAACGGTGCCCTCGACCTGCATGGCCTGGATCCGCAGGGAGATGGTGCCGACCCGGGGGTGATTGAGGACCTTGGTCGTCCCGGTGAAGGGACGCACTTCGTACCGGTCCCACAGCCAAGCGAAATCCGAGCTGGCGTCAGCCAGCTCGGCGACCAATTCGGCGACGTCCGGGGCGTGCGGCTCGCGGCCGCCGACGGCGCGCAGCCGAGCCACGCAGCCGCTAGCCAACGTATTCCAGTCGCGGAACAGATCGCGGGCCGCTGGATGCAGAAACATGTAGCGTGCGACGTTGCGTCGCTCGGCCGGCCATTCTTCGATACCGGGCAGTGTCCGCAGACCGCCGGGATTGCAAGCGAGCAGGTCGAGGGTTCGGCTGAGCACCCGTGCCGGATACGGCCGAAGACGTTCAAGCAAGAGATCGGTGCCCAGTGCGGTCCGGTGTCGGTCGGGCTGGACCATCGACGTGGGCGTCGCGCTGAATGACTGCATGGCGATATCGAAGAGATGCCGGCGCTCGTGCGCGTCAAGACCCAGGGCGGCGGCCAGCGCGTCGATGACGGCCGGACTGGGCCGATGCTCCTTGCCGCGTTCCAGCCGGATGTAGTAGTCCACGCTCACCCCGGCCAGAGCCGCCAGCTCCTCGCGGCGCAACCCCGGAGTGCGGCGCCAGCCGGGACCGACTCCGATGCCCGCATGCTCAGGAGTCACTTGCGCACGGCGGGCACGCAGGAACCGGCCCAGCTCGGTGCCGCCGTTTCCACCCTGCGTCTCGTGTGCCATAGACATCAGTCTTCCAGGGCCGGCCGCGGAACTTCCCGGTGAAGGCGCACGCATGACTCACCCGTGTTGTCAACGCATCCGGGCCTCGCCAAGGGGTCCCTGTCTAAACCCCTCTTGGGCAGGATCTGTCACACGCATGGCATTTGCGCTTAACCTCGTGACCCGACTCGCGGACGTCGGACCACCACGATCCGGAGGATCCGTTGGCAAGGTGGGCATGGCAGCCACGGCACGCCTTTGCCGTGGCGGGGTTCAATCCAGCTGCGACACGACGGACTTGGTCTCGAGATAGTTCTCCAAGGCCTCGGGACCGCTCTCACGGCCCCAGCCCGACTGGCGGTAGCCCCCCGCGGGCATGTACGCCCCGCCGGCGCGATGCACGTTGATGCCTACCCGCCCGGCCCGCAGCCGCCGAGCCACCGAGTGCGCCAAGGCGCCGTCGCGTGTCCAGATGCTGGAGGCCAGGCCGTACGAGCTGTCGTTGGCCAGCTCGACGGCCTGGTCGGTGTCGGAGAAGGACATGACGCCCAGCACCGGGCCGAAGATCTCCTCGCGCATGACTGTCATGGACTGGTCGACGTCCACCAGCACCGTCGGCTCGAAGAAATAGCCCCGCTCGCCGACGCGCGAGCCGCCACTGACGACTCGGGCGCCGTCGTTGACGCCCTGTCCGACGTAGCCGGACACTCGGTCGAGCTGCTTCTGCGAGATCAGCGGGCCGAGGTCGGCGTCGGGATCCGACCCGGGACCCAGCCGCATCGCGCGGCCGTAGTCCGCCACACCCTCCACCACCTCTTCGTACACCGACTCGTGCACGAACAACCGCGTGCCGGCTGCGCAGACCTGACCGGAATTCCAGAAGACCGCCGACGCCGCTCCGGGGATCGCAGCCTTCAGGTCGGCGTCGCCGAACACGACAACGGGCGACTTGCCGCCGAGCTCGAGCGTCAGCTTTTTCATGTTGCCGGTGGCGGCGTGCACGATGAGGCGGCCCACCTCCGTCGACCCCGTGAACGAGATCGCGTCCACGTCCGCGTGCTCCGACAAGGCGGCGCCGGCCCGCTCACCCGTGCCGGTGACGACGTTGACGACGCCGGCCGGGACGCCGGCCTCGAGAAGGAGTTGCCCGAGCCACAACGAGGTCAGTGGCGTCTCCTCGGCCGGCTTGAGCACACACGAGCAGCCGGCCGCCAGGGCCGGCGCGAGCTTCTTGGCGGCCATGCTCAATGGCGCGTTCCACGGGGTGATGAGCCCGGCGACGCCGACCGGCTCTCGCAACGTATAGCCCTGCACCCGGCGATCGGCTGGGCCGAGGTCGATCGTGCGGCCGTGAATCTTATCGGCCCAGCCGGCGTAGTACCGGAACTGTGCGGCCGCCTCGAGGACCATGTTCCTGGCTTGTCCGACCGGCAGGCCGAGGTCGAGGCTCTCGAGCCGGGCGAGGTCGTCGGCGCGCTCGCGCATGAGGTCACCGGCACGCCAGAGGACGGCTCCGCGATCGGTGCCGGACAGGGATCGCCACCGTCCTTCGTCAAAGGACTGCCGGGCGGCCCCGACCGCCGCGTCGACGGACTTGGCGTCTCCGTCGGCCACCGAGGCGATGGCGACGCCCGTGGCGGGGTCGAACACGGGAATGACGGACGCCGGTGTCGTCCACTCCCCGTCGATGAGCATGCCGAGGGGGGCGTCACCCTGACCGAACGGCAGGGACAAAGGGAACCGGGACATCGCAGTCGACCAGACCTTCCGTCGGTTCATAAAAGCGAACTACTGATCGCTATAACGATATGCTTCCACTGGTGTGTTCGGAGTGTCAACGGCTTCGGCCGAGGATGGAGGGCCGATGAGTTCCGCTGAGCGACCGTCACGGCAGATCGAGGGTTTCGCGGTGCGCAACGGTGTCTGGGCGTCGGCGATACCCTTCCCCAGCCCGCTTGCCTACTCGTTCTCTTATGTGCTGCGGTACCCGGCAGGCCTCGTCGTGGTCGACCTCGGATGGGACTCCGACGCCGCGTGGGATGCCTTCTGCCAGGGCCTGACCCGTGCCGGTGGCAGCTTGGACGAGGTGATCGGCGTGGTCGCCACGCATGCCCACCCCGACCACTACGGGCTGGCCCCACGGATCCGTGAGAGCACCGGCGCCTGGATCGGCGCCCACCCGGGCGAGCGTTCCCAGATCCGGGTCGATGAAGCCGAGCGCCGCGAGCGAGTGGCGGCAATCGGTCACTGGCTGAGGGACTGTGGGGTGCCCGCCGGAACCATGGCCGATCTGCACGAGGAATTGACCCGGCTGGACGCCGTCCTGCCCTCCGCTGAGCCGGACATCATGCTGGCCGACGGTGCCGCGGTGCCCGGCACGAAGGGCCGCCTGATAACAGTGCACACGCCCGGCCACACTCCCGGTTCTGTCTGCTTCCATGAAACGGAGCGGGATCTGCTCCTCACCGGTGACCACGTCCTGCCGAAGGTCACGCCGAACGTCGCCAAGCGGCCCGGCTCCGAGTCCGACCCGCTGCGAGATTTCCTGTCCTCCCTGGACCGCCTGCGCCACCTTCCTGAGACGGTCACGGTGCTGCCTGGCCACGAGTGGCCGTTCGACCGGCTCACCGATCGGCTGGACACGATCAGCGCTCATCACAGCGCGCGGCTGGCCGAGATCGAGCTCGCGGTGCGGCAGGGGTGCGGCACCGTTTGGGAGGTGGCTCAGGCGGTGACCTGGGCGCGGGCCTTCAGCGACTTCACCTCGCGGTCGCTGCGCTCGGCGCTCGCGGAGACCTACGCTCATCTGGTGCGTCTGACGGCTGCCGGCCGGCTGGTGCAGCGGCCCGGGCCGCCCGATCGATGGGAGTCGTAACCGCCCCGGTATCACCCCCGCCGGCGAGGCTCAGTCGAGGTGGCCGTGCGAGCGCAGGACGCCTTCGGCGACACGGAACGCCTCGCCGGCGGCCGGCAGGCCGCAGTAGACGGCAGCCTGCAGCAGGATCTCCTTGATCTCCTCGACCGTGCACCCGTTGGTCATCGCGCCTTCGACGTGATGCGCCAGCTGCGCCGGCCGGTTCAACGCGGTCAGCATGGCGATGTTGATGATGCTGCGCTGCTTACGGTCGAGGCCCTCGCGCGCCCAGATCCGGCCGAAGCAGACCTCCTCCGAGTAATCCTGCAGGGCGTCGTTGAACCCGTTGCGGGACTGGTCCTTCTTCGCGATGTACTCTTCGCCCATCAGCTCGCCGAGGATCCGGCGACCGGTTTCCCTGCTGGTGGCAATCTCGTTCGCATTCATGTGATCTCCTTGATGAACCGGGTCAGCCCCGGTCGAGGACGTCCTGGACTTCCGCAGCGGAGAGCTTGACCGTCACGGCCGCGCGCTCGTTCTGCAACGCCATCGGCGACTGCGAGTCCCGCCCGCCCCAGCCTCGGTCCAGCGCCTCCTGGAAGTCGCCGGCGACGACCTCGGCGCAGCGCATCGGAACCTCGAGCTGCTCGGCGAGCCCCAGCGCGAGCTGAAGGTCCTTGTTGGCCAGGGCCAGCGCGAACGACGGCGGTTCGAACTGGGCCTGCAGGTATCGGTCGCCGATCCGGTCGAAGGTCCGGGCGCGGCCGATCGCGCCCTGCCGCATGGCATGCCAGAGCGCGGCGGGCTCGACGCCGGCCTTGACGCCGAGGGTGAACACCTCGGCGATGGCCGCACGGATCGTGATGCTGGCGCAGTTGTGCACCAGCTTCGCGGTGTTGCCGGCGCCGATGTCGCCGACGTAGAGCACCTTGTCGCCGATGGCGTCTAGGAGCTCTGTGTACTGCTCGAACGCGGTGGGGCTGCCGCCGACGTAGATCGCTAGCTTGCCGGTCGCCGCCCCTTTCGGGCCGCCGCTGACCGGCGCGTCGAACAACTCCACGCCGGCCTTGACGAACTCGGCGTGAACCTCGCGCACCACGGTGGGCGAGTTCGTCGTCAGGTCGAACCAGGCGGTGCCCGGGCGCATGCTGCCGATCAGTCCACCCTCTCCGCAGCCGGTGGCGCGCATCTCGGCCGGCCCGGGCAGGGACGTGAAGACCACATCGGATGCGGCGCCCACCTCGGCGATCGTGCCGGCCCACTCGGCTCCGGCTTGTTCGTGCGGTTCGGCGCGGGCCCGATCAAGGTCGTGGACGACCAGGTCGTGGCCGGCTTTCCGAAGATTCAGCGCCATGCCCGTGCCCATGGTGCCGAGACCGATGAATCCCACCCTCATGTGTGGCTTTCCCTTCGCCGGTGAGGAGCAACGTTCCGGCCTGGTTCTTATATACAAACCAACGGCTCTATATACGAAACGTTTGCGAAACGAACGTAGGTTCTTCCGCCGTGAGCTGTCAACGGTCACCGCAGACGTTGACAGGTGCGGCGACGCCAACCTAATGTTGCGGTTGTAAATGCGTACTGAAGTTCATAATACCGAACTCGGCAGCTCGGCGAACGCCGCGACGACGATGGAGGCTGACGTGACCGCCCTCGAAGGTATGAAGGTGATCTGCCTCGGCCAGTTCTACTTCGCGCCGTACTGCAGCATGTTGATGGCGCGGCTCGGCGCCGACGTCATCAAGATCGAGTCGCCGGAGGGGGATCCGTACCGCCGGCTGCCCACGCTGGACGAGGACGGGGAGCCGTTGCAGTTCCGATTCCTCAACTCCGGCAAGCGCACGATGCGGCTGGATCTGAAGGCCCCGGAGGGTCAGGAGGTGCTCCGCAAACTGGTCCGCGGGGCCGACGTGCTGGTCCAGAACCTCTCGCCCGGTGCCATGGAGCGATTCGGGCTGGGGTACGAGCAGCTCAGTGCGATAAACCCGCAACTGGTCATGGCCTCGGGCACCGGTTTCGGTTCGTTCGGCCCCTACGCCGGGGAGCCGGCGATGGATCTGACGATCCAGGCCCGGACCGCGATCATGAGTACGACCGGTTTCGAGGACGGCCCGCCCGTGCGTACCGGGCCCTCCGTGGTCGACTTCCTGGCCGGCACCCACCTGATCGCCGGTGTCCTCGCGGCGCTTCTCCAGCGCACCCGTACCGGCCGCGGCCAGCACGTCGAGGTCTCACTGCAGGACGCGATCCTGCCATCGCTCACCTCCAACATCGCCGGTCTGCTCAGTCCAGGAACGGTCAGCCGGGAACGGACCGGCAACCGGCATGGCGGCATGTCAGTGGCGCCCTACAACGCCTACCCCACGCTCGACGGCTGGATCACGATCCTCTGTCCTACCGACGCGCACTGGCAGCGGCTGTGCGACCTGATGGGCGATCCAGCCACCGCAGATCCGCGGCTGGCGAGGATGGCGGGGCGCTGCGAACACATGGATGAGGTCGATGAGCTGGTCGCAGCCTGGACGCGGGGTCTGACCAAGGCCGAGCTCGAGGCGGTGCTCAAGGGCGTCAGGATCCCGTACGCCCCTGTCGTGACTCTGCCCGAGCTGCTGGACGATCCGCACGTTCGGGCCCGTGGTGTGTTGCGGGAGGTCACTGACGATCGGGGCACGTTCACCACGCTCGGCAGTCCGTTGTTCCTCTCGGATTCGCCGATGGTCGAACCGGCTCGGGCCGGCCACCTCGGTGAGCACACCGATGAGGTACTGCGGGACGAGCTCGGCCTGAGCCCGGGCGAGATCGCGAAGCTGCACGAGACCGGCGTCGTCTGAGGCCCGATCCAGCAGCCGACGCCGACGAGCCCAAGGAGCAGAAGCCATGGCAGTGCCCGCCCGGATCGCCGTCCTCGCCCCGGACCGGCAAATTCTCGATCTGCACGAGGTGAACCTTCAAGCCGGGCCCTACGAGGTCGTCGTGGAGCAGCGGGCATTCGGCGTGTGCCACAGCCAACTCGACCGGATCTTCGATCCGGGGCGGAGCACGCCCATGGTCCTCGGTCACGAGTCGGTCGGCGTCGTCGTCGCGGCGGGGGACCGGGTGACGTACGTCAGGCCGGGCGACGACGTGGTGATCACCTGGATTCCCCGGACACCGCTGCTCGGCCGTCCGCCGGATCCCACCTTCGTCGTCTTGGCCGACGGCGCGCGCGCGACGACCCACAACACCTTCACCTGGGGCACGCATGCCCTGGTCGACGAGCAATATGTGGTGAAGGCGGCGCCGGGCCTGTCGCGGGACCTCGGCGCGGTCATCGGCTGCGCGCTGATGACCGGTGCGGGCGCGGTGATGAACACGGCCGGAGTAGTAGCGGGGCAGAGCGTGGCGGTCTGGGGGACCGGCGGTGTTGGCCTGTGTGCCGTGGCCGCCGCGTCGATCCTGGGTGCGGATCCGGTCATCGCCGTAGACATCGACGACGACAAGCTGAAGCTGGCGCGCCGATTCGGCGCCACCGCCGTGATCAACGCGGCGACCGGTGACCCGGTTACGGCGATCCGCGAGCTCACCGCGCATGCGGACGGCACCTGCGGTGTCGATGTCGCGTTGGACTGCACGGGACGAGGCGCGAACATTCCGATCAGCCTCGCCGCGGTCCGGCCAGGGATCCGCGGCGCCGGCATCCGGGGCGGCGCCGACATCCTGGTCGGCATACCCCGCACACCGTTTCCGCTGGACAGTTTTGATCTGCTCAACGGTGAGAAGAGCCTGGTCGGCTGCGTCGGCGGCAGCTGTGATCCGGCCCGGGACTTCACTACCTTCACCGAGTGGAGCAGCAGTGGACAGTTCGATGCCGCCGCCCTGGTCACCGACCGGTACACCCTCGAGCAGCTGAACACTGCCGTTGACGACCTGCACGCCGGCCGCGTCGGCGGCCGCGCCGTGGTGGAGCTCTGAGCGCCGTGGAGACCGAGTTGAACGTCCGGCACGTGACTCCGGCCTTCCGCACCTTCTGCGGCACGGCCGCTTTGGCGGCATTGCCGCGTGAATTCGATCGGGTCGGTGTTCACCGAGTCGTGGTCATGTGTGGGCAATCGATGCTCGGGCACGCTCATGCCCTGGCCCGCTTGCACGACGTGCTGGGTGATCGGCTGGCCGGGCAGTTCGACCACGTCCAGGCGCACAGCCCGGTGCCGTCCGTGCTGGCGGCCCGCGACTTCCTCGCCGCCCACGATGCCGACGCGATCGTCGCCGTCGGCGGCGGATCAGCGGTGGTGACCGCCCGGGCCGCCGCCATCCTCCTGGCCGAGCAGTCCGAGGTAGGCGACGTGTGCACCCGGCGGGCAACGGACGGAAGGCTGATCAGCCCACGGCTGTCCGCGCCGAAGCTGCCGCAGTGGGTGGTGGCCACCACTCCGACGACCGCGTACGCGAAGGCCGGCGCCGCGGTCCGTGACCCGGCGACCGGTGAGCGGTTCGCACTCTTCGACCCGAAGGCCCGTGCCCAGGGCGTGATGCTCGACCCCATGATGGCGTCGACCGCCCCTCCGGAACTGATCTCGTCGGCGGCGCTCAACGTCTTCTCGATGGCGGTCGAGGGGCTGGCCTCGCGGACGGCCGACCCGCTCGCGGACGCCCTGCTCGCGCACGCGTTGCGTGCGGTCGTCACCTGGCTGCCCCGTACCCGGAAAGAGCCGGGCCACGCAGAGCCGCGCCTGCAATTGATGCTTGCCGCGATCCTCGCCGGTCAGGGCACTGACGCCACCGGCGGCGGCCTCGCTCAAGCGCTCTCGCATGCGGCCGGGCCGCGGTCCTCGGTGCCCAGCGGAGTGGTCGAGGCTCTGCTGCTGCCGCATGCCCTGAGATTCGTCGCGGAGGTCACCGGCGATCGGCTGACCGCGATGGCCGACTACCTCGGCCTGGCCGACAAGAGCCCGTCCGCGGTGATCACCGAGGTCGAGCGGCTGCTCACCGTCTTCGAGGTGCCGGCCCGGCTCCGCGACGTCGGCATCTCCTCGGCCGCTCTGGAAGAAACCGGCACGCATGCCATGGACGACTGGGCGCTGACCGCCGCGGCGCGGGTGCCCGACGCCGGGGATGTCCGTGCCCTTCTGAACGCTGCTTGGTAACACCCGACCCTTCGGCGAAGGACAGCCATGACCACCACTGACAGCCCCTCCGACGCCACCTTCGGCAAGGAACTGGCGGCCGGCAAGTTCACCGACGAGATGCTGACCGACATGCGTAATCTCATCGGCACCGAGCTGCGCACCGACGCCTGCGTCAACAACGAGTACGCGACGCGGCTGGCCATCCTCCGATTCGCCGAGGGCATCGGAGATGACAATCCGCTCTGGACCGACGAGACCTATGCCGCCGCCGGGCCGTACGGCACGATCGTCGCCCCACCGAGCTTCATCTTCGCCTGCCTGGGCTCGGTCCAGGTGGGCTGGCGAGGACTAGGCGGCTTCCACGCCGAGACCGACGTGACCTTCCACGCCCCGATCCGGGTCGGCGACAAGATCACGGCACGCGTGTGGTTCGACGGGTTCGACGACCCCGTCGACAGCTCGTTCGGTGGCCGGCGGGTCAAAGACTACCTACGGCAGGAGTACTGGAACTCCGACGGCGAGCTCGTCGCCCGCTTCATCTGCTCCCGGATGCGTTTCGAACGAGGTGAGATGCAGAAGCGGCGCAGCTCCCGGACGATCGAGCTCCCGCATCCGTGGACCGACGAGCAACTGGCCCAGGTCGAGGAAGATGTCCTCGCCGAGACGCCGCGCGGCGCGCTACCCCGATATTGGGAGGACGTGCAGATCGGCGACGAGCTGGACACCATCACCAAAGGCCCGATCGGCCTCACCGACGAGATCGCCTACGTCGCCTCGGGCGCGGCCCCGATCCCGCGGCTGTCCGCGCACGGCGTGGCGCTGCGCCGCTATCGCAAACACCCGAAATGGGCCTTCCGCGACCCCAACACTCATGCCCTCGAGCCGGTGTACTCGGTGCACTACAACGACTACGCCGCGAAGCTTCAGGGCGCGCAGATCGCCTACGACGTCGGCATCCAGCGCACGTGCTGGCAGATCCATTCGCTCACCCACTGGATCGGCGACACCGGACGGGTCAAGGCGATCCACGGGCAATATCGCTCGCACGTCTATCTCTCCGATGTCGTCCGGCTGGGCGGCACCGTCACCGGCAAGGAGATCGATGACGACGGCGACGCCGTGGTGCACCTGGAGACTCGCGCGATCAACCAGCGCGATCAGAACTGCATGCCAGGCACGGCCACCGTCGTCCTGCCGAGCAAGGAGCGGTCGTGACCGAAGGAGGGCTCTGGGGCGAGGCCATCGGCACCGAGCTGGTGCGCGGCGTGCCGCTGCGCACCTACACCGATCGACCGCGCGACGTGGCCGGCCTGCTCGCCCAGGCTGAGCGGTGGAGCATGCGCCCGCACATCGTGCAGGGCGACACCGTGCTCGACTTCAGTCAGCTGCGCCACGCGGCGCTCGCCAAGGCAGCCGAACTCGCCGCCCACGGAGCCGATCGCGGCGACCGGATCCTGCTCCTAGGATTCAACAGCCCCGATTGGATCATCAACTTCTGGGCGACAGTGAGCCTTGGGGCCGTGCCGGTCCTGGGCAACGCCTGGTGGAGCCCGCAGGAACTGGCCGGCTGCCTGGATCTGGTCGATCCCGTCCTCGTCCTGGCCGACTCCCGCGCCGCGCGGGCCCTGCCGTCGGGCACCGCGGCCGCACCCTGGCGCTGCGACGTCGCCGCGAGCGCCGGGCCGGCCGAGCCCTTGACGAACGCCCCCGGCCACAACGAGGACGCGCCTGCCGCGATCGTCTTCACCTCCGGAACCGAGGGGCACCCCAAGGCGGTGGTGCTCTCACACCGTTCGCTGCTGGCCGGTCTGCAGATGCTGTTGCACATCACGAAGCGGCTGCCGCACCAAGTCGTCCAGGACACTGGCGACGCCGGCCTGCACACCGGCCCGATGTTTCACATCGGTGGCATTCAGACGCTGCTTCGCGCCATCGTCGTGGGCGACACGCTGGTCATGCCGGCCGCGAAATTCGATCCAGGCGAGGCGCTGCGCCTGATCGAACGATGGCGGATCGCCCGATGGAGCGCTGTGCCGACCATGGTCTCGCGGGTGCTCGAGCATCCCGACCGGCTGCAGCGCGACCTCAGCTCCTTACGCTCGATCACCGTGGGCGGGGCCCCGGTGCACGCGGAGTTCCTCGCCCGGCTGCACAGCGGCCTGCCCGGTGTCCAGCCGCGGGTCGCGACCGGCTGGGGACTGACCGAGAACGGCGGTCAGGCGACCGCAGCTTCGGGACGCGACACCCGCGAGCGGCCCGGCACCTGCGGCAAACCGTTGCCCCTGGTCGAAATCAAGATCGCCGACGGAGACGAGATCCTCGTGCGCAGTCCCACGCAAATGATCGGCTACTTCGGCATGGAGGACAGCCCGGTCGACAGCCTTGGCTGGTTGCACACCGGCGACCTCGGTCATATCGACGCTGACGGCTATCTGTGGATCACCGGAAGGGCGAAGGACATGATCATCCGAGGTGGGGAGAACATCGCGCCCGCCGCCGTCGAGCAGGCGCTGGCCGCGCTTCCCGGCGTGATCGAGTCGGCCGTGTTCGGCGTGCCCTCGGCGGATCTCGGGGAGGAGATTATGGCGGTCGTTGTCGTCGAGCCGGGTCGAACCGCAGAGCAACTGGGCGATGAGTTGCGAACGCGCCTCGCCTCTTTCGCCGTTCCCAGCCGATGGAACCTCCGGCAGGAACGATTGCCGACCACTCACTCCGGGAAGATCGACAAAGGCAGGATCGCGGCGCAGGCCCGTGCCGAGTCGACGGCCACTGGGAGCCGGCCATGACCCAGCACATCGGCGTCTCGGGAAAAGGCCGGGTGGCGGTGCTGGAGATGTGCCGGCCGCCGAACAACTTCTTCGACGAAGATCTGCTGACCGAACTCGCCGACACGCTGCAGGACCTCGATCACGACGCCGCGGTGTCGTGTGTGGTGCTCTGCTCGCAGGGCAAGAACTTCTGCGCCGGTGCCGACCTGCGGGGCATGGGTGAGGCCGGCATCCGCCGGATCTACCGCCAGGCGTTCCGGATGTTCTCCGGACGCAAACCGATCGTCGCCGCGGTGCAAGGCGCGGCCGTCGGCGGCGGGCTAGGTCTGGCCATGGCGGCCGACTTCCGCGTCGCCGCGCCGCGCGCCCGCCTCACGGCGAACTTCGCACGTCTCGGCTTCCACCAAGGCTTCGCCTTGTCAGTCACGCTCGCCCGCGCGATCGGCGAGCAGCGCGCCGCGGAACTGCTCTACACCGGGCGGCCGGTCGGCGGGCAGGAGGCGGTGGAGATCGGGTTGTGCGACGAGGTCGCGGAGGATCCCCGCGCCGGCGCCCTCGCGATGGCCGAGCGGATCTCGTCGTCGTCGATGCTCTCGCTGGTCGCCATCCGGGCGACTTTGCGGCGCCGCCTGGTCGGTGAGGTGTGGGAGGCACTGGACGTGGAGGCCGCCGCGCAGGCCACGCTTCTGGGCACCGCAGATTTCGCCGAGGGCGTCGCCGCGTCGGTGGAGAAGCGCCCGCCACGATTCATCGGTTCGTAGCTACGAACTCGGGGTTGATATCCGGTATGGTCGTGGCCGTGAGCGAGCACGTCGACGACAGGGCCGCGACCGGCCACCGCACCATCGGCCGAGTGACGCAGATCCTTGAGGAGGTCGTCTACAACCCGGGCATGGGCTTCGCCGAGCTGGCCCGAGCCTTGGACGCGCCGAAGAGCTCTGTGCACGGCTTCATTCGGGGCCTGTTGGACAAGGGCTGGCTCTACGAGGTCGACAAGCGCTTCTACCTCGGGCCGGCCGTCTACGCCCTGACTCTGGCCAGCGGCAACATTCGCGCTGGGCAGGTCACCCAGGCCGACCTCGACGCGCTGCACAAAGAGACCAGGATGACGGTGTTCCTCGGCGTGCAGGCAGGTGATCACCTCATCTACATCGGCGAGTCCGGCACCGACGCGTTGACCGGCTTCGCCGCGCGCAGCGACATCCGTCGGAGGCTCATCGACACCGCCGGAGGCAAGGCGCTGCTGGTGGCCCAGCTGGACGGCGAGCGGCAGGCGTATCTGCGCCGGCAGGACGACGAGCTGGTCTCCGAGTTCCTCTCGCAGTTCCCCGAGATCGTCAAGACAGGAGTGGCCAAGAACTTCCGGCACCACGGCGCCCAGCTGGCGCTGGCCAGCGTCGTGCGTGACCGCGGCGGCAAGGCGGTGGCTGTCGCGATACTGGTCGGGCCGACAGCGGAGGCAGCGCCGCGTGAGGCGAGGCTCCGCAAGCTGCTGCTCAAGCATGTCGGAGCGTGGGCCCAGCATGTGACGTCGCCGCGTGAGGCGCTCTGAGCAAGGCCGCATCGCCCCGGAAACCTCCCGTTGACATCGTTCCCCGATGCGCTTTAGCGTGAGCGGGAATCGTCTATGCGATTAATAGTTCGCATTTACGAACCTCACGGAGGTTTCCGATGATCGAGCGCCACCGCATATTCATCAACGGGGCCTGGGTTCCCTCTACCGGGACCGAACGCCTGACAGTGATCAACCCGGTGTCCGAGGAACCTGTCGCCACCATCCCTGCCGGCACCCCAGACGATGTCGACGCGGCCGCCAGGGCCGCAGCGGCCGCGTTCCCGGCTTGGTCGCAGACCTCCACGGATGAGCGGGTCGCCGTACTGGAGAAGCTGGCCGGCTTCACCGCCGAGCGGGCCGACGAGATCGCCCGGGCGATCGTCAGCGAGATCGGCCAGCCGTACGCCATCGCTCAGGTGTCTCAGGCGGACGCTGCAGTAGACGACCTGCGCGGCATCGCTGAGAGCCTGTCGTCGGTGGTCTGGGAGGAACAGGTCGGTCACACGGTCGTCGCGCGAGAGGCGGCCGGGGTCGTCGGCGCGATCACGCCCTGGAACGGGCCGATGCGCATGGTCTGCATGAAGGCTGGTGCGGCACTGGCCGCGGGCTGCACCGTTGTGCTCAAAGGCACCGAGGTCGCGCCGCTGAGCTCGTTCATCTTCGCGGAGATGGCCGAGGCCGCCGGCCTGCCGGACGGTGTCTTCAACCTCGTCTCCGGCACCGGCCCGGTGGTCGGCGAGGCGATCGTGACGCACCCGCTGGTCGATATGGTCTCGCTCACCGGCTCCGTTCGCGCCGGGCGCCGGGTCATGGAACTGGCGTCGCAGCGGGTGAAGAAGGTGGCACTCGAGCTTGGTGGCAAGTCCGCCAACGTCATCCTTCCCGACGCTGATCTCGAGCGTGCCGTCGAAGTGGGCATCGAGGACGCCTTCCGCAACTCCGGTCAGGTCTGCGGGGGTCTCTCGCGGGTGCTGGTCCCGCGCGCTCGGCTCGCCGACGCCGAGGACATCGCTGTCCGGGTGGCCGAGAGCTATGTTCTGGGTGATCCCTACGACCCGGCGACGACGCTCGGCCCGGTGGCGAACGCGACTCAGCGGCAGCGCATTCGTGATTACATCCGCTCCGGTCTACAGGACGGGGCCAGGCTGCTGACCGGCGGCGCCGAGGCGCCCGAAGGACTCGAGCGCGGGTTCTTCGTCCGTCCCACGGTGTTCTCCGGCGACAACGACACCCGCATCGCCCGGGAAGAGATCTTCGGCCCGGTGGTCGTCATCATCCCCTTCGACGACGAGGACGATGCGCTGCGGATCGCCAACGACACCGAATACGGCCTTGCCGGCGCCGTCTGGGCCGGCGACGAGGCCCGCGCCCGATCGCTGGCGAAGAAGCTGCGCGCCGGCCGCATCCGGATCAACGGATCGCCGATCAACCCGCGGGCCCCGCACGGCGGGTTCAAACTGTCCGGCATCGGCCGAGAGTTCGGGCGCTACGGCATCGAGGAATACCTCGAATACAAGTCGATCGGCTGATGCGGTGATCACCGTCAACGGCCGGGCCACAGGCGGCCCGGCCGAGAAGTTCCACGCCGTACGCATCCAACGACGCGATCCGGGCCCGGGCGACGTGCTCATCGACATCGCCTACTCCGGCATCTGCCACACCGACGTCAGCCGAGCCCGCGGCGAGTTCGGCACGACGATGTACCCGATTGTTCCCGGCCACGAGATCGCCGGAACAGTATCGGCGACCGGCTCCGACGTGACGCGGTTCGCGGTCGGTGACAGGGTCGGCGTGGGCTGCTTGGTCGACTCGTGCCGCACTTGCGAGTTCTGCCGGGCCGGACTCGAGCCGTACTGCCGCAACGATCATGTTCGCACGTACAACTCGATCGGCCGTGACGGCGAGAAGACCCTGGGCGGCTACAGCGAGAAAATCGTGGTCGACCAGGGCTACGTCGTCCGTATCCCCGACGTGATACCGCTGGCGAACGCGGCTCCCCTGCTGTGCGCCGGCATCACGCTCTACTCACCGCTGCGGCACTGGGCCGCCGGCCCGGACAAGAAGGTCGCGATCCTCGGCTTCGGCGGGCTCGGGCACGTCGGTGTGGCAATCTCGGCGGCTCTGGGCGCGCACACCACCGTCTTCGAACTGACGATGGACAAGCGGGCCGACGCCCTCGAGCGGGGCGCCGCCGACTACCGCCTGAGCACCGACCCTGCGGTGTTCACCGAGTTCGCCGGCGCCTTCGACCTGATCGTCTCGACCGTGCCGGCCCCGCTCGACTACGACGCCTTCCTCCGCATGGTCGCGCTCGACGGCACGATGGTGATGTTGGGCGTGCCGAAGAAGCCGATCACCCTCGACGTCTTCTCCTTGCTCTACAACCGACGCTCGCTCGCCGGGACCCTGGTCGGCGGCATCGCCGAGACGCAGGAGATGCTCGACTTCTGCGCCGAGCAGGGTATCCGAGCGGACGTCGAGGTGATCGGCGCCGACGAGATCGACGATGCGTACGACCGGGTCGCCGCCGGCGATGTCC
Source organism: Actinoplanes sp. CA-131856 (assembly GCF_050956135.1). Classification (GTDB taxonomy): domain Bacteria; phylum Actinomycetota; class Actinomycetes; order Mycobacteriales; family Micromonosporaceae; genus Actinoplanes. The sequence continues at coordinate 7,823,918 of NZ_CP191849.1, read as the reverse complement.
GCTACCGGTTCGTCATCGACGTCGCGACGATGACCGGCGGCTGAGCTACATGGTGAGGCGCTCGTGGTGGATGCGCCGGGGGGACACTCCCATGCGCCGCAGCAACCGCTGGTTGGCCAGTACGGCCGGGTTCGGGCCGACGATGAAGAAGGCGCCCCGGGCGATGGCCTCCGGTGAGACCACGCTCGTGAGGTCTTCGCGACGGAACCGGCCGACGCGGGTGGTGACCTGAAGACGGCCGGCTGAGGCCGCTTGGTACCCGTCGATCACGTCGCGGTAGTGAGCGTCCTCGGGCTTGCGCACCGCCCACAGCAGGTGGATGTTGCGGCTGGTGTGGTGGGCGGCGGTGAGGCTGAGCAGGGGGGCCACACCCGCCCCCATACCCAGGAAGACCAACGGGGTGTCGCTGTCCAGGCCGCGGGTGATGGAGTCGAACCGCCCGAAGGGACCTTCCAGGCGCGCCCGGGTGCCCGCCTGCACGTTGCCGAGCCGCCGGGTGAAGTCCCCGTGCTGGCTGATCGTGAAGGTCACGGTGTGCCGGTCATCGCCGGTGACCGAGAACGGGTGCCATTCCCGGCTCACCGCAGAGGAACCCTCGAAACTGACGAAGAAAAAGTCGCCGGGGCGGACGGCCTGCGCCTCACGGTCGAGGGCGATCGACAGAGTACGACTGGATCCGCCGCGGGGCTCGTTGCTGACGACGGCTCCCGTCAGGTAGGTGTCGCGGGCGATCCACTTCTTCCACACGTAATAGCTCAACGCCGCCACCGTGTACAGGTCGAACAGCATCATCAGCCAGAAATGCTGATTCACCCGGACCAGCAGATGCACGTGCAGCCAGATCATGGCCACGAGCACCAGGTTGAGCCGGTGGATCCACAGCGACAGCTGACGCCGGAAGACAACCTCGAAAAGCTGCTTGACCCGGAGCGCGAGCCTCGACCGGTCGACCAGCCAGCCGCTCATGAAGAACGACGAATAGAGCAACAGGGCCAGCGCGCCGTAGAAGGCCCAGTTGCCCAGATCACGGGCGAGGGCATTCGACGCGTAGGCGCTGTCGCTGTGCAGGTGGGCCGCGACGAGCGCGAGGACCCCGAGCATGCCGTGCAGCCCGTAGATCGACGGCAGGCCGACGAGCCGTTCCAGCCAGGGCGGACGGACGCTGAGAATGATCGACAGCAGCCACCACGAGTAGGCGAAGAGCCCGAAGTAGAGGTCGATCCGCAACGGGACAGGTTCGTTGTTCACCGCGTCGTAGGCGAAGACGAGGGGCAGCGGGAACGCGATCGCGAATATCCAGAACACGATTCTGCGCCCCATCGTCAGAATCCCTCCGTTCTGGCCGGGCGTTGTGGTGTCAGGTCGCGCACATGCTGCTGGTTCACCCAGGCGAGCGCGGTGAGCGCCATGACGGCGGAGGCGATGAGGACGATGAGCTTGTACGGCTTCACGCGGTGATGACCTCGTCGAGCCACGAGTTCACCTCGTCCTCAGCGCTGTCCATGTCGTCGCGCGAGATGGTGAACGCGTTGCCGACGACGGTGGAGTCGGCGAGCCGCTGAGTGATCGTCTCGTCGGTGCCCGACAGCCGGCTGCCGCCGTGGACGCTGAACAGCGCGACCGTCTTGCCGCCGAGCTCGTGTTTCTCCAGGAAGGTGTACATGGGCTGGGGCAGGTCGTACCACCAGATCGGGTACCCGATGAAGATCGTGTCGTAGTCGCCCAGGTTCGGGATCAGCGCCTTGAGGTCGGGCAGGACGCCTTGTTCCTGCCAGCGCAAGGCGAGGTCCTCGAGTGTCTGATGGTCGCGCGGCAGCTGCTCCGCGGTCTCGATGCGGAAGGTGGTGGCGCCGGTCCGGGCTGCGATCAGCTGGGCGAGGTATTGGACGTTGCCGAGGACTTTCCCGTCGACGACGTGGGTGCTGTTCTCCTCGTCGGCGGTCATGTTGTCCGGGTCGTCGGTCTCCGGTGCCGAGAGGTATGCGATGAGGGTCCGGCCGGCGTCCAAGTTTGTGGTGATCTCCGAGGGGCCCGACTCATCGTCCTGAAGCAGAGAGCATCCGCCGGCGCTGACACTGCTGACCGCGATGGCGGCCAGTGCGAGGAAGTTTCGTCTCGTAGTCGTGCTCGTCATCCCGTTTCTCTCCGTATCGTCAGCGCGGCTTCGCGAATGGCGGAACTGAGATCACCAGAGTCATACGAAAGTTCCCCGAAAGGCAGGCACGGTTCAAAGGGGTAACGGCAGGGACCCCCTCACCCCGCGGATGTTGCCTAGCCTGGCGTTGTCGGCACCTGGCAGCTAGGCCGGAGGAGAATTCCCATCATGTCGGTTCGCATTCCCGAAGTCACCTTGAACAACGGCGTGAAGATGCCGATTCTCGGATTCGGCGTGTTCCAGGTTCCCGGCGAGCAGACCGAGCAGGTCGTCAGCGACGCTCTGGCCGCCGGATACCGGGCAATCGACACCGCCGCGTCGTATGGCAACGAGGAAGCCGTCGGGCGGGCCATCGCTAAGAGCGGCATCCCGCGCGAGGAACTCTTCGTCACCACCAAGATGTGGATTCAGCACACCGGCGAGCAGACCGCCCGCCGCGAGTTCGACAAGTCACTGCGGCTGCTCGGACTCGAGTACCTCGACCTGTACCTGATCCACCAGCCGCTCGGTGACTACTACAGCTCCTGGCACGCCATGGAGAAGCTGTACGGCGAGGGCCTGGCCAAGGCGATCGGCGTGTCCAACTTCTACCCCGACCGGCTCGTCGACCTCATCCAGCACAACGACATCACCCCGGCGGTCAACCAGATCGAGACGCACCCGTTCTTCCAGCGCGCCGATTACCAGAAGCTGATGGGCGAGCACAACGTGCAGATCGAGTCGTGGGGCCCGTTCGCCGAAGGTAGGAACGACCTGTTCACCAACCCGGTCCTGACCGAGATCGGCGCGGCTCACGGTAAGTCGGTCGCGCAGGTCGTGCTGCGCTGGCTCACCGAGCGAGGCGTGGTGGTCATCCCCAAGTCGGTGCGCCCCGACCGGATGGCGCAGAACCTCGACATCTTCGACTTCGAGCTCACCGGCGACGAGATGGCCCGGATCGCCGCGCTCGACACCGGCGCCAGCCTGTTCTTCGACCACCGTGACCCGGCGATGGTCACCTGGCTCGGCGGCCGCCGCGTCGACTGATAATTTCCTGTGAATTGCGAGAAATGGCTTGCAGCGGATTTCAAACATCTGTGAGGGGTTCTGTTTTTACCCCTTTTGGTAGGGGCTCCCTCGTTGCCGGAGATACGGGTCTCATTTGAGTGAGAGTCACACCCGTATCGCTGACAACGAGAAGGTGCTTAATGTCTGACAACAACAGCCGCCGTCGTTTCCTGTTCGGTGCGGCCGGCCTGGCCGCTATTCCCGTGGTCGCCGGCTGCACTTCGGATGATCAGGCCGCTGCAGCCGAGCGCACGCCCTCTGCTGGCACCGGCGGCGCGACCACCGCGACCACGGCGGTCACGCTGGCCGCACGCCGCAAACTCGGCGACCTGGAGGTCTCAAGTGTCGGCCTGGGCTGCCAGACGATGCCGGGCAACCTGTACGGGCCGGTCAGCAGTCGCGCGGACATGGTCCGCATCGTGCGCACGGCGGTCGATCAAGGCGTGACCCTGTTCGACACGGCAGAGGTGTACGGCCCGCTGGAGTCTGAGCGGATCCTCGGTGAGGCCCTGCAACCGGTCCGCGACCGGGTGATCATCTCGTCGAAGTTCGGTTTCGAGGTCAATCAGCAGACCGGTGAGCGAGGCGGCCTCAACAGCCGTCCCGACCACATTCCGCAGGCCGTCGACGGCATGCTCCAGCGCCTGCGAACCGACCACATCGACCTGCTGTACCAGCACCGGGTCGACCCGCAGGTGCCGATCGAGGATGTGGCCGGCGCGGTCAAGGAACTGATCACCGCCGGCAAGGTCCGCCATTGGGGCCTGTCCGAGCCCGGCCTACAGACGATCCGCCGCGCGCACGCGGTGCAGCCGCTGACGGCGATCCAGAACGAGTACAACCTCATGTGGCGCGGCGCCGAGGAGCGCGTTCTGCCGTTGTGCGAAGAACTCGGCATCGGATTCGTCTGTTGGGCGCCGTTGGCGTACGGCTTCACCACCGGCACCATCAACCCGTACACCCGCTTCGCCGAAGGTGACTTCCGCGCGTCCGTGCCGCGCCACTCACGGGAGAACATGACCGCCAACATGGCGGTCGTGCAACTGCTGTCCGACTGGGCGGTGCGCAAGGGCGCCACACCGGGACAGCTGTCACTGGCGTGGTTGCAGGCGCAGAAGCCGTGGATCGTGCCGATTCCCACTGCCACCCGCACGTCGCACCTGCTGGAGAACATCGGCGCCGAGGAAGTCACCTTCACTCCCGATGAGTTGCGCGACTTCACCGCCGCGCTCAAGGCGATCCCGATCCGCGGCGAGCGGCTCCCGGCACCGGTGCTGGCCGGGACCGGCGTCGAAGCACCGATGCCCTGACTTTGTCCGGCGACGACGGGGGCCCTGCGCAAGGGTGTAATGACAGGGACCCCCTCGTCGGCCGTTACCGCTCTAGCGTGGATTATGTGGACAACCGCAGCGAGATCCGCGATTTCCTGACTTCCCGCCGGGCCCGCATCAGCCCGCAGGAAGCAGGCGTGCACACGGTCGGCTCCCGCCGGGTTCCCGGGCTGCGCCGCTCCGAGGTCGCCGCCCTGGCCGGAGTCAGCCTCGAGTACTACACCCGGCTGGAACGGGGAAACCTCGCCGGCGCCTCCGACAGCGTCCTGGACGCCGTCGCCCGCGCCCTACGGCTCGACGACACCGAACGCGAACACCTGGCCGACCTCGCCCGCAACTGCGGGCCCGCAGTTCGCCGCCGCCGCAGTGCGAGGCCGAGCCGGGCGGTACGCCCGAACCTGCAGCGACTGCTCGACGCTCTCACCGGCGCCCCGGCCCTGGTGCTCAACGGCCGAGCCGATCTGGTCGCCGCCAACGCTCTGGGCCGGGCCCTATTCGCTCCGCTCTACGACCATGACGACCGGCCTAACCAGGCCCGCTTCGTGTTCCTCGACCCGCGGGCCGGGCAGTTCTGGACCGACTGGGCACGGGTGGCCGACGATGCGGTGGCCTTGCTGCACGTGCAGGCCGCCCGCCACCCGCATGACAACGACCTGGCCGGCCTGATCGGGCAGCTGTCCACCCGCAGCGATCAATTCCGGATCCGGTGGGCCCGCCACGACGTACGCGCCCACACGACCGGCCGCAAACGCCTGCACCACCCCGTGGCGGGCCCGCTGGAGCTGACCTTCGAGGTGCTCACGCCGGCCGCCGACGACGACCAGGCCCTGGTCGTGTACGGCGCCGAGCCCGGCAGCACATCGGCGGAGGGTTTACGGCTGCTGGCCGACCACGTCGCTATGACAACGGAGAACGGATGATGGATCTGATGAACAAGCACCCGCGTCGTGCGGTGCTGCGGGGAGTCCTGCTCGGCGCCGCCGGGGCCGCGTCCGGCACGGTCCTGGGCGCCTGCACCGACAACACCACGGCCAGCTCCGCGCCGGCGGCATCACCGGCCACGAGCGCGGCGCCCACCGCCGCGGCGTCGTCGTCGGCCTCGGGCAGCAAAGTGCTGCTGGCGTACTTCTCCCGGGCTGGAGAGAACTACTTCAACGGCGGCCGACGCCGCTTGACGGTCGGCAACACCGAGGTCGTGGCCGGCTACATCAGCCGAGCGATCGGCTGCGACGTGCACCGCATCGAAGCGGCCGACCCGTACCCGGAGGACTACGACCCGACCGTGCGGCGCAACGTCGAGGAGCAGAACGCGAACGCCCGGCCCGGCATCGCCAACCCGCTCGACTCGATCGAGGAGTACGACACGATCCTGCTGGGCAGCCCGATCTGGAACGTGCGGGCACCGATGATCATGACGACCTTTGTCGAAGGACTCGACTTCAACGGCAAGACCGTCCACCCACTGACCACGTACGCCATGAGTGGTCTCGGCACCACCGAACGCGACTATGCCGCCTCGTGCCGCGGCGCGAAGATGGGCGAAGGGATAGCCGTACGCGGCGAGGAGGTCGCCGACGCGCAGCCGGCCGTCGAGGACTGGCTGCGCCGCATCGGGCTGCTCACCCGCTGAAGTCAGGACGCGGGAGCCTGGGCCGGGGCGTTCTCCTGCGTCGCGGCCCAGGCGGCGAGGAGCTCGAGACCGTCGCCGGAGGGGGTGCCCGGTTCGGCGGAATACGTCAGGATCGTCAGCGATTCGTCGCCGGGCAGCTCGAACGCCTCGTACGCCAGCTCCAGGTCGCCGACCCCGGGGTGCCGGAAACGCTTCGAGCCGTGCCGGTGCGCGTAGACGTCCTGCGCGGCCCACCAGGCGCGGAACGGCTCGCTGCGCATGGACAGCTCCCCGATCAGGTTCATCAGCTGCTCATCGTGTGGGTGTTGCGCAGCCGCGATGCGCAGCGCGGCGACCGCCGAGCGGGCCATCGGCGCCCAGTCCGGGTAGAAAGCCTCAGCGTGCGGGTTCAGGAAGGTGAACCGCATGGAGTTCACCGGCAGGACCGGGCTCGCGGCGAACATGGGGGAGTACAGCGCCCTACCCAGCGGATTCGCGGCCAGGATGTCGAAGCGGTGGTTACGCAGGAAGGCGGGCACGCTGGTCATCGAGTCGAGCACGCGGCGCACGGCCGGGCGCACCTCGGGCGCCTTCTCGGCGCGAGCGCGGGCACGGGCCGGCGCCGGCCCGGCGGCCCGGGCCAGGTGGTGCAGGTGCTCGGTCTCGATCTCGTCGAGCTGCAGCGCGCGGGCGACCGCGTCCAGGACACTGTCGGAGGCGCCGGCGAGGTTGCCGCGCTCGAGCCGGGTGTAGTACTCGACGCTGACCCCGGCGAGCGCCGCGACCTCACCGCGGCGCAGACCCTCGACCCGGCGGCTGCCGTACGCGGGGATGCCGGCCTGTTCGGGGCTGACCTTCGCCCGCCGTGAGCTCAGGAACGCGCGTACCTCGCTGCGGTTGTCCATAAACCCAGGTTAGGCAGTTCATCCGGAATGAGGGGGTCCCTGTCGGTACCCCTTTACACGGTGTCTCCCTAGCAGCCCCGGCTGGGAGTTCTCTGGATGACAGAGATCCACCGACGCCACGTCAGAAGGCACCCATGTCACACTCCTCCACCACTCTCGCCGCCCCCAATGCCCCGGCGGCACTCCCGGTTCAGCGGCCCCGTGCGTCGCTCCTTGTCGCCATGCTGGGCTTCGCGGTCGTCACCCTCGACACCCAGGTCGTCAACGTCGCGCTGCCGGACATCGACCGCGACCTCGGCGGCACCCTCTCCCAGCTGCAGTGGGTCGTCACCGGCTACACGCTGATGTTCTCGGCGCTGCTGTTGTTCGCCGGCACCCTGTCCGACCGGATCGGCGCCCGCCGGGCGTACGGCATCGGCATGGTGATCTTCGTGGTCGCCTCCGCGGTCTGTGGGCTCGCCCCGGGCCTGGGCTGGCTGATCGCGGCCCGGGTTGTGCAGGGCATCGGCGCCGCGCTGATCACACCGACATCACTCGCACTGATCCGGGCCGCCTACCACGACAGCGCGGCCCGCGCGCGAGCCATCGCCTACTGGGCCATGGGCGGGTCGATCGCGGCCGCGGCCGGCCCCGTGCTCGGCGGTGCGCTGACCCAGCTCGACTGGCGGATCATCTTCTTCCTCAACCTGCCGGTAGGCCTCGTCGCCATGCTGGTGCTGCGCGGAACCGCCGACTCGCCGCGGCACGTGGTGCCGTTCGACTGGACCGGGCAGATCGCCGCGGTGCTCGCGCTCGGTGCGCTGACCTTCGCCGTCATCGAAGGCGCCGATCTCGGCTACGGCAGCCCCCGCATTCTCGCCGCGTTCGCGGTCACCGTCATGGCCGCCGTGGTCTTCCTGACCGCGCAGGTGCGGGGCCGGCACCCGATGGTTCCGCTCGGGCTGTTCCGCTCACGAGTCGTCAGCGTGGCACTGGCGGTGGGCTTTCTCAACATGGCCGGCTTCTACGGCGTCGTCTTCCTCCAGTCGCTCTACTTCCAGCAGCAGCGCGGCGCGTCGCCGTTCGTCACCGGCCTGCTGTTCCTGCCCATGACCGGACTGGTCGCGCTGCTGAGCCCGGTCTCGGCCCGCGCCGCCCGGCGATTCGGCCCGGCCGTGCCAGTCGTCGGCGGCCAGCTGGTGATGGCCGCGGGCCTGGCCGGCCTGGTCCTGCTGCCGGCCGACGCCCCGCTGCTGCTCGTCGCAGCCGTGATGGTGCTGGTCGGCGTGGGTGGCTCGTTCACGGTGCCGCCGACAACCGCGCTGATCCTCGACAGCGTCCCGCACCACCTGGCGGGCACCGCCAGCGGTGTGTTCAACACCTTCCGGCAGATGGGCGGATCGCTGGGCGTCGCCGCGTTCGGCGCGGTCGTGGCCGCCCAGGCCAGCTTCCTGGCCGGCCTGCACGTCAGCCTCGCCGTCACCGCCGTGCTCGTCGTTCTCACCGCCGCCGCCAGCCTGGCGCTGCGTACTCGAAAGGAGCCCTGACATGACGACTTGGCTGATCACCGGTTGCTCGACCGGCTTGGGCCGGGCCCTGGCCGATGCCGTCCTCGCCCGCGGCGACAACGCCGTGGTCACCGCCCGCGACGTGGCCAAGGTCAAGGACCTGGCCGACGCCCATCCCGGCACGGCTCTGGCCCTCGCTCTCGATGTCACCGATCCCGCTCAGGTCAGCGCGGCCGTCGAACGGGCCGAAGCCCGTTTCGGCAGCGTGGACGTGCTGGTCAACAACGCCGGCTACGGTTACCGCTCGGCGGTCGAGGAGGGCGACGACGCTGACGTACGGCAGCTGTTCGACACGTTGTTCTTCGGCCCCGTCGCCATGATCAAGGCAGTGCTGCCGGGCATGCGCCAACGGCGCGCCGGCACCATCGTCAACATCTCTTCCATCGGCGCACGGTTCTTCAACCCCGGCTCCGGCTACTACTCCGCCGCCAAGGCCGCCCTCGAGGGCATGTCAGCCACGCTGCGCAAGGAGGTCGAGCCGCTGGGCATCACCGCGTTCACGGTCGAGCCGGGCGCGTTCCGCACCGACTTCGCCGGGCGGTCGCTGACCCAGTCGGCGACGATCATCGACGACTACGCACAGACCGCCGGCAAGCGCCGCAAGGAGAACGACACCACCCACGGCACCCAACCCGGCGATCCTGTCAAGGCCGCCGACGCCATCATCACCGCCGTCACCTCCGGCCGCGCACCCACCCTCCTGCTGCTCGGCTCCGACGCCGTCAAGATCATCGGCACTGCTCTCGACGACCAGCGGGCCGAGATTGACCTCTGGAGCAAAGTCAGCCTCACCACCGATTTCGCCGCCCCCGACCAGGAGCGCCCATGAACCCCGCAGCAGAGCTGACCGTGCTGATCGTCGGCGCTACCGGAAGTGTCGGCCGCCTGGCCGTCGAAGAATCGGCCCGGCGCGGTCACCGGACCCGCGCCCTTGTCCGGGACCCCGCCGCCGCTCAATCTCTACCTACGGGAGTCCAGGCGGTCGCCGGTGACCTCACCCTGGCCGACACCCTGGCCGAGGCCGTCGACGGCGTCGACGCTGTCCTGTTCACCCACGGCTCCCACGGCGGCGCCCGCGACGCCGAGCTCGTCGACTACGGTGCGGTCCGCAATACGCTCACTGTGCTGGGCCCGCGGCCGGCCCGGATCGCCCTGATGACCACTGTCGGCGTCACCAAGCACACCCCGGGCCACGACTGGAAACGCCGGGGGGAACGACTGGTGCGCGCCAGCGGCCTGGCCTACACGATCGTGCGCCCGGGCTGGTTCGACTACAACGCAGCCAACCAGCACCATCTCGTCATGGCGCAAGGCGACCGCAAATGGGCCGGCGATCCCTCCGACGGCGTCGTCTCGCGCCGCCAGATCGCCCAAGTGCTCGTCGCGAGCCTCACCTCGGCCGAGGCCGCAGGAAAGACCTTTGAACTCGCCGCGGAGCAGGGGCCGGCCCAACCCGATCTTGAGCCACTGTTCGAGGCCCTGCGCCCCGACGCACTCGGCGGCCCGGACGCCGTCCTCGACATCGATAACATGCCGTTGGATCGTGAGCCGGCGGCCGTCCAGGCGCAGTTGCTCGACCTGCGCGACCGGTGGCGTAACTAGGCCGGTGACCGTGTCCGCCCTCGTCATCCTTCTGGTCATCGGCGCTGCTGTGCTGACCGGCACCACGGTGGCCCGGCGCGCCCACGTCTCAGCGCCGGTGGTACTGCTGGTGTGCGGGGCGCTGTTGGGGCTGGTGCCAGGACTGTCGGAAGTGTCGCTGCCGCCGGACGTGGTGCTGCTGCTGTTCCTGCCGATCCTGCTGTTCTGGGACAGCCTGTCCACCTCGCTGAGGGAGATCCGCAGCAACCTGCGTGGTGTAGTGCTGAACAGCACCGTGCTGGTGGTCGCGACAGCCGCGGCAGTCGCCGCGGCTGCGCACGCGCTGGGACTGCTGTGGGGCCCGGCCTGGGTGCTCGGCGCGGCGCTCGCTCCCACCGACGCCACGGCCGCGGGCTCATTGCTGTCCCGGGGATTGTCCCGGCGCCGGGTGACGGTGCTGCGCGCCGAGAGCCTGGTCAACGACGGCACAGCGCTGGTGGTGTACGGCTTGGCCGTCGGTGTGACGGTGGGGGAGGAGCAGCTAGGCGCGGCGCACGTGACCGGCTTGTTCGCGCTCGCCTATCTCGGGGGCGCACTGGCCGGGATCGTGACCGCCTGGATCCTCGAACAGGTGCGCCGGCGTCTCGACGACCCGCTCAACGAGAACGTGATCACCATCCTCGGGCCCTTCGCCGCCTACCTGCTCGCCGAGATTTGCCATGCCTCCGGCGTGCTCGCCGTGGTGGTGTACGGGCTGATCCGCAGTCAGGTCGCGCCGCGCCGGCAGCCGGCCGACACCCGCCAGTTGGGCACCGGCTTTCTCACGCTGACCACCTATCTTCTCAACGGATCGCTGTTCGTCCTGGTAGGGATTCAGTTGCACGCGGCCGCGCGGGGGCTCGACGGGACTGATCTCGTTCGCGCGCTGACCGCGGTCGCCGTCATCTCCCTGACGGTGATCGGCACCCGGTTCGCCTGGTTCTTCACCGTGCCCTATCTGATCCGGGCGCTGGATCGCCGTGCCCAGCAGGCCCGGCGGCGGGTCCACGCCCGGGAACGGATGATCAGCGCCGTGGCCGGCTTCCGCGGCGCAGTGTCCCTCGCGGCCGCTCTCGCCGTTCCGGAGAGCGTCGGATCCGGCTCGGCGTTCCCCGACCGCGACCTCATCGTCTTCGTGACCGCCGGGGTCATCGTCGTCACCCTGGCCCAAGGACTAGTCATGCCGGCCGTCGTCCGCTGGGCCGGTGCGGAGACCGACACCTCGGCCGGCCGGGAGCGCAGGCTCGCCGAGATCCAGGCCGTCGAGGCCGCGCTGGACGGCCTCGAGGACGAAGCCCACGAGCTAGGAGCGGCGCCGGATGTCGTCGAGCGCACCCGCGCCGAGTACCGGGAGCACCTGGCGGCGTTGCGGGCGGACGCCGCCGGATCCACCGATGCCGCATCCACCACGATTCTGCGGCATCAGCAGCAGTACCGCGATCTGCGCATCGCGCTCATCGCCCGCGAACGGGCCGAGATCATCGCGTTGCGGGACCGGCGTCGCATCGATGACCTCGTGCTGCGCCGGATCGAAGCCGTGCTCGACGCCGAGGAGGTGCGCCTTACCGGCCGCGATGTCGCGGACTGATCTTTCGCGGTTGAAACATGCGGTGGGAGTCCCTGCTGGTACCCCTTTCATCAGGCACTCCCTGGCCGTCGGCCATTGGGGTTTCCTGGACTCAGGCCGGGTACGTCCTGGCTGGGCGGTACGAAGGAGACGCTGTGGCACCCGAATCTACGACCACGTCCTGGACAGGTGACGAGCTGACCACCGTCGGCCGCGCCGAGGAGCTCGGTCTGGCGTCGCTGCGCGCGGACGGCTCGCTGCGCCCGTACGTGACCATGTGGGTCGTGCGTGCCGGCGACCAGCTGTACGTGCGCTCCGCCCGGGGTCCGGCCAACGGCTGGTACGTACGGGCATTACGGGCCGGAGCCGGGCGAATCCGCGCCGGCGGCCTGGAACGCGACGTGGTGTTCGCCGAGCCCGCCGACTCGGGCGTCCATGCCGCCGTCGACGCCGCCTATCACGCCAAATACGACCGGTACGGACCCGCCATCGTGGGCTCCGTCGTCGGGCAGCAGGCACACGAGGTCACCATCCGCCTGCTTCCCCGGAACTGAAAGGAACGCTCCCCATGTCCTCCGTTCCACACCTGACGCTGAACAACGGTGTCGAGATGCCCGCCATCGGGTTCGGTGTCTTCCAGACCCCGCCGGCCGAGACCCGCGACGCGGTCAAGGCGGCCCTGTCGGCCGGCTACCGGCACATCGACACCGCCGCCGCCTACGGCAACGAGCGCGGGGTCGGCGAGGCGATCGCCGAGTCCGGCGTCGACCGCTCCGAGGTCTTCATCGAGACGAAGATCTGGATCAGCGACTACGGCTACGACCAGACCCTGCACTCGTTCGACAAGAGCGCCGGCAAGCTCGGCGTCGACCAGATCGACCTGCTGATCCTGCACCAGGCCCTGCCCTCGGAATTCGGCAAGACCCGCGAGGCGTATCGCGCGCTGGAGAAGTTGCTTGCCGACGGAAAGGTCCGGGCCATCGGCGTCAGCAACTTCATGGTCGAGCACCTGACCGGCCTGCTCGAGTCCGCGACAGTCGTGCCCACGGTCAACCAGATCGAGGTGCACCCGTACTTCCAGCAGCGTGAGGTGCAGGCGCTCGGCGCGCAGCACGGGATCATCAGCCAGGCCTGGTCACCGATCGGCGGCATCACCTTCTACCGCGAAGGCGAGCACACCAGCACCCTGCAGGACCCGGTCATCGGCGAGATCGCGAAGGCGCACAGCAAGTCCCCGGCGCAGGTGATGCTGCGCTGGCACGTGCAGCAGGGCCGCTCGGCGATCCCGAAGAGCACCAAGCCGCAGCGGATCGCCGAGAACTTCGACGTGTTCGACTTCGAGCTCACCGGCGAGCAGCTCGCCGCGATCGACGCCCTCGACACCGGCAAGCGCGGCGGCCCCGAACCTACCGACATCACGCTCGAGACGTTCGGCCGCGACATCCCGGAGGCCTGAGCATGCGTACGGCCAAGCTTGGAGATCTTGAAGTTGCCCGGATCGGCCTGGGCGCCATGGGCATGTCGCACGGCTACACCGGCGCCGGCAGCGACGACGCCGAATCGATCCGTACCATCCACCGGGCCATCGAGCTCGGGGTCACCCTCATCGACACCGCGGAGATCTACGGCCCGTACGTCAACGAGGAACTGGTCGGCAAGGCGCTGAAAGGCCGCCGTGACCAGGTCGTGCTGGCGACCAAATTCGGGCTGGTGTCGCACGGCGGCCGCGGGCCGTGGAATCTCGACAGCCAGCCGGACAACATCCGCACGGCGGTCGAGGGCTCGCTGAAGCGGCTCGGCACCGACCACATCGATCTCTACTACCAGCACCGCGTCGACCCGGACACGCCGATCGAGGACACCATGGGCGCGCTGGCCGAGCTGGTGAAGGACGGCAAGATCCGCTACATCGGCCTGTCCGAGGCTTGGATCGACACCATCCGGCGCGCCCACACGGTCCATCCGGTGACCGCCCTGCAGTCGGAGTACTCGCTCTGGACGCGGGACCAGGAAGAAGTACTGCCGGTGCTGCGCGAACTGGGCATCGGCCTGGTGGCGTACTCACCGCTCGGGCATGGCTTCCTCACCGGAACCCTGCGCACCGCCGCGGATCTGGAGAAGCTGGACGACAGCGACTTCCGCAAGAACAACCCCCGCTTCACCGGGGAGAACTTCGAGCGGAATCTCCGGCTGGCCGACGAGGTGCAGAAGGTCGCCGAGCAGGTCGGCGCGACCCCGGCCCAGGTTGCCCTGGCATGGCTGCTGACCAAGGGCACCGACATCGTGCCGATCCCAGGCACCAAGCGGGTCAGCCGCGTGGAGGAGAACACCGCGGCCGACGCCATCGAGCTCACACGGGAACAAGTCGCCACCCTCGACGCCCTCCCGGTAGCCGAAGGCGATCACCACACCGATGAGCAGATGCAGATGATCGAACGCTGAGCGAGCGTATGAGACGGCCGATTCCCACCAGGAACCGGCCGTTTTCGCATGCGGCTACGCCGGAGAAGATGGGGGCCCTGGTATACCCCGGAATCTCTTTACCCGGCACAGCACGGCCTGCCACTTCGCTGGATCTGCGGCAAAGCTGGCAAAGCGATCACCGCAAATCAACTCCAAATTCCCCATTGTTCCGCCGCGCCCGTCACCCGAACGAGAGAGTGGGACCATGCCGACCGACCATCCCGAGTCCACCGACGTGCCGACAGAAGGGACGCCGACCGGACTGTCCCGGCGCACGTTGATCGCGGTGAGTGCCGCCGCCGGTGGTGCCGCCACCGTGACCGATCTGCTGCCGGCGCCGGCCGAGGCCGCCGCCGCGCCCAGTGCCGCCGCCTCCGCCGCGACTGCGAGCCCGATTTCGCTGCGGGTCAACGGAGAGCGGCACAGCTCCATCGTCGACAACCGCACCTCCCTGCTGGATCTGCTGCGCGAGCATCTCGGACTCACCGGATCCAAGAAGGGCTGTAATGCCGGCGCCTGCGGCGCGTGCACGGTGCTCGTCGACGGCCGGCGGCAACTGTCCTGCCTGACCCTGGCCGTACGCTCGAACGGCGCCCACGTCACCACCGTCGAAGGCCTGGCCGACGGGGACGACCTGCACCCGTTGCAGCAGGCGTTCATCGACCAGGACGCCTTCCAGTGCGGCTTCTGCACGCCGGGGCAGATCGTGTCCGGCGTCGGCTGCATCGCCGAGGGGCACACCGGCACCGCGGCCGAGATCCGCGAATGGATGAGCGGCAACATCTGCCGCTGCGGCTGCTACACCAAGATCGTCCGAGCTGTCGAGCAAGCCGCCGTTCAGGGGGAACGCTGATGTACCCCTTCGCCTTCACCACGGCCACCAGCACTCGTGACGCACTGGCCGCCGGCCGGCGCGGCGGCCGGTACATCGCCGGCGGCACCACCCTGGTCGACCTCATGCGCGAGACCGTGGAACGCCCCGACACGCTGGTCGACATCAGCAGGCTCCCGCTTCGCGAGATCACCGTCACGGGTGACGGCGACGTCCGCATCGGCGCTCTGGTCAGCATGGCCGACGCCGCGGCTCACCCGCTGATGCGCCGCACCTATCAGGTCGTCACCGAGGCTCTGGAACTCAGCGCATCGCCTCAGCTGCGCATCATGGCCACGATGGGCGGCAACCTGATGCAGCGCACGCGCTGCACCTACTTCCGCGACGTAACGGCCGCCTGCAACAAACGCGACCCCGGCTCGGGATGCTCCGCCCTGGACGGCTACAACCGCAGCCACGCGATTCTCGGCACCTCCGAGCAGTGTGTGGCCACCCACGCGTCCGACGCCGCCGTGGCCCTGGCCGCCCTCGACGCGCGGGTCCGCCTGCTGGGCCCGGCGGGCGAACGGACGCTGGCCCTGAAGGACTTCCTTCTGCCGCCGGGCAGCACACCGAACCGCGAGCACGCCCTGCACCCCGGCGAGCTCATCACGGCCATCGAGATCCCGGCCCACCCGCGCCCACTGCGCTCAGGCTATCTGAAGGTACGCGACCGGCAGTCGTACGAGTTCGCCTTGACCTCCGCCGCCGTCGCGCTCCATGTCCGTGGCGGCGTCATCCGGACAGCGAAGGTCGCGGCCGGCGGCGTCGGCACCGTGCCGTGGCGGCTGCCCGCCGTCGAAGAGCACCTCATCGACCGGCGCCCCTCGGCCACGCTGTTCGCCGCCGCCGCGGAGCTGGCCACCCACGGCGCCCAGCCCCTGGCCGACAACCGGTTCAAGGTCGAGCTACTGCAACGCACCGTCGAACGCCAGCTGCACATCGTAGGAGGAACCGCATGAGCCCGCAGCCGCAGGCCTCCGTCGGCCGGCCGCAGTCCCGCGTCGACGGGCGCCTCAAGGTCACCGGGCAGGCCAGGTACGCGGCCGACAACAACCCGCAAGGCGTCGTCCACGCGGTCGTCGTCGACAGCAGCATCGGTCTCGGCCGCATCACCGGCATCGACACCGCGGCCGCGGAAGCCCAGCCCGGCGTCCTGCGCGTGATCAGTCACCGCAACGCTCCCACGTTGCCGTACCGCCCGAACCGCGGCTCCCTCAACCTGCCGGGGGAGCGGCTGCACGTCTTCCAGGACGACCGGGTGCTGTTCCACGGTCAGCCGGTCGCCGTCGTCGTCGCCACCACCCTGGAGACGGCCCAGCACGCGGCACGGCTGGTAACGCTCACCTACAGCGCCGAGCAGCCGAACCTCGACCTCGGCCAGGCGCCGGCCAACACACCGGTCACCTACGCCCGCGGGGACGCCGCCACCGCGCTGGCCCAGGCCGAGGTGCGCCTGGATCTGAGCTACCGACTGTCGCGCATGCACCACAACGCCATGGAGCCGCATGCCATCGTCGCCCGCTGGGACGACGGGGTGCTGACCGTGTGGGACAAGACCCAGTGGGTGCAGAGCACCCGCGACGAGCTCGCCGCCGTCTTCGGCATCGCCGTGGAGTCCGTCCGGGTCATCTCGCCGTTCGTCGGCGGCGCGTTCGGCAACGCCGCACGCTGCTGGCCGCACGCCACGGCGGCCGCCCTGGCCGCCCGTGAGCTCGGCCGGCCCGTCAAGCTCGTGCTGACCCGGCGCCAGCTCTACTTCGGCGTCGGCTACCGGCCGGCGTACGAGTACCGGCTCAGCATCGGCAGCGACCGCAGCGGACGGCTGCGCGCCATGACGCACGACCTGCGGGCCGAAACCTCGCGATACGAGACGTTCAGCGAACGGGGCGTGCTGGCCCCGGGACAAATGCTGTACGCGGTCCCGCACGTGAGCCAGACCCACCGCACGGTGCCGCTGGACGTGAACACGCCGACACCCATGCGCGGTCCCGGATACTCCACGGCCGCCTTCCCGGTCGAGAGCGCGATCGACGAGCTCTCGTACAAGCTCGGCATCGACCCGATCAAACTACGGGCACGCAACGAACCCGAGAACGACCCGGCCAGCGGCCTGCCGTTCTCCACCCGCCGGCTGCGCGAGTGCTACACGGTCGGCGCCCGCGAGTTCGGCTGGGACCGCCGCAACCCGAAGCCACGCGCGACCCGCGACGGCGACTGGCTGGTCGGGATGGGAGTGGCCACCGCCGTCTACGACACCCTGCGGGCACCCGCTCAGGCCCAGGTCCGGCTCGACGCCGGCGGCACCGCCGTGGTCGAGTCCGCGACCAGCGACATGGGACCAGGCACCTACACCTCCATGACCCAGGTCGCGGCCGACGCTCTGGGCCTCACCGTGCCCGACGTGACCTTTCGCCTCGGCGACACCCAGCTGCCGCAGGCGCCGGTGCACGGGGGCTCGCTGACCATGGCCAGCATCGGCTCCACCGTCCAGAACGGATGCGACGCGGTACGGCAGCAGGCCATCGCCCTCGCTGTCGCCGACCCGCGTTCACCGCTGTACGGCGCCGACCCGGCCACCGTCGTCGTCTACCGGGGCCGCCTTCACCTTTCCGGCAACCGGACGCGAGGCGAGACGTACCAGCAATTGCTGACACGCAACCACCTCACTCACCTGGAGGCCCGCGGCTCCTACACTCCCGCGCAGGTCCAGGCCTCCATGTACGCCTACGGCGCGGTCTTCGCCGAAGTCGGCGTCGACGCCCGGCTGGGCCTGGTGCGGATCCGGCGAATGCTCGGCGTCTACGACGCGGGCCGCATCATCAGCCCCAAACTCGCCGACAGCCAGGCCATCGGCGGCATGGTCGGCGGCATCGGCGCCGCGCTGCTCGAGCACACCGTCGCCGACCACCGCGACGGCCGGATCGCCAACGCCAACCTGGCCGACTACCTGGTCCCGGTCAACGCCGACGTGCGCAACCTCAAGGCGATCTACCTCAACGGCCGCGACGAGCAGGCCGACCCGATCGGCGTCAAAGGCCTCGGCGAGGTCGTCCTGGTCGGTGTGGCACCGGCCATCGCGAACGCCGTATTTCACGCCACCGGCCGCCGGGCCCGCGAGCTGCCCATCACCGTCGAAACGCTGCTCTGACAACGCGACCCGCGCACACCGGCCGGAAAGCCGACCGAAAATCGTGCGGGACAGAGGTGCCCTCTCAGGGCCTGCCTCCTGTCCCGCGCCGCGCATAGCATCGCCGGATGCTTGCAGGGATGGTGTTGGCCGTGCTGGTCTTGGCCGCATTCGGGACAGTGCACTGGTACGTCTGGCGGCGGCTGGTCCGCGATACGACGACGCGTCGCTCCCCGTGGCGGCGGGCTGGGATCGCCCTGTTCGTGGCCGGTCCGGTGCTGGCGACCGCGGCTCTCGTGGGCGAGGTGTCCGGCGTCCCGCCGGCGGCCGAGCGGGCCGTCGCATGGCCCGGCTATCTATGGCTGGCGCTTTTTGTGTACCTGCTGCTCGCCGTCGTGGTGGGAGAGGCCGTTCGGCCGGTGCTGAATCATTGGCTGGCGCGGCGCCGGGCCGGCGTGCTCACCGGAGCGGGTAGCCCTCTGCCAGTCGCAGCCGATGCCGCCGATGAGCAGTCGGCTGTGCTGACCCGTAGGCTCTTCGTGTCACGGGTGGTCGGGGGTACTGCTGCGGCGGTCGCGATCGGCACGGTCGGCGCCGGCACGTACGGTGTGCTGAACGGACCCTCGGTCAAACGGATCACGGTGCCGCTGGCCCGGCTCCCGCGTTCCGCGCACGGACTGCGGATTGCCGTGGTCAGCGATGTTCACCTCGGCCCGATCCTCGGTGCCGGGTTCTGCCGGCGGGTGGTCGACACGATCAACGCGACCCAGCCCGATCTGATCGCGGTCGTCGGTGACCTGATCGACGGTGACGTCGAGGACCTGGCGGGATCGGTGCAGCCGCTTACCGGACTGCGCTCCCGGCTGGGCACGTTCTTCGTGACGGGCAACCACGAATACATCTCCGGCGTCGAGCCGTGGGTCGCCAAAGTGACGGAACTCGGTATGCGGCCGCTGCGCAACGCTCACGTCGAGTTGCAGGGCTTCGACCTGGCGGGCGTGGACGACGTTCAGGGTGAGCGCTCCGGCGGCGGCCCGGACTTCACGGCAGCGCTCGGCGACCGTGACCCGGCCAGAGCGGTGATCCTGCTGGCACATCAACCCGTTGTGATCCAAGACGCGGTCGATTACGGGGTCGATCTTCAGCTGTCCGGGCATACCCATGGAGGTCAGTTGTGGCCGGGAAACTACATCTCCGAGCTGGCCAATCCCACCAATGCGGGTCTGGAGGCGTACGGCGACACCCAGCTGTACGTCAGCCGCGGTGCTGGAGCCTGGGGCCCGCCGGTGCGCGTCGGCGCGCCGTCGGACATCACCATCGTGCAACTGGCCTCACGCCAAGCCTGACCCGAGGGCCTGTCGGAAGGCGAGGGCTTCGGAGGCGGTGGCGGGCAGTGCAACCCTCGCACGGACAGGGATAGTTAGGTCATGTGGTCATTGCCGGAGGTCGTCCGGTCGATTCGGTTCCGTCTCACCGTCGTCTACTCCATGGTGCTGTTCGCCCTGACCGGTGCGGCGCTGGCGATCACGTATTTCGCGGTCGCCCAGACCACTGAGCCGCAGCCGGTCACCGAGCGCACCGCGAAGGTCTTCGACGATCGGGCGTACGTGGGGACGCTCAGGGTGGCCGAGGTCGGCGAGATCGAGGCCGCCGTCAACTACAACACTCTGCAGAATTTGCGGACATATTCGCTGATCGTGCTGGGCGGGCTCTTCCTCATCAGTCTGGGCGTCGGCTGGGTGCTCTCCGGCCGCGTCCTGCGGCCGGTCGGGGCGATCGCCCGCACCGCCCGGGACATCCAGGCCACCGACCTGTCACGGCGGATCCGGCTCGACGGGCCGCACGACGAGCTGCGCGACCTGGCCGACACCATCGACGACATGCTCGACCGGCTCGACCGGGCGTTCCGCGCGCAACGCCAGCTCATCGACGACGCCTCGCATGAACTACGCAGCCCATTGGCCATCATCCGTACGCACCTGGACGCCTCGCTGACCGACTCCGATGCCACCGCGGAGGAGCGCAGCCGGGCGGTGACCATCATCGACCGGGCCACGACGCGCATGTCCCGGCTGGTGGAGGACCTGCTCGCCACGGCGCGCCGCAACGCCGACGCGAGCAGCGATACCGACATCGATCTGACCACGGTTGCTCACGAGGCGGGCGACGACGTCGCCCTCGGCGCCGGGCAACCGGGCTTGCGGTACGACACTGTGCCGGGTCTGCAGCTCATCGGCGACGGTGACGCGCTGCGCCGTGCCGTGGGCAACCTGTTGTCCAACGCCGTACGTCACGCGCCCGTATCCTCGACCGTAACGGTCTCGACGAGCCGGACCGGGTCATGGTTGTGGCTGGCCGTGACCGATAAGGGCGTGGGGATCGCCGAAGAGGACCTCCCCCGGGTCTTCGACAGGTTCTGGCGCGGCGCGGCGGCGTCGTCGATGGAACGCCGGACGGGCTTGGGGCTGGCGATCGTCCGTCAGGTCGTGGAGTCGCACGGTGGGCAGATCGCCGCGTTCTCTCGGCTGGGCCACGGCAGCACCTTCGTCATGTGGCTGCCCTCAGCCGGCGGTGCCGGCGGGCAGCCGCCGCCCTCCGCGAACCCCGTGGCGTAACGAGCCGCGAATTCCGCTGTTCGTTCGCGTGGGGACGTCCGTGTTCCTTCGGCTGGGTCCGGTCAATGCTCGTGGGCCAGGTGCCGGGGTCCGTGGCTGGTTGCGTCCGCAACGCGGGCGGCATCGGCGACGAGAGCCCGCAGCCAGCGGTTGCCGGCGTCGTGCTCGTGTGCGGGGTGCCACCACATCGCCTCGTGCAATTCAGGGATGGGAATAGGGCATACGGTGGCGCGGATGGATCCTGGCGGCAGGTGGCTGACGAGCCGTTCCTGCACGAGGGCGACCACGTCTTCGCATTGCCTGAGCAGCAGAGGCAGGGCGAGATGGCTCTGCACCATCATGCTGATCCGGATGTCATGGCCGGTTTCGGCGAGCCGTGCCACGGCTGCCAATGGCGTTCCCGAGCCATGATGCGCCGCGACCCAGCGCATGGCCAACAGGTCATCGGTCGTCGGTTCGGGCCGGGTGTCGTTGCCGCCGAGCAGGCAGATCCAGCGGTCTTGCCACAGATCGGCGCTGGGGAAACCGTCGAGGTAGCCGCGTGGGAAGACGACCAGGTCGGCGCCGCGGAGGGTGGCCTCAGGCTCGTCGTTGATGGCGTCGGTGAGCTGGTGGAACTCGACCATCACGCCGGGGGCTCGGCGCAGGGAGGCGAGGAGCGGGCCGCCGAGAACGGCTATCGCGTATTCCGAGGCGACGATCCTGAAATGGCGGGCGCTGGTGCGCGGGTTGAACTCGGACGGCACGGCGAGAGCCTGCTCGACCGCGACGAGAGCGTCGGCGGTCCGAGCGCGAAGCGACTCGCCGAGACCGGTGAGCTCGTGTCCGCCCGGAGCGCGGACCAACAGCGGATCGTTGAAATGGTGCCGGAGGCGTCGCAGTGCGGCGCTCATCGCCGGTTGGCTGAGTCCGAGGCGGTGCGCGGCGCGGGTGACGCTGCGTTCGGTGAGCAGCGCGTGCAGCGGCTTGAGCAGGTTGAGGTCGATGTCGGTGAGTTCCACGCGCGTCCTTGAGTGGATCGGGCCGGTCCGATGGGGCGATCGGACCGGCCCGGGTAAGTGTCAGCCGGCTGTCACCCGGAACGAGTATGTCCCTGAGCCGACCCGGTAGACCTCGGCGTCCTGCTGATGGCCGAGGTGGTGAATGCCGGCCACCTGGTGCGCCGGCCGGTTACCCTCGCTGACGTTGCCCTTCGACGCGGCGGGCACGTGGATCGTGGCAGTCGTGTTGGCGGGAATGGTCACGTCCAGCCGGAGGCTGCCGTCGGTGGCCTGGGTCCAGCTCGACTTGACCAGGCCGTGGACGGTGTCGACCGAGGCAGCGACGTGGTCGACGCCGTACTGCCCGCCGGGCAGCGGCTGGATGGTGATCTTCGAGTAGCCGGCCGCGGCGGGTTTGATGCCGGCCAGCTCCTCGTAGAACCACTGCCCGATCGAGCCCTGGAACTGGTGGTTGCGGGTCCGCGTGGTCGACTCCCAGTACTCACCGACGCCGGTGTAGCCGAGCCCGATGTGGTAGCCGTACGAGGGATAGGTGGTCTGCTGGGCCACCTTGAAGAGAGCTTCCTTGGCGTACGGGACCCCCGCGTGGGCCGCCTCGGTGAGCACCGGCCAGATCCACCGGATGCCCACGAAGCCGATCATCGCGTGCCCGGTCCGGGTGACCGCCACGTCGTACGCCAGCTTCTCCTGCAGTGCTCTTTTGTTCTTCTCCTCGACCAGGCCGAAGCCGATCGCCCAGGCCTGGAAGCCCTGCCGGAGCTCCTGGGTCGTGTTCTCGGCGTAGAAGCCGCGCGTCGCGTCCCACCAGCGGGCGTTGAAGTCCCGGCGGATGTTCTGGAACAGCGTCTCGTACTGCTTGGCGTCCCTCAGGTAGCGCGGGTTCCTCGTGTCGGCGTAGAGCAGCTTGGCCGCCTCGGCCGTCTTGGTGGCCAGGTAGGCGGTGAACGCGGTCGACGACGCGGCCTGGAAGCCACCCACGTTCAGGTTGGTGCCCTCGGCGGCGTTACCCTCGGCGCCGGTCACGAAGGCCCAGTCGCCCAGGCCCGAGTTCAGCGTCCAATCGTTCGAGCCGTCCCAGACGAACCAACCCCCAGGGCCTTGCTCGTACGGCTTGCCGCCCTGGATGTTGCGGTCCATGTACTTGGTCATGGCGTCGTAGGCGGTTCGGATCGGCTCGAGGTCGGCGTAGCGCAGGTACCCCTCGGCGGGAACCACCTGCAGGAACGCATCCCAGATGGGGGTGGCGCCCCCACCGTCGGGCTTGAAGACGTTCAACGACGGCGCGTTGCCGCACGGCGTGTAGTCGTTCGGGTCGACCGCCGGATCCGTCGGCGAGCAGTAGCCGTACCCCTGGGCCCCGGGGATGAGCAGGCCGACCTGCCCGTTCGCCAATTGCGAGTCCACGGCGTCGCGGGCCGATTTCCGCATGGAGCGCTGGATGTCGAAGATGTTGGCGACGGTGGGCAGGATGATCTGGGCGTCGCCGGTCCAGCCGTCCTTCTCGTAGGTCGGGGTGTCCATCGAGTAGCCGGCGAGCCAGTCACCGGCGACCGAGCCGCGCACGTTGGCGTAGATCTGGTTGAGCAGCGGCACCGACGACTCGAACGTGCCGATCTCCCGGAAGCCGGTCCGCAGCTCCTGCACCGACGCGACATCAACCTTGACGTTGTCCGGCAGCGCGGCGCCGCCGGAGCCGTCGATCTGCACCCACTGGAAACCGGCGAAGTTCCAGTTCGGGGCGTACGTCTCAGGGTTGGCCTCGGTGCCGGTGCCGTCGGAGACGTAGTACTCCTGCTGCAGGTTGCCGGCGAGCTGCAGCGCCCCGTCCTGGCCGGTGCCGGGAATCGCCGGGTCGTCCTTGGTGGTGTCGTCGTTGCGCCGCTCGACGTAGACGATCCGGATGACCTGCCCCTTGGCGGCGCCCCAGATCTTCACGGTGGCCCAGCCGGTGCGCTGGCGGCCGGTGTCGAAGGCGTGCACGCCGGTCGCGGGGGACCAGCGCGGGAACGGCCCGTTGTGATCGGCGATCTTCACGGTCGCCTCGGTCTGCTGAGCGATCAGGTCGCCCGCGGGCCCGGTGACGGTGCGGGTGTTCGTCCAGGCCTTGTCGGCGTAGCCGGCCTGGTTCCAGCCGGTCAGCTTGCGACGGGCGTCGTATGTCTCGCCGGTGTCGAAGTCGTTGTAGCGGGTCGGCCCGTCCACGCTGGTCTTCCACGTGTTGTCCGACTTGATGAGCTGCTCGGTGCCGTCGGCGTAGCGTACCCAGAGGTCGGCCCGCAGCGTCTCGAGGTTGCGCCACTGGGCGGTTTCGAAACGGTGGTTGCTGGGCTGTGACTCCGAGTCGTAGCGGCCGGCGCCGAGCTCGGTGGCGACCACGTTGGTCTTCGGGGACCACCGATCCTGCTGGATCAGCTTGGTCACGTCGTCGGTCGTGTACTGAACCGTGTCTTCGTAGTCGGTGAAACCGGGGTTGAGGTAGGCGTCCGGATCCGGCTTCTGGCCGTTCACGGTCGGCTGGTTCCACCCGAGGCCGACCGAGTAGAGCCGTGCGCTGACCACCGAGCCGTGCCGGGTCACCGGGGCCACGTCGAAACTCTTGCGCATCAGGTAGGTGGGCCGGATCGGCTTGCAGGACCCGGCGTTGGGGGAGCCGCCGGCGGGCCGGCAGATCTCGGTCGGGGTGGAGTTGCCGACGAGCGGGGCCCCGGCGGGTTGGGCCGTGGTCAGCGCGGGTGTGATCGTGACCCCGGTTCCCGGGCTGGATACCGCGGCTCCGGCGGCCGCGGTTGCGGTCAGCGCGGGGGTGATCTGGATGCCGGTGCCGAGGCTGCGGACTGTGGTCCCGGTCGCGGCGGCGGCGCTGAGAGGCTCGTTGAGCGTTATGCCGGTTCCGGTCTCCCCGGCGGTGCCGACGGCGGAGACCACCCGGATCTGTGCGGCGTCTCCAGCGCCGATGAGTACCGGTGTACCGACGGCGAAACCGTTGACACTGTTGACTTTGAGCGTCGTGGCGCCGGTTTCGGCCGGGGCGGCGAGCGTACGTTGCTGGCCCTGTGCCGTGCCGACCGTCGTAACAGTGGCCGTCTGCCCGGCGACGGTGATGGGGGCGCCGGTGGTGAACCCGGCTATCGAGGCCACGTACAGCGTGGTTCCGCCCGCCGCGGTCGACGCGGCGAGGGTGGTGCTGGTGGCGGCGGTGCCTACGGAGCGGATGGTCACGGTTTGCGCGGCGGCGGCCGTTCCGATCGTGATGCTGCCGCCGGTGGCGAGCGCAGAGATCGAGGCGACCTTGACGTTGCCGGCGCCGGCGGCGGCTGGTTCGGCCAGCGTCGTGTTCGCCTGGATACAGCAGGCGTCGTCGGCGGCGCCCTCGGCGGTGGTGGGCACGGTGACCGGGCGGGGCTCGCCCGCGATCCATTGGCCCCGCCAGTCGGAGGCGTTGAGGTATGCCGTCTCGAACCAGGCCGGAGCGGCCCAGCGGGTCGAACCGGGCGCCTGCGCCTGGACGCTCCAGTAGTAGCGGGTGCGGGCTTTGAGGGCTTTGCGCCCGCTGTAGTCGACGGTCGTGTCACCGGAGCTGATCGTGCCGGAGTCCCACACGTCACCCTTGCCGGCTGCGGCCTTCGCCGCGGTCGTGGCGACCACCAGGCGGTATTTCCTCTGTTGCACGCCGCGCTGTCCCGACCGCAGAATCCACGAGAACGTCGGCGTGGCGTCGTCGATGCCGAGCGGCGACGGACTGGCATTGATTTCGAGCCGGTCCACCGACACCGCGGTGGAGGCGACGGCCGCTCCGCCGGGCACGGAAAGCCCGGCGACGGCTGTTGCTCCGATAGCGGCCACCGACAGCGCCGCTCGCAGGCTCCTTCGTCTCACTACGCGACTCCCTTTAGATGTTGATCACATACTCACGCCAACCTCATCGAATATTTGAATCGATTCAATCACTTAGCCGCGGATTGGCTTCGATTGATGAGGTGTTGGTGGCTGACCTTAGGGCTGTCTGTGGTCAACGCGCCAGAGGGTGTCCGAAATAACCGGGAAACCCGCCGGAAACCATCCATGCCGTCGATGGAAGCATCTATGAGATTTATCGGTGCCGTTGTGCGGCCGACGTACTGACGCTGATGCCGTATGTGGCGAGCGCAGCGACGCCAGCGTCGACTCTTTCGAGCGGCTACAGCCAGTTAAGTCGATCTTGGCTTGATGATGGCGTTCTCAACTAGAAATCTCATCGTTGTTGGCCTGTGTCTGTCCAGCTGTTCGGTCTCAAGAGGTCCAGAACCAGCGCAATCCGTTATAGGTGTATTCCGTCGCGGCAGTCCCGTCGTGGGAGTATCCGGCCTTGACGCGGAATGCGAAATTCCCGTCCTGCTCGGTGTCGGCCTCAGCGAAGGGCGGGGTGTTGCGCATCAGCTCCACCCGGTCTTGGTCGTATTGGTGTGCGAAGTCCTCGGTACCCGTGATGACCCAGACGAAGTAGTCGGCTTCATCGTGATTCCGTGCGGCGGCGAGAATATTGTCCATGTCCAGCGACGTCCCGCAGCTCATCGGCAGGAAGTAGCGGAAGTAGTCCAAGCCGTGCTGGAAGGTTCGCCATGTGGCGACGGATCCCATGGAGAAACCGCCGAAACCGCGGTGGTCACGAGAGGCCATGAGGCCCTCCGAGGAAACGTTCTCCGCGTAGGTCGAGTACTTGCTTTCCACAGCCGGGAGGAGGTCGTTCAAAAGCTCGTGGTGGTAGTTCTGGTTCAGCGTGAGTGCGAGACCGAAGTCCCCGCTGTCGTTGGGACTGGTGTTGTTGTACGTGGGGCACACGACGATCAGCGGGTCGATCTCACCAGCTGCGATCGCATTGTCGAGCACGTTCTTGAAATCGGAAGGATCGTCAGGCGTGCCGAGTGATGTCGTCTCGTTGCTCCACCCGCCGTGCATCAAGTAGAAGACGTTGTACTTCTCAGCCGCGTTGTAGCCGGGGGGCAGGTAGACGATTGCGCGTTTGGTCAACCTCTGGGTCTTCTGCTCGTAGGTCGCCGACTCGTAGGTCTGGTAGCTCAGCTCGACAAGCCTTCCTCGCCGCGAGGCGGGAGACCTGTGTCCTTGCGGGATGACCGCCAACTCCTGGGGAATGGGATTTGCGCCTGCAGCCGTCCTGGAGGGGACCGGACTCGTCGTCGTCCCCGTCGGTGTCTGCCCTGTCCCGCCAGCGGGGGTTCGCGAGTTCGATTCGGTGGAGGTGCAAGCTGCGAGCACCGCGGAGGCGGCGGCGCCGGCGCTTGCGGTCACGAGGCCGCGCAGTAGGGCGCGTCGGCCCCATAGCCGTCTGTCAGGTTGCATGGCGTTTCGGTGCCTTCTTATCTGTTCAGCAATGGTGTGGTGTCGATGCTTGCCACGTCACCGCTACGTGCCTACGCGGATTCTGACGGGTGATCTGCCGGGCGCGTGGGTGGCGCCGGGTCAGTTGTGGCCGGCGTAGATCTGCGTCTGTCCACCAGCGACGGTCAGCTCGATCCCGTTGATGAATGACGCCTGCCGAGAAGCGAGGAACACGACGGCGTTGCCGATGTCTTCCGGAACGCCGACCCGGCCGGCGGGAATCTCTTCGATGACGCGTTGGACGTAGGCAGCCGCCCCGGCGATGCCCATGTCTTTCTCGTACGCTTCGGTTTGAATGACTCCTGGGCTGACGGCGTTGACGCGGATGCGGCGGTCGCGGAGTTCGTTGGTCCAGGTCCGCACGAAGCTGCGCAACCCGGCTTTCGCCGCGGCGTAGACGCCGAACGTGGGCAAGCCCATGTCTTTCGTGATTGACGTGTTGACGATGATCGACCCGCCGTCGGCGAGGAGCTTCAGCGCAGCCTGCACGGTGAAGATCGTGCCCTTGATATCGAGCGCGAGTCCGTGATCGAGGTTCTCCTCGGTGAGTTTCTCGATGGTGTCGTACCAGGCGGCGCCGGCGTTGGCGAAGACGACGTCGAGGGTTCCGCGTTCCGTGCGGATCGTGTCGATGGCAGCGGTCATGTCGCTTGCCTGGGTGGCATCCGCGCGGATGGCGCGCGCTCGGTCTCCGAGCTCGGCCACTGCGACGTCGAGCTTTTCTTGGTTACGGCCGGTGATGTAGACGAAGGCGCCCTCGGCCACCATCCGCTTCGCCGTGCCGAATCCGATGCCGGAGTTCCCGCCCGTGATGAGAACTACTTTGCCGGTCAATTGCATGAGCTTTTCCTCCTGTGCTCTTCCGAGCACGCCGAACCGGCCTATCGTCGGCGAATCCGACGATCAGGCGAATCGCAGCCGCAACGACAGGACGCCGTCTGGCGATCACACCCGATCCGTTGCCGCCGACGGCACCTCAGGGCAGTCCCACCAGGCAGCCGGCCTCTCATCCCCGATCACGAGAACGGCATCGCTGAACGTGTCCTGCTGGACGGCGGCGTGCGGCTCCTCCAACACGACGACGGCGGCGACGATCGCGAGGGAGGCGGCGGCCAGACCCGAAGCGGTTCTCATACGCATCGCAAATGTCTCCTTCGACGTCGTCAGGCTCTCGGCGGCCTCGAGCCGCTCGCTATAACGAAACTAAGGTGCCCGCCGCCGCCCTGGGAGTCCCTGTCATTACCTCTATCGCCAGACTCCGAAACCGGGGCTCCGTCGTCCGCGCCAAGGTCGTCTTTCGGTCAATTTTCTCTGCGGACTCGTAGCCTCCGAGCATGATCGTTATGACGGACGTGTCGCCATGGCGGTGACGGACGTCGAGGTTTTGGGCCCGTTCGGGAGTGAGTCCGGTCGGCAGACAGAACCGGGCGGAACCGTGCCGCCACCGGACCGGCCCACCCCGGCCGAGCCTCGTCGGCGTATCTGGCCGGGCGCCGGTCGGCGGCTGCTCGTGGCCGCCGTCGTCGTGTGGATGGCCGTGATCACTGCGCTGGTTCTGTTCCGCGACGGCGAAGAACCAACCGCGGCACCGCCCTCGCCGATGCCCGGCCCGTCAAGCTCCGCGACGGGCCTGACTACAGCCCAGCTGTACGAGAGCGTGCTGCCCTCCGTTGTCTCGATCATCTCCACCGGCCGCGGCGGAACCTCGGCGAACGCGCAAAGCATGACCGAATCAGCCAGCGGCACCGGCGTCATTGCCAACGCGGACGGCAGCATCTTGACGGCGAACCACGTTGTCGAGGGAGCCGCCTCGATCGAGGTCACCTACGCTGACGGTACGACGGCGAGGGCAACCGTGGCCGAAACCGACCCTCGGCGGGACATCGCGACGCTGACCCCCGCCGGCCGACCCGGAACACTGGTTCCCGCGGCCCTCGGTGGCGGTGCTCAGATCGGCGATCCTGTGGTGGCCATCGGCAATCCTCTCGGACTCACGATGTCGACCACAACCGGTGTGGTGTCAGGCCTCGAACGAACGATGGCGCGTGACCGCGGCGGCGACATCGCCGGTCTCATCCAGTTCGACGCGGCAGTCAACCCCGGCAGCTCGGGCGGGCCGTTATTCGACAGCAACGGTCAGGTGATCGGCATCGTGGTGGCACTGGCCAACCCGACCGAGGCCGGCACGTTCATCGGCATCGGCTTCGCCGTCCCGATCGGCGCCGCGCTGGGTGGCGGCGGCGACGGCGAAGGGCCCGGCAGTGGCCCTCCCATGTGAGACCTCATCGAGTTACAGCGAGAGAAGGACAGTGGTATGACGTGGAGTGAAGTGGACGCTCCGGCGGCCTCGGCCGGGCCGATCGAGAAGGTGCTCTACGAGGTCAAGAAGACCATCGTGGGGCAGGACATCCTGCTCGAACGGCTCATCGTGGCCCTGCTCGCCCGCGGTCACATTCTGGTCGAGGGTGTGCCCGGCCTGGCCAAGACCCTCGCGGTCAAGTCCCTCGCGGAGGCGATCGGCGGCGAGTTCCACCGGGTGCAGTTCACGCCCGACCTGGTGCCGGCCGACATCGTCGGCACCCGCGTCTATCACCAGCCGACCGGCGAGTTCCAGGTGCAGTTGGGCCCGGTCTTCACCAACCTGCTGCTGGCCGACGAGATCAACCGCGCCCCGGCCAAGGTGCAGAGCGCGCTGCTCGAGGTCATGCAGGAGCGGCAGGTCACCATCGGCCGCGAGACCCACAAGGTGCCCAACCCGTTCCTGGTCATGGCCACCCAGAACCCGATCGAGACCGAGGGCACCTATCCGCTGCCCGAGGCGCAGGTCGACCGCTTCATGATGAAGGTGCTGGTCGGCTACCCGAGCCCGACCGAGGAGTTCGTGGTGGTCGAGCGGGCGCTGACCCGGGCCGCGGTCATCCAGAAGATCATCGACCCGGAGTCTCTGGTCGCCCTTCAGGAAGAGGCCGATCGGGTGTACGTCGACCCGTCGCTGATCGAGTTCGCGGTGAGCCTGGCCCATGCGAGCCGTGAGCCGGCCCGGGTCGGGCTGACCGACCTGGCCCGGTACGTGACGTTCGGCGCCAGCCCGCGGTCGTCGATCAGCCTGGTCCTCGCGGCGCGGGCGCTGGCCTTCATCCGGGGGCGCGAGTACGTCGTACCGGAAGACCTGACCGACCTTGCCCTTGATGTCATGCGACACCGCATGGTGCTGTCATACGAGGCGCTGTCGGACGAGGTGACGCCCGATCTGATCTTGTCGAAGATCCTGGCCAACGTGGCGATCCCGGAGCCGGCCGGCCGGGGCCGCTGACCCATGACCACTCCCTCCGATCGGTTGTTGCGGCGCCTCGAGTGGCGGCTCGGCCGTCGCCTGGACGGGCGGCTGCAGGGCGCCTACCGCACTGTGTGGCACGGCGCCGGGATCGACTTCACCGACCTGCGGGCGTACGTGCCGGAGGACGATGTCCGGCACATCGACTGGAACGTCACGGCCCGGCTCGACGAGCCGTACATCCGGCAGTACACCGAAGACCGGGAGATGACGGCCTGGCTGGTGGTGGACCGGTCGGCCTCGATGCGCTTCGGCCGCGAGGGCGGCAAGCAGTCGGTCGCGGCCGAGCTGGCCGTCGCGCTGGCCCGGCTCGTCTCTCAGGGCGGCAACAGGGTCGGCGCGATCCTGTTCGACAACAACTCCCATCAACTGATTCCACCGCGGCCCGGACGCGACCAGATTCTCCGGATCACCCGCTCACTCCATAACCAACCGACGTGGGCCAAGGGTGAGACGACCGATCTGTTGGCCATGCTCAAGCTGGCCGCGGCGACGACCTCGCGGCGGCGCAGCCTGATCTTCGTGATGTCCGACTTCATAGGCGACCCGGGGTGGGACCGGTCGCTGGCGATGCTCAGCCACCGGCACGAGGTCGTGGTGATCCGGGTGGTCGACCCTACGGAACTCGACCTGCCGGACGTCGGCGTGGTCCTGGTCGAGGATGCCGAGACCGGCGAGCAGCTACTGGTCGACACCAGCGATCCGCTGCTGCGCCAAAGGCTGGCCACCCAGGTCGGCGCGCGCGAGGACGAGGTAGCCGAGGGCATGCGCAAGGCTGGGGTCGCGGCCCACCGGGTCACCACCGATCAGGACATGCTGTCCGCATTGATCGACATGGTCCGCCGCTCAGGAGTGAGGCGTTCATGAGCTTCCTCTATCCGCTCATCTTGATCGCCGCTGCGGTCGTCACGGCGGCGGCGATCGCCGGCTACGTCGCGCTTCAGCGCCGCCGCAGCGCCGCCTTGCACGCGGCTGGCTTCGGCGTCCTGGCCGGCGGCACGTCACGCCGCGCGGCGATCCGGCGCCACCTGCCGTACGCGCTGTTGCTGCTGGCCTTGCCGGTCCTGCTCGTGGGTCTGGCCCGGCCGCAGGCCGAGCTGAGCGTGCCCCGCATGTCGGGGACCGTGCTACTGGCCTTCGACGTGTCGAACAGCATGCGCGCCACCGACGTGGCGCCGTCGCGGCTGGGCGCGGCGCAGCAGGCGGCGAAGGACTTCGTCGAGGACCAGCCGGACACGGTCGACGTGGGCGTGCTCGTCTTCGGCGACCAGGCGCTGCTCACCCAGGCCCCGACCGACGACCACAACGCCGCGGTGGCCGCGATCGGCCGGCTCTCGGCCAGCGGCGGCACCTCCCTGGGCCAGGCCATCCTGGTCGGTCTCGGCACGATCACCGGCAAACCGGTGGCTCCGCCCCAGGAAGGCGCGCCCGCGCCCGAGCTCGGCTACTGGCCGTCGGCGACGATCGTCGTCTTCTCCGACGGGCAGGAGACGGGCGGTCCCGACATCGAGGCCGCAGGCGAGCTAGCGGCTGCGGCGGGGGTACGTATCCAGACCGTCGGCGTGGGCACGGCCCAAGGCGGCACTGTCGAAGTCGACGGCTTCCAGCTCGGCACCCAGCTCGACGAGCAGACCCTCACCGCGATCTCAGAGGTCACCGGCGGCGCGTACCACCCGGCCGGGGACGCGGCGGCCGTCTCCGACACGACGAAATCGATCGACCTGCGCCTGACTGCCAAGAAGGAGCCGGCCGAGTTGACCGCGCCGTTCGCCGGTGCCGCACTGCTGCTGCTCATGCTCGGCGCGCTGCTGGGCACCCGCTGGCACGGAAGGATCGTCTGATGTCGTTCAGCTGGCCGTGGGCGCTGCTTGCGCTGCTGGCCGTGCCGCTGCTGCTGGCGGCCCGCTGGTGGCTGAACCGGCGACGCAAGCGCACCGCTATCACCGTCTCCAGCGTCGCGGTGATCCGGGCCGCGCTGGCCGGGCGTACGTCCTGGAAACGCAGGCTTCCCGCCTGGCTTTTCCTCGCCGGTTTCTTGCCTTTGGCGGTCGGCCTGGCTCGCCCGCAAGCAACAGTCGCACTTCCTCGCAACGGAACATCGATTCTGCTGGCCATCGACGTGTCCGGCTCGATGTGCTCGACGGACGTGCAGCCCAACCGGCTCACTGTGGCCACCGACGCCGCGCGTGAGTTCATCGGGAGCATCGACGACGGCACCCGTGTGGGCATTGTCGCCTTCTCCGGCGTCGCCGGTCTCCTGGTCGCGCCGACCACGGACAAAGGTGAGCTGCTGGACGCTGTGGACACCCTCAAGACTGCCCGCGGCACGGCGATCGGCCAGGCCATCCTGACCTCGATCGACGCCATCGCCGAGACCAACCCGGATGTCGCCGCCACCGGCGTCGACCTCGAAACACCCGGCCCGCAAAGCCCGACCGACTACCAGCCGGACACCATCGTCGTGCTCACCGACGGCTCCAACACCACCGGCGTCCAGCCCGGCACCGCCGCCGAGCAAGCGGCCGCCCGCCGCATCCGGGTGTTCACCATCGGGTTCGGCACCACGGACCCAGCCCCGATGGTCTGTTCCCCCGATCAGATTGGCGGGGACCTGTTCGCCGGCGGCTGGGGACAGCGTGGTCAAGGCGACGCCGGGCGTTTCGGTGGCGGCGGGAATCTGAACCAGGTCTTGCAGATCGACGAGGAGGCGTTGCAACAGGTTGCGGACAGCACCGGAGGTGAGTACCTCCGCGCCGAGGATGCCGACCAGCTCGTCAATGCTTTGGACGACCTGCCCGGCCGGATCGGCTTGCAGGAACAAGAGGTCGAGATTTCCGCCTGGTTCATGCTGGCGGGAACGCTGCTCACCTTCACCGGCGTCGGCCTGGCGCTGTGGTGGAACCGTGGACCGTCGCGCAGACAACCGCTCTGAGCCGGGGTACACCGGGGTAGGCGCGACCGCCCGGCGGGGGCAGACCAGGCGGCCGCGCGGGCATCAGGAAAGCAACTCGGACCGAAAATCTATCGAAGGTTTTCAGCGATCCTGAAAGTCAAGACGTGAGGGGTGCACTGCCAGTACGAGTCACAGCAAAGTCTCCCTCGCCTGGTCCAAGATCCCTATCGTCGGGCGGATGCGACTGCTGGTGGTGGAGGACGAGCCCGACTTGGCCGAAGGGCTGCGCATCGGCCTCGGCCGTGACGGCTACGCCGTCGACATCGCGCTCGATCTCGCGCAGGCGTACGACCGGCTCACCGTCAACGAATACGACCTGATGCTGCTTGACGTCAACCTGCCCGACGGTGACGGGTTCTCCCTGTGCCGGGATCTGCGGGAAGGGCGCATCCCCACCCCGGGACCGGACAAACTCCGCGTGCTGATGTTGACTGCGCGCGGCGGACTCGCGGACCGGGTACGAGGGCTCGACGATGGCGCCGACGACTACCTGGTCAAGCCCTTTCACATGACGGAGCTGCTCGCCCGCCTGCGGGCGTTGCTGCGCCGGGAAACCAGAAACACGACCGCCACACTGGTCATCGGCGCCCTCGAACTCGACGCCGCCCGCCATCACGTGCTGCTGGCCGGCGCGGAGCTGAAACTGACTCGCAAGGAGTTCGGCATCCTGCGGTTCCTCATGACCCGGGCCGGTGAGGTGGTCTCCAGCGAAGACCTCCTCGAGCACGTATGGGACGCCCACGCCGACCCGTTCACTCAAACCGTGCGCGTCACCGTTGGCACACTGCGGCGCAAACTCGGATCCGGATCGATCGAGACGGTCGTTGGGCGCGGATACCGTCTCCCGGTGCCGTACGCCACTGATGCTCCATGATCTGCCGCGCCCTCCCGGCACACCTCACGCAAGTGACTCCCTCCCGCCGTGCCGGCGCGGTTTGCTGGAGATGTGACTGATGACCACGCAGTAACCGTCACGCGCGGTGTCGTGGTGGACGCCGCCACCGGTGCCCAACCGGAGCTGCGCACTGCATGTCGCTGTCGGTGAGGCCGGGCGAAGTCGGCCGGCTGCGGCTCTGGTCGCGGTTGTCCCCAGGTGGAGCCGGCACGCCCACAAGGGGTGCCCTGTCAGGGACTCCCTCGAGCCCTGGGGCGCGCCTAACGTACGCGCTTAGCGGTGATCTTGTAGCTCCATGACAAAACCGCCTTACCTCGGAAACTCGTACGAAACTCGCGAATCGTACGGTTTCCTCGCGATCGATGTGGCTCGCTGTCAAGCATTCGGCGTCCCGGAACTGTCCGGGCATCTCGCATCGAGGAACGTCTTTGATACACAGAAGACTTGTCCCTGCCGCCGTGGCGGCTTCACTGTTCGTGGTCGGGCTCTCCGCTGTCCCAGCGTCGGCCTACAGCTCCGTTCCGGTCGCCCTCGGCGACCAGTGGAACGTCAACGACGCCGCCATCCCGGGCCTGGACACCGGCAGCGTGCGCAGCACCTCCGCCAACGCCCTGTTGGGATACGGCGGCATCCGGGTCAAGGTGCCCGGCGGCACCAGCATGCTCAACGGCGCCCTACTGCGCGGCTTCGGACTTACGCAGCGCAGCCCCGGCTCCTACGCCGGCAAGCACTCGGTGGTCGTCGACGGCGTCGCGGTGACCCGGGAACTGACCGTCGACGCGGCCGACAGCTTCGGCCGGTTCTTCGACACGTTCACCAACACCACCCGTCGGCCCCTGCGCATCGACGTGGCGTTCGGCGGGCAACTGGGCTACAACACCGGCACCAATCAGAGCACCGTCGCGTCCACGTCCTCAGGCGACACCCGCATCACCGGCAGGGACGGCTGGGTCTCCTTCTTCACCCCGTCCGCCGGAGCAGGCTCAGCCAGTACGAACGGACCGTCCGCCACTGTCCTGGGAGCGCCCGGAACGCTTGCGCGTGTCGGCAACTTCCTCCGTGACCCGTTCCGTAACCCGCTGCCCGCCACGGGCGACGAGGCCAACCACCCTGGCTTCGTCAATCAGCTCACCCTGTATCCAGGACGCAGCTTGTCGCTGGCGCACTTCGTGGTGACCGGCCTGTCGGAGACCCGCAACGCGCCCGGTGCGAGCGCACCGCCCACGGCAGGGTCGCAGGTTGCCGCCGTGCAGGCCGCCGCGGCCGCATTGACGACCAAGCCCGACTTCACCGGGTTGTCGGCCGCCGAGGTCTGCTCGCTGGCCAACTTCCCGTCCAGCGGCAAGTCCTGCGCACGGTACGGCGGCAAGGTGCCCGGCGCCGTCATCAGTCCGGTCACCCAGCCGGTCGTGAAGACGTCGTCACCGTACAACGTGGTCGGAAAGACGGTCGTGCAGATGCGCGCCGACATGTCTTCCGGGCGTACGAACGCCCAGCAGATCGTGCAGGCGTACCTGGACCGGATCGCCGCCTACGACCAGGGACCGCTCGGCCTGCACTCGGTGCTGTACCTGGCGCCGGACGCCCTCGCCCAGGCCAAGGCCGCCGACCAGGCGCGCAAGCGCGGGGACAAGCGGCCGCTGCTGGGCATTCCGATCCTGGTCAAGGACATCATCGACACCAAGGACATGCCCACCACCGGCGGCTCGCTGGTGTTCGACGGCTACCGGCCCTTCAAAGACGCCTGGCAGGTCGCCAAGCTGCGCGAGGCCGGCGCGATCATCCTCGGCAAGGCCAACCTCTCGGAATTCGCCAACAGCGGCTACTTCAGCGAAAGCGCCTACGGCCAGGTGTGGAACGCCTTCGACCCATCGCGTAGCTCCATCGGCTCCAGCGGCGGCTCAGCGGTCGCCGTGGCCTCTGGCTTCGCTGCCGCCGCGCTGGGAAGCCAGACCGGCGACTCCCTGTGGGGTCCGTCAGGCGCGGCGAACCTCGTCTCGCTGCGCGGCACCGACGGCATGCAGAGCGGCGACGGCACCATGCCGCTGACCGTCGTGCAGGACTACGTCGGCGTCATCGCCCAGTCCGTCGAGGACCAGGCACTCCTGCTCAACACCGTGGCCGTCGGCAACCCGTCGGACTCGCTCGACGACGTCGCCGACGGGCACCGGCCGAAGGACTGGACGAAGTACCTGAACGGCAAGGCACTCAAAGGCGTGGTCATCGGCGTGCCTGCCGACGCGTTTACCGATCCGTTCGGCACCACCGAGGTCAGCAGCGCGCTGCGGGCCAAGTTCGCCGCGTTCCGTAAGGCCGGTGCGACCATCAAGGAGATCTCTGCCACCCCGGCGGCGCCGGCCCGCACCTACACCGGTGACACCGGCTATGAGGGCTGGCGGCAGTGGATCGCGGCCCACCCGGACAACCCCTACAAGACGGCCGAAGAGGTCATCACCAGCGCCAAGAAGCTGCCGTACAACGTGCGGACCACCTACACCGGCACCGGCGCGATGACCCCTGAACAGCTCGCGGCGATGCAGGCGTGGCGGGCCTCGTACCGGGCGATGCTCGGCACGTGGATGGACGACGAGGGCGTGGACGTGGTGCTCTATCCGACGGAGCTGAGCGACATCCACCTCAACGACTCCAGCGGAAACAGCTTCGGCCGCCGCGACCCGCAGTCCTCCGGCGCGGGCGTGCCGACAGCGATCTTCCCCGCCGGCCTCAACGCGCACGGCCAGCCGGTCGGCTTCCAACTGCAGGGCAAACAGTTCCAGGACCCGGAGCTGCTCGGCTACGCGTACGCGTTCGAGAAGATCGCCGGCGGCCGCGCGCTGCCGAGGATCACCCCGGCACTGCGCTACGGCTTCCGCCGATGAGCTGATCATCGACGTGTGGTGGGTCCGGCGCGCCAAGCGCTGCCCGGATCCACCTCTCACCGGTTCCAGAACCAGCGCAACCCGTTGTAGGTGTACTCCATCGCGGCTACCCCGTTGTGGGAGTACCCGTTCTTGACGCTGAACGCGAAGTTCCCGTCCTGCTCGGTGCGGGCTTCTGTGAAAGTCGGCGAGTTCCGCATGAGTTCCGCTCGGTTTTGGTCGTAGGGGTGAGCGAAGCCCTGACGTCAAACGGCCGTTACTCGGAAAGCCTCACTGACGAAAGGAGTTGCGGCAGTGTCACCTTCGAGGGAGGTTGCTGTGTTCGCGCCGGGTGGGAGGGCCCCTGTTACCGGTCGTCGGCCGGTCCGGTGATCTCGTCGAGCGCGCGCAGGGCGTTGAGCGTGCGGGGGTAGCCGACGAAGGGCAGCAGCTGGGTGATGACGGCGAGGATGGTGGTGCGGTCGTTGCCGACGTTGAGGTTTGCGCGGACGTGGCCTTTGACTTGCGGGTCGGCGCCGCCGAGGGAGATCAGCATGGACAGGGTGAGCAGTTCGCGGGTGGGCAGGTCGAGGCCTGTACGGGTGTAGTGGTCGCCGAAGCAGTTGGCCGACAGTAGCCGCTGGATGTGCTGCTCGTCGGCGGGTGCGTTGGCGTACATGGTGTCGACCGCCTCGGCGCCGACGATCTGTTTCTGGACCGCGAGGCCGAGCGAAGCCCGCGTTTGCGGGGTGGTGGTCGACTGGCCGGGCAGGGGCAGTTCCACGCCGCGTTCGGTGAGGACCTCGTTGGTGGCGTGCAGGAAGTCGAAGACCTTGCCCATGCCGGCGTACGGGACGGCCTGGTAGACGATTTCCTTGGCCTCGACCGGGGTGACGCCGGCGGTAAGAGCGGCGCCGAGCATGACCTTGTACTCGCGTAGCGCCTGCCCGGCGATCAGCGCGGCCAGCTGGGTCATCAGCCGAAGGCGGGGCTCGAGGTCGCCGTGCTGGAGAACCTCGTCGAAGGCGAAGTTGTCGAAGTATTCGATCAGTTCGGGGTCGGTGACCGCGAGCGTCGACACGTGGCCGGGAAACAGCTCGTCGTGGTTCCTGCGGGCAGCGTCACTGATAGCCATGCCCGAACGGTATAGCTGCCCTGAGCAGGCCTGGGAGGTTCTGATGGAACCTCCCTCAAGCGCCGCGTACCTGCCTACCGTCGGAGTCGGCACCCTTCACGAGAGGACTTTCTGATGGCTTCACGGACATGGCTGATCACGGGAGTGAG
This sequence comes from Actinoplanes sp. CA-131856, assembly GCF_050956135.1. Taxonomy (GTDB): domain Bacteria; phylum Actinomycetota; class Actinomycetes; order Mycobacteriales; family Micromonosporaceae; genus Actinoplanes. The sequence continues at coordinate 7,785,357 of NZ_CP191849.1, read as the reverse complement.
CAGCGGTTTCGGTCGTGAGCTGACGCAACAGCTGCTCGCCGCCGGAGACACGGTCGTCGGGACGGTTCGCGGTCTGGACAGGGTCGCCGACCTGAGCAAGGAGTACCCGGACACCTTCCGGGCGGAGAACCTCGACGTCTCCGACGCGGCCGCTGTCCGGCAGCTGGTCGACCGGGTGTTCGCCGAACTCGGCCGGATCGACGTGGTCGTCAGCAACGCCGGCTACGGATTGTTCGGGGCGGCCGAGGAGCTGTCCGACGAGCAGGTTGCGCACATCATCGCGACCAACCTCACCGGCTCCATCCAGCTCATCCGGGCCGCCCTGCCTCATCTGCGTCGGCAGGGTGGGGGCCGGGTCATTCAGCTTTCCTCGTACGGGGGCCAGGTCGCCTTCCCGGGCAACTCGCTGTACCACGCGACCAAGTGGGGCATCGAGGGGTTCTGTGAGGCCGTGGCGCAGGAGGTGGCCGGGTTCGGCATCGGCGTCACGATCGTGGAGCCGGGCGGCGCGCGCACCGAGTTCCGTTACGGCAGCGCCCAGGTCGCCACCTTGATGCCGGAGTACGAGGGCAACCCGGCGCACGCGTTCCAGAAGATGCTCGACCCGGCCAACGGCCTCGCCCCGGGCGACCCGGCCCGGATGGGCGCCGCGATCATCGACAGCGTCGACATCTCACCTGCACCGTTGCGGATGATCCTGGGCTCGCAGGCACTCGACAGCACGATCAAGGTGTTGCAAGACCGGGTCGCCAGGTTCGAGGCCCAGCGTGAGCTGGCGGCCTCCACCGATTTCCCCACGGGCGAATAAGCGGTGCTGGTCTCGGCGTCGGCTCTGTTCTGGGGGCTGCAGTTCGCCTTCCTCAACCCGGCGCTGGCGCTGCTGCTGGTCACCGTCTTCGACGCGAGCGCCGGCGAGGCCGGCTGGGCCCTGGCGATCTACAACGCCGGCGGGTTCGTCGCGTCGCTGCTGGTTCCGGCGTACGCCGATCGCGCCCGTGACTACGTACGGCCGATGGTGGCCTGTGGGTTTTTGACCCTCGCCCTGGCCGGTGTGTTGGCCGTGACCACGTCACTGCCGCTGGCCGTGCTGGCCCTGGTGGTGCTGGGCGGGCCGGCCGGTGTGGGTAGTTCGCTGCTGTTCGCACAGCTCAAGCACACCGGCGCCGCGCCCGGGGACGTGGTGCGCACGCGGGCGCTGGTGTCGTTCGCCTGGGTCGCCGGGCCGCCGCTGGCCACCTTCCTGATCGGCGGGTTCGGGCCCCGCTCGATCCTGGCGGCCATCGCCGTGACCGCGATCCTGAACATCGCCACCACGGCGGTCATGCGGCGCGCACCCCTCGCCCCGTCGGCGGAACCGGAGCGGGGGATGCCACGCGGGCGGGTCGCGGTGGTGGTCGTCGTGTTCATCGCCTTGCAGGCGACCAACAGCGCGACGGTCTCGGTCATGAGCCTGTACGTGACCGAGCGGCTCGGCCTCGACATAGCGTGGGCCGGCATCGCCCTGGGTGTGGCGGCCGGCCTGGAGATCCCGGCGCTGCTGCTGATCAGCAAGCTCACTGGGCGATGGCTGCTGCTGTCCGGCTGTGTCGCCGGGATCGTCTACTACACCGCCATGACGTTCGTTCACGGTCCCGTGCTGTTGGTGGGCTTGCAAGTGCTCAACGCCTGGTTCTTCGCCACTGTGGCCGGCGTTGGCCTGACCCTGTTCCAAGAGATCATCCCGCGCCCCGGCCTGGCCGCCGGCCTCTACACCAACACCCGCCGCCTCGGCTCCATCGCCGCCGGACCGCTGCTCGGCCTCGGCGCCGCCACGTCGCTCGGTTACGGCGCGGTCTTTGCCGCCTGCGCGGTCATCACGACCGCCGCAGTGGTTGGCCTGCGCTTCACCCCGCTACGCCAACCCCAACTCAGTCACTGAACGAACGGAGAACATCATCATGCGAGCAACCGTCATCTACGGCGCCGGAGACGTCCGGGTGGAGAACGTGCCCGACGCCGCCCTGCGCGAGCCCACCGACGCCCTCGTACGGGTGCTGCGTTCCTGTATCTGCGGCAGCGACCTGTGGCCGTACGCCTCCCGCCCGGCCAGCGAACAGCCGGACCGGATCGGCCACGAGTTCCTCGGCGTGATCGAGGAAGTGGGCTCCTCGGTGTCCGGGCTCAAGCCCGGCGACCTGGTCGTAGCGCCCTTCGTCTGGTCGGACGGCACCTGCGACTTCTGCTGCGAAGGGCTCCAGACTTCCTGTCGGCACGGCGGCAACTGGGGCCGCAACGGCATCGACGGCGGTCAAGGCGAGGCCGTACGCGTCCCGCAGGCTCAAGGAACCCTGGTCAAGCTCCCGGTCGGCGAGGACTCGGCGCTGCTGCCCTCGCTGCTCTCGCTGTCCGATGTGTTTCCGACCGGATACCACTGCGCGGTCACGGCCGGAGTCAACCCGCGGACGACCGTGACCGTGATCGGCGACGGCGCGGTCGGCCTGTCCGCCGTGCTGTCGGCCAAGCGGCTCGGCGCCGAGCGGATCATCTTGATGGGTCGGCACAAGGACCGCACGGACCTGGGCCGGGAGTTCGGCGCCACCGACGTGGTCGCCGCCCGGGGCGAGGAAGGCATCGCGGCCGTACGGGACCTGACCGGCGGCGACGGCACCCACACCGTCCTCGAGTGTGTGGGCCTGGAAGACGCCATCAAGACCGCCTTCGGTGTGGTCCGCGCCGGCGGCACGGTCAGCCGCGTCGGCGCCCCGCAATACCCGGCCGTACCGGCCGACTTCCCGGTCTTCCTGCGCAACATCACGCTGACCGGCGGCGTCGCACCCGCCCGCGCCTACATCGAGACACTGCTGCCCGACATCCTCGACGGCACTATCGAGCCCGGCAAGGTCTTCGACCGCACCGTCGCCCTCGACGAGGTGCCCTCCGGATACCGGGCCATGGCCGACCGCGCAGCCCTCAAGGTCCTGATCCAGCCATGAGGTCCGATGGTTGGTTTCGGGTCGTCGCGGAGCCGCCGACAAGGCCCTCTACCGGACCGTGGTCGCCTATCCGCTGAGCCTGTGGCTCGCCGGCGAAGTCGTCCCCGGCGACCGATTCCTCGCCGTCCAGCTGCTGCGAGGCCGGCACCAGTAGTATGCGCGGCTCGTCGTAGAGAACCGTCACGCGCCGCCCGTCGTCCGGGATCGGCAGCGGCGCCCGGAGCACGAGCACGTCGACCCGGCGGCCGGGTAGCGCGCGGGCCTCGATGACCCGCAGCCTGGCCCGCGAGCTGCTGCCGCGCCGGATCCGGGTGAACGCGGTCAGCCCGGGCCCGATCGACTCCGGCGTCCCGGTGAAGTCGATGCCGCGAGAGCTCGCCGACGCCACCAAGTCGCAGATGGCCGCCGACAACCAGATGCTGCGGCTCGGCACACCGGCCGAGGGGGCGCCGAACTCGCGGTCGACGGCGGCGGCTCCCAGATCTGACCGCGGGTTGTCGGTGGCTGCTCGAGGTGTCACGGGCGTGTGGTGAGGGAGAGGTTCAGCTCGGCCTTTCTCTTACCTGGCCGTTGTTCCGGCGCCCTGCTCCAGCCATTGGCCGAATGTGCCGGCCGGGGGCCGGGCCAGCACGGTCAGCGCTTTCCACCGTTCGGGATCGTCGCCGAAGGTGTCGCTGATCATCCGAGCGGCTCGGGCGGCCTGCTCTGGACTGTTGAGCACCCGCTTGGCGGGTAGAGCTTTGAGTATCTCGTCGTCAGTGAATGCTGACCGCAGCAGAGCATCGCAAGTGGCGTCCCGCTGCTGGGCTCGTCCGCGGAGGTGGCGTAGGTGCCGGCGAAGTTCCTGCATCGGTTCGGCCAACTGGGCGAGGTCGCGGTCGCTGGGAACTTCGATGATGTGTGGTTGGCGGGATTCGGCGGCTTGGGCCAGGTTCTGCAGTTGGTTGTCGACTGCCGCTGCCGCCGCGGTGTTCGCAAGGTGTGGCTGTATCCGCCGTAGCGCGGCCTCGTCCAGCATGGGTAGAACGTCGAGGAAGGCCTCCGGCGGCGTACGGGGATTAGCGGCCAACGCCGCGGCCGCGTCCGCCCGTTCCGCGTCCCATCGTTCGGCTTCAGCCGGATCGGATCGCTGCGCCCAAGGATTCTTGGCCTTCAGTGCGGCCACAGCCTCGGCAAGTTGGCCGGCGTCGGTGGTGAGCTCGGCGACGGCCTCGAGCGAATGCCAGCTCGGGCCGGAATATCGTTCACCGTGCGGGGTCCATCCGTCTTCGACGGCCTCGCGAAGCACTCGAACCAGGTTCTCGGCGAACAGTTGGCGGAGGCGAGGCCAGCGCCGGAGATACGGGAGTAGCTGTGCCAGGCGGATGTCGGCGAAGAAGGCGTCGTGATGTTCGCGCAGTTGTTCGCCGAGGATCTGGGGCAGGCTGGCACGGAGCACGGCGTCGGGAAGGTCGTGGGCGCTTTTCAGGAGGACACGCTGGATCTGCACTACGTGCGGGCCGTGCTGAACGGCCTCTTCCCAGAGATGGGGTATCCGTTCGAGCAGGCGCCACGCCCGTCGAGTGCGGAGCTCTTCCTGCGCACGTAGCCGTTCGATCGCCTTGCTCCGCTCCCAGTCGGACATGCCGCTGAGGGCGGGTCGCGGTTCGGTCTCCGTGAAAGTGGCGGTGAGCAGCGACCTGTACACGCTGTCCGGCGGCTCGATTTTGAGTTGGTGAGCCCATCGGTTGACGACCGTCTCGACGTCCTCGGGGCCGAGCCGTTCGGCGAGGACGGCGGCCTGCTCGGTCCAGCCTTGCCGGCCGCAATAGATCACCAGCGCCGGTGATGCACCGGAGATCTCAGCGACTGTGATCAGGACTGCCTGATCGGGCTGGATGCGCTCCATCGCCTGCGGCAGCAGGTGACTCGGGGCCGTACAGAGCAGAGCCACGACGGTGTCTGTGGTCAAGTCCTTGCGGTCGGCGATCGTCAGCAACAGGTACGGCTCGATCTGCGCGACCACGGAGATCAGGCTGCGCTGTTGCGTGTCGGTCAGGCCATCCAGTTCGGCCAAGGCGGCGAGCAAAGGGGAGTCCACCTGTGTCAGCTTGCCATCATCGGGCTCGCCAACGGCAAGTACTCCGCCGACAGGCCACCTACCCAGGTCTACACTCGACCCTGATCGCGAACAGCGGGGCACCCTGAGATGACTGGCGCCCATGGGCCGATGCCGTCCCGCCTTTCCCGGACTGGACAACGCGGTGTTACGGCTGGTCATCGACAACGCGATTACTGCGATTCCGCGATGGGAAACCCGTCTGGCTTACGCCTGCGGTGCCTCCTGCGATGCGATCCGCCACGGCGGCGCATCCGGCGGACAGGCCGAATCCTCGCCACAGGTGCATTGGGCCTGACAAGCCGGCCAAATGACGGGCATGCAGGTGGTCGTGACATCAACCGCGTACAGGTAGATCGGGTAGGCGGCGTTGCATGTGACACTGATAGCGGCGTAGGACGACTGGTGATGTGTGAGAGGAACACTTCTTATCGGGTTCTGCATTCTTTCGTTGCACCAGAACAGGTCCGGGCATGTCCACACCCGACATCTCGGTCCTCGCCCAGAGCTCAGGCCGTTACTCGTAAAGCCTCAGTGAGTTTGGCTTGGAATGAGGGTTCGGAGAGGGCTACCGACGCGCCTCTCCCGCAGATGTCGGGTCGCGTTTTAGCTGTGACGTCGGTCGTGACGCCGCCGCAGATTTACAGATGCGAGAGCAGATATCCAGTGTCACAGATTCCGACGGCGTGAGAGCGCGGCTCGATCCTGGGCTGCTGTAGTCGTTCGCGCCGCGATGGTAGCGGCTAATGCGACTGGCGGGGTGTCGCAGGCATTTTGGATCCCAAAACTCGCCGACTATGGACCCGGGGGGAGTGTAGCCTTAATAGCAGCACTTTTCCCGCGGCCTGCGGAGTCAAGGGGTCCGTGCCGAAGTGCGTCAGGAACTGCCCGAATCACTATTGTGGGATGACGTCATGGATGGATCGTTCCCCGATGAACGACGGCCGAGTCAAGGGGCCGGTTGTCCGTCCGTGAAGCATGCCGCTCGTCGGCGTGAAGTGGCTGGCTATGCATTGCCACCGAGCCTGCTAAACGCCTCAGAAAAGCCCTCTACAAGAAAGCGATCTACAAAACCGCAGGTAGGATTGCCTGTATGGTGTCGGGGTGAGGTGGCTGGTAGCGACACCTTAACTCGGCATGGTATGCTTTTCGCTGAGCTGGGAAAACGCTCTCAAGCACGCCGCTGGGCCATTCAGCGCCTGGGGGTCAAGGGGTCGCAGGTTCAAATCCTGTCAGCCCGACAAAATATCGATGGTGACCTGCGGAAACGCAGGTCACCATTTTTGTTGGAACACGGCCATCCACCGAAAACCCACCGTTTTCAGGGTGCGTCCGCCACGGCTGGGTTCATCGCGCTCTCCGGAACGGCCCGGTGTGGGACGAAGACCGTGCTATCTGCCCGACACGACCTACGTCGGCGCTGATTCGTTCGAGGCCGCGCCGCCGTACGCGACGGGGTGACCAGGTCTCAATGCTTCGTCCTCCAGGTTAAGACCGCGTGTCAGTTGGGGTTGTTGCTGGCCAGCAGGTTGAGCCGGGTGGCGCGTCGGAAGCAGATTAGAGCGCAGGCCAGGCGCAGGAATCCGAGGTAGTGGGAAGCCTTGCGCTCGTAGCGGCGGGCCAGGCGCCGGAATCTGGTGGTCCATTCCAGGCAGCGTTCGATGACGTAGCGGTGCCGGCCCAGGTGCTTCGACGACTCGATGCCCGGCCGGGCGATGCGCGGCACGATGTTGCGCTCACGCAGCAATTCGCGGCATCCGGGGTAGGCGTAGCCCTTGTCGCCGTGCAGCTTCGCCGGCCGTTTGCGTGGGCGGCCGGCGGGCTGACGGATCGGCCGGAGGCCGTCGACCATGTCCTGCAGCATCTTGTGGTCGTTGAGGTTGGCGGCGGAGATGTCCACGTGAACAGGCAGTCCACCGCGTTCGCTGATGGCGTGGATCTTGGAGCCGGGCTTGCCCCGGTCTACCGGACTGGGCCCGGTCAGATTCCCCTTTTGAGCGCGCGGACGTGCATGCTGTCGATACTCGCCCGCGACCAGTCGATCTGCCCGGCGACACCCAGGATGTCCAGCATCGCCTGATGCAGACGGGTCATCACGCCAAGGCTGACCCACTCGGAGAACCGGCGGTGCGCGGTACGCCAGTGCACCGGGAACGACCCAGGCAGCTTGCGCCACGAGCAGCCGGACTCCAGCACGTAGACGATCGCCGCGAGCATCGCCCGGTCATCAGTGCGCCGCCGGCCACCACCCTGATGCCTTTCCGGATGCGCAGGCAGCAACGGTTGGGCGAGATGCCACAACGCATCCGGGCAGTACTTCTCCACGTCATCCACGCCAGGTCAACGAATGACCTTGTAATTCAACAACCCCAAACGACACACGGTCTAAGGACGCAGCTCCAAGATGAGGTGGGCGCCACGTCCGCGCGCGTGACAGTGGCAAGCCAACCGGTAGCCGATGTTGCGTTTCGCAGTGTCGTGGGACGTTGTGGCTTATGCCTCCGACCGCCCCGACCGGCGGTCCTGGAAATCCTGTTCCTCTCGTGCGACCCGTTCCTCGCCGTCTTCGAATGCCTTCATCGCGCGGTTGGCGGTGTGCCGCAGTCCGGCGAGAAGCAGGCTGCCGCTGTCGTCGGTCTTGCCGTCTTTTTCTACGGCGGCGGGGACGGCGATCTCGAGCATGTCCAGGAGGAACGCGACGGCGAGGTGGGCGGGCAGAATGAGGCCACGGTTCGTGGCTCCGCACGCAAGGATGACGTCGTCACCGCGGGAGACGAAGTTTTCGTGCCATCCTTGCGATCCGCCGTGGATATGGCTGCTGGAGAGGCCGTAGAAGTAGCTGAGCTTGTTCGTCACCAACTTGGAAAGACGCCCCGTCCGGTATGCCGCGCGAAGATCGTTCCGGCCCCATGCCCGTCGATTTGCTTGCGCAGCAACCAGATCGAGTCGCCGGGCCGGGGCGGGTCGACGATGACGACCAGAATGACCTTCCCGTCGACGGACACATACTCCGGACTCCAGCGCAGAGCGTCTCCGACCGCCGCGCGCATCTGGCCGATCAGAATTTCTGGATCGAGTGGGGTGATGCCGTTGTATGCGCCTGGTTCAACGCCGACGAGTAGATAACCGTGTCCTTCGGCGTGGCGTGCCGCGGCCTCCGGTTGCCGGTTCGCCATCCCGATGATGGCCTTGGCGAGATGGGCCTGCCCGGCGGCTGCACTCAGGTCGAGTGTTGACTTCCACTCGATCCAGCGGTGCTCCTCGTGATCGTCCGCGCCATGAACCGCGTGCACGAGGGCCGTAAGCTCGCTCGGCCGGAGAAAGGCCTTGGCGGTATCGATGTCCAGAGACACGCGGCCACTTTAACGACATGTCACTGACACACCCAACGCGATGGAACCCGCCAAGGGTCGCAGGTCCACGCACACAGCTGGATGGCGTTTCCGAAGGTGGCGTGAGGCTCAGGTAGCGGTGCGGAGCTCCGGGCTGACCGGGGCCTGCCACATGCCGGTGATTGCGTCGATGAGGCTGGTCGCGGTGTCGTCCCAGCTGTTCTGAAAGGTGGGGGAGTGCTCGGCGAGGGAGCGTTCGCGCTCCACCACCATCTGGGTGACCAGGAACCGGGCCATCGCCGCGCGTTCGAGCAAGATGTTGGCGGGAAGGTTCGGTAGGCAGCGGGCCAGGTTGTCGTTCATCTCCCGTAGGGCGGGCGCGGCATCCTGTGATTCCTCGGTCAGGATCTGCGCCAGGGCGGGGTCGGCCTGCACTTGGGCGGTGAAGCGGGTGTACCAGGTGGCGTCGCCGAGCTCCGCCAGGTGTTCGGTGAGGGGGCGGACGAGGCAGGCAACCCAGTCTCTGATGTCGAGCGATCCCGCGACGTCGGCCATCATCTGCTGGCGTCGCCGGCCGATCTGCTCCGCGTGGCGGCGGGCGAGGGCGCGGATCAGGTCGGGCTTGCCGCCGAAGTGGTAGTTGACCGCCGTGTTGTTGCGCTGGCCGGCGGCCTGGCTGATTTCCCGGTAGCCGACCGCGTGGACTCCGCGTTCGGCGAACAGGCGCTCTGCGGCGTTCAGCAGCGCCTCGCGTGTGGCGCTGACCTGCTCGTCCCGTCTCATCGGCTCACCGTTGTCCTTCGTTGCTTTCGACTTGAAGCTTAGTCGGACTGATCACATGCGTGCCTGGCGGCGGGCTTCGGCCCATAAATTAAATCAGACGTCTGATTTAAGAGAGTTGAACCGATGACCGAGACCCTTGCCGCACCTTCCGGCACCGACCAGCCCCGATTGGCGAAGAACCCGTCCGTGATCGTGGCGGTCCTGGCCTTCGCCGGCATCGTCGTCTCGCTCATGCAGACGATGGTGATCCCGATCGTGCCGAAGCTGCCGCAGCTGCTGCACGCCGATGCCGCGGATACCGCTTGGGCCGTTACTGCCACCTTGCTGGCCGCGGCCGTCGCCACCCCGGTGGTGGGCCGCCTGGGCGACATGTACGGCAAACGCCGTCTGCTGCTGATCAGCCTGGTCCTGCTGCTGGCCGGCTCGGTGGTCTGCGCGCTCAGCGACTCGCTGGTCCCGATGATCGCCGGGCGGGCGCTGCAGGGCCTGGCCGCCGGCGTGATCCCGCTGGGCATCAGCATCATGCGTGACGAATTGCCGGCCGAGCGTCTCGGCGCCTCCACCGCGCTGATGAGCGCCTCGCTCGGTGTCGGTGGCGCGATCGGTCTGCCGGTGGCGGCGTTCGTCGCCGAGAACTTCGACTGGCACGCGCTGTTCTGGGCGTCGGCAGTCCTCGGCGCGGCTTCCTTGGGACTGGTGCTGGGAATGGTCCCGGAGTCGTCACGGCGTACCGGCGGACGGTTCGACCTGATCGGCGCGCTCGGCCTGTCGACCGCTCTGGTCAGCCTGCTGCTGGCTGTCTCCAAGGGGGCGAGCTGGGGCTGGGGCAGTGGCGTCACGCTCGGGCTGTTCGCCACAGCCGTCGTGGTGCTGCTCGCCTGGGGCTTCTACGAGTTGCGAGCGAAAACGCCCCTGGTGGATCTGCGCACGACCGCACGCCGGCAGGTGTTGTTCGCCAACCTCGCCGGCCTGGTGTTCGGCTTCGCCATGTTCGCGATGTCGCTGATCGCGCCGCAACTGCTGCAACTTCCCGAAGCCACCGGGTACGGGCTCGGCCGCTCACTGATCACCGTCGGCTTGGTCCTCGCCCCTCAGGGTCTGGTCGTCATGGCCGTCGCCGGTCTGCCGGCGCGGGTGTCGCGCACCATGGGCCCGAAAGTGACCCTGATGATCGGTGCCGTCATCGTCGCGGCGGGCTACCTGCTAAACATCGTTCTGATGAGCCAGATCTGGCACATCATCCTGGTCACCTGCATCATCGGCGCCGGCATCGGCATGGCGTACGGCGCGTTGCCGCTGCTGATCATGGGTGCCGTGCCCGTCTCCGAGACGGCCGCCGCCAATGCGCTGAACACTCTGCTGCGCTCCGTCGGCACCTCCTTCGCCAGCGCCGTGTCCGGAGTGATTTTGGCGCAGCTGACCATCACCCTCGGCGGCCAGACCTTGCCGTCGGAGACCGCCTTCAAGGTGCTCATGGCCGTCGCCGCAGGCGCGGCGCTGATCGCGCTTCTGCTGGCGGCGTTCCTGCCCAAGCGAGCGGCTACGGCTACTTCACCGGTCCACATCACAGAAACAGGAGAATGAAAGATGACCACGAGTCACGCACCTGCCGGCGCCGGAGTACTGCAGGACAAGGTCGCCATCGTCACCGGTGCCGGCCAAGGTCTGGGCCGCTACATCGCGATCGCCATGGCCGAGGCCGGCGCCCACGTCGTGGTGGCTGACCTCAACGCCGAGACCGCCGAGACCGTGGCGCAGGAGCTCAAGAAGCACGGCCACCCCGGACTCGCCATCCAGTGCGACGTAAGCAAACGCGACCAGGTCAACGCGGTCGTCGAGCGCACGGTCGCCGAGCTCGGCGGCATCGACGTGCTCGTCAACAACGCTCACAACGTGCGCAACACCCAGAAGCCGTTCCTCGAGACCGACGAGGAACACCTCATGACGCATCTGACGAGCGGGCTGTTCGGCACCTACTACTTCCTGCAGGCCGCGCACCCGTACCTCAAGGATCGCCAGGGCCGGGTCATCAACCTTGGTTCGGGCGCCGGCGTGACGGGCCTGAAGGACCACTTCTCCTACGCCGCCACCAAGGAGGCCATCCGGGCGACCACCCGGGTCGTCGCCCGAGAGTGGGGACCGGACGGCATCCGCGTCAACACCATCTGCCCCGCGGCGTATGACACCCCCGCGATGAAGGTGTTCCTGGACAAGATCGGCGAGGAAGGGCGTGCCGCCATGACGACCCAGATCCCGATCGGCCGATTCGGGCTGTCCGAGGAGGTCGCGAACGTCGCCGTGTTCCTGGCCAGCGACGCCTCCAGCTACATGACAGGCCACACGCTGATGGTCGACGGCGGAGCAAACATGGACGCCGGTCGCTGAGGCCACCGGAGACGCAGAGCTGCGGGCGCTGGGCCGTTACCGCCGGCGCCCGCAGATGATCCAGGGAACTCGCCGCAAACGAAGGAACAAGAAAAGATGCGTATCGAACAGGGGCAGGTCGCCGTCATCACCGGCGCCGCCAGCGGAATCGGATACGGGCTGGCCGAAGCCCTGTCCGCGCGCGGAGTCAAGCTGATCATCTCCGACATCCGTGAAGAAGGCTTGGCCGCGGCCGAGCAGGCGCTGCGCAAAGGCGGCGCCGAGGTCACGGCTGTGGTGGCCGACGTCAGTGACGACGCTTCGGTGCGCACCCTTGCCGACCGCACCGTTGCCACCTATGGGCGTGTCGACCTGGTGTGCAACAACGCCGGCCTGGTCTGCCCGTCCGCGCCGATGTGGGAACAGGACGCGCGGACCTGGCGGCGCATGATCGACGTCAAGATGCTCGGCGTCATCCACGGAGTCGCCGCGTTCGCGCCACTGCTGGTCGGGCAGAAGTCCGGCCACATCCTCAACACCGCCTCCTCCGGCGGCCTCAATCCGCTGCCGGGCCTGACCCCCTACACCGCGACCATGCACGCGGTCGTCGGGCTCACCGAGACCCTCGATCTGGAGCTCAAGCAGGCGGCGCCGGCTCTGGGCGCCACCGTGTTGTGCCCCGGCCTGGTGGACACCCCGCTCGGGCAGAATTCCGCAGCGCTGGGGGCTATCCAGCTTCCACCCGGTGGAGGGCCTTCCATGCGAGACATCGCGCCGCCGGAAGCCATCCTGACGCCGCGCGAGGTTGCCGAGTCGGCGTTGAGCGCGATCGAGGCCGGCCGCGTCCACGTGGCACCCGGCATGGGCGTCGTCGAGGGAGCCCGGGCGCGGGTGGAGGGCCTACTCGCCGACATCACCGCGGTCTGATCCGCCTCGCATCCCACCTGGCGCTGCGCTGGTCCGGCGAATCGCCAGGTGGGGAGAGACGACGAATTGGCTGGGCTCGGCGCGACCCTCGATGCGTTCGAGCAGCAGCCGGACGCTTTCGGCGCCGGTGCTGTGGCCGGACTGGTCGACGGTCGTCAGGGAGACCCGGTTGATCGTCGAGGTGTAGATGTTGTCGTACCCGGCCACCGACATGTCCTCCGGTACGCGCAGCCCGCGTTCCTCGGCGGCGCGCAGCACGCCGAGGGCGGCGATGTCCGCTCCGGCGAAGATGGCCGTCGGTGGTTGGGCACGATCGAGCGCCTGGAGCGCCGCCTGGTGACCGCCCTCCTCCGAGAGCCACGTCTCGATCACGTCCGGCGTGAGGCCGTGCCCGCGCATCGCTTGCTCGTATCCCTGGCGCCGCGCCGTGTGGGACAGGACGAATGCGTCCTCGAACGCCGCCCGGGGCATGCTGGTGTGCGCGATGCGGCGGTGCCCGAGGGCGACGAGGTGGTCGACCATCAGCTGGGCGCCCAGCCGCTCGTCGTCGACAACCGTGTCGAAATGGCGGGGAGTGCCGTGCAGGGCGACGGCCACCACCGGAACAGTCTCCGCGATCTTCTCGATCCACGCGACCTCGATCCAGGGCGCGATCAGTGCCAGCCCGTCGACCCGCCGGTCGAGCAGCGCCTCGATGCGGCTCTTCTGGCGCTCGGGCGTCGCGCCGGCGGTCACCAGAATGTCCTGGTACGAGGTGGCCTCGAGCGCGTCGCTTATGCCCTTGGCCACCTCCGTCTGGAATGGCGAGGTGAGCTCGACGAGGACCACGCCGACCGTGTACGTGCGGCCGCGCATCGCCCGGGCGCCGGTGTGCGGCCGGTAGCCGAGTCGGCCGATCGCCTCGGTGACACGCGCGCGCATCTGTGGGCTGACGCCGTACGCGCCGCGCAGCACCTTCGAGACCGCGGAAACCGAGACGCCGGCGGCCGCCGCGACGTCCTGGATGGTGGTGCGTTCGGTTCCTGCGGGATCTGCCACGTCGCGGAGCGTACTGACAATTCGGGCTTTGTGCAACGTTCTACGAGATGTCGCCGCGAAACTTGGCTCGTTTCAAAATAGTTACGGCCAGGTTGCCATGGACTCTTGACGGGCTGTGACGCGCGTCCCTACAGTGCCGCGTAGAACGTTGCACATAAATTCCTCCCCTCGAAGCCCGAGTGCCCCGTCGGTGGCACCCTCGAAGGAGTTCCACATGCGACGCAGTAAGTCAGCTCTCGTCTCGGCGGTGGCACTCGCCGCGCTGCTGGCGGGATGCACCGGCGAGGCAGCCCCCGGCGCCGGCGCCTCCAGCGGCACGACCAAAGACACCCTCACGCTGGCCATGTCGGCCGACATCCAGGGCTGGGACCCGTCGAACCAGCCGGGTTACCAGGGCTGGGGCCCCGAAGCCGTCTGGGATACCGTCATCAAATGCGACGCCTTCGGCAAACCGGAGGCCGACATCGCCGACAAGTGGTCGGTCAGCGCCGACAGCAAGTCGTTCACCGCCCACATTCGCGAGGGCCAGAAGTTCTCCGACGGCACACCGGTCGACTCCACGGCGGTCGCGGCGACCTTCCAGTACGTCACCTCGCACGGCGGATCCGCCGCCGACTACAAGGGCATCAAGATCTCCGCGCCGGATGCGCAGAACATCACCCTGACCTGGCCTGAACCGCAGCCGATGATCATTCAGCGGGTCTGCAACCCGAAGGTCACCACCAAGGCCCTGCTCGACTCGGGCAAGGTCAACGACAAGCCGATCGGCTCCGGTCCGTACGTCCTGGACGAGGCCGCCACCACCCGCGGCTCGGTCTACACGTTCACCAAGAACGAGAACCACTGGAACACGGCCAACTACCCGTACAAGAAACTGGTTCTGAAGGTCATCGAGAGCGAGACCGCGGCCGTCAGCGCGCTGAAGACCAAGCAGGTCGACGGCTCGCTGATCACCGCGGCCAGCTACAACGAGGTCAAGGCCTCCGGCCTCGACATCCTGGCGATGCAGGGCACCACGACCCGCCTGCTGCTCACCGACCACCTCGGCAAGAAGATCCCGGCTCTCGGCAACGTCAAGGTGCGCCAGGCGATCAACATGGTCTTCGACCGCGACGCCATGGTGAAGAACCTCTACCAGGGCCACGGCAAGCCGTCGTACCAGATTTTCCGGCCCGGCAGCGACGCCTACATCGACGGCATGGCGGACCCGTACCCCTTCGACGTCGCCAAGGCCAAGGCGCTGATGGCCGAAGCCGGCTACGCGAGCGGTTTCAACCTGGAACTGCCTACCATGACCGGGCAGAACCACGAGACCCTGATGCCGTACGTGACCCAGCAGCTCGGCCTGCTCGGCATCAAGGTCAAGCAGGTGCCGCTGTCCGGCGCCAACGCGATCAACGACCTACTCAGCGGCACCTACCCGGTAGTGCTGTGGCAGCTCGGCAACTTCGGCCAGTCGCTGCTCGACATCGACATCGTGGTCCGATCGACCGGCTACTGGAACCTCGAGCACCAGCCCGACGCCACCGTCGACGCCCTCTGGCAGAAGATCCTCACCGGCGACGAGGCTACCCGCAAGACGGCCCAGCAGGACATCAACAAGTACGTCGTCGAGCAGGCCTGGTTCGCGCCGATGGTCAACCCCGACGGGTTCTACGCGCACAGCCCGGACGTGAAGATCGACAAGATCTCGGACGTCGAGGCGCTGACCCCGAAGCTGCGCGACTTCAAGTAGCCGGGAGATCTCCGATGACACTCACGCTGCTGAAGAACCTCGCGCGCTCGCTGGCCGTGCTGCTGGTGGTCACGTTCGCCACGTTCACCCTGATGTTCGGTAACGGTGAGGGCATCGCCCGAGCGGTGCTGGGCCTGAACGCCCGGCCGGAGGACGTGCAGCGTGAGGTCGTCACCCTCGGTCTCGACCAGCCGCTGCTGGTGCAGTACTGGCACTGGCTGCGCGACGCGGTCACTGGCAACCTCGGCGAGTCGTTCTACACCGGTCAGTCCGTGACCGACGCGCTCTCGTCGAGGGTGCCGGTCACCCTCGCCATCGTGATCATCACGCTGCTGCTGACGGTCGTGCTGAGCGTGCTGCTCGGCGTCACGGCGGCCGTCAAGGGCGGTTGGGTCGACCGTCTCCTGCAGTTCCTGACCGTGCTGGGCACCGCGATCCCGTCGTTCATCATCGCCATCGTCCTGGTCTTCACCTTCGCCATCGCCTGGCGGGTACTGCCGGCCACCGGCTATGTCACGCCCGAGATCAGCGTCTCGGGCTGGGCGAAGTCGGTGACCCTGCCGGTGCTGGCGCTGCTGGTCGGGGCGGTGGCCAGCGCGGCCGCCCAGTTCCGCACCGCCGTGCTCGACACGCTGGGCCGCGACTACATCCGCACGCTGCGGGCCCGCGGGCTCAGCGAACGGCACGTGATCTTCCGGCACGTGCTGCGCAACTCCGCCGGCCCCGGCCTGACCGTGCTCAGCCTGACCACGCTTGGACTGCTGGGCGGCGCCGTGTTCATCGAGCAGGTGTTCGCCCTGCCCGGCATGGGCCAGCTGGCCAACCAGTCGGCGCAGGTGAACGACGTGCCCATGGTGATGGGCACCGTGCTCGTGACGATCGTGATCGTCCTGGTCGTGAACTTCCTCGGCGATCTGGCCACCACCGTGCTGAACCCGAAGGCGAGGATCCGATGACCGTCAGCCCTGCAACCGACGTGGCCCGGCGGCGCGTGTTCCGGCAGCTGCTGCGCAACCCGCAGGGCGCCGTCTGCCTGGCCTTCCTCGCCCTGGTCGTGCTCGTGGCGGTGACCAGCCCGTGGCTGGCGCCGTACTCGCCGACCGAAACCGACCTGGACGCCACCAACGCGGCACCGTTCAGCGCCGGGCATCTGCTCGGCGGCGACAGCGCCGGCCGCGACATCCTGTCCCGGCTCATGTGGGGCTCGCGGCAGACCGTTCTCGCCTGCGCCATCATCCTGATCATCTCGTTGGCGGTCGGAGTCACCGGCGGCCTGGTGGCCGGCTTCTACCGCGGGCGGTTCGAAGCCGCGGCGGGTTTCGTCTCCGACGTGGTCATGTCCCTGCCCGGCATCGTGCTGCTGATCGCCCTGTACGCCCTGACCGGCCCGAACATCCCGGCCGCGATGGCCGTCTTCGGGCTGCTCATCGCACCCACCTACTACCGCCTGGTCCGCAACGTCGTCCTGGGTGTGCGCAACGAGCTCTACGTCGACGCGGCCCGGGTGGCCGGCCTGTCCGACGTGCGGATCGTCGGCCGGCACGTGCTGTGGGCCGTGCGGGCGCCGGTCATCATCCAGAGCTCGTTCGTGCTGGCCTCCGGCATCGGCATCGAGGCCGGCGTGTCCTTCCTCGGCCTGGGCGACCCGGCCGGCGCGTCGTGGGGCATCGTGCTGCAGAACTCGTTCAACGGCATCTACAACAACCGGTGGGCCGTGGTCTGGCCGGCGCTGCTCATCAGCCTCACCATCCTGGCCCTGGTGCTGCTCGGCAACGCGCTCAGCGACGTCCTGCAATCCTCGGCCCGCAGCAAGACCCTGTCACCGCGCGCCCGGCGCGCCGCCGTGGCAGCCGCACAGCAGCAGGAGCCGGAGGACGACTCGATCCTGGTCGGGAGCTCGGACGACGTCGTGCTCTCCGTCCGGGGCCTGCGGATCGCCTACCCGATGGCCGGCGGCGAGATCCGGGAAGTCGTGCACGGCGCCGACCTGGACGTGCGCCGCGGCGAGATCCACGGCCTGGTGGGGGAGTCCGGCTCCGGCAAGTCCCAGATCGCCTTCGCCACCCTGGGCATCCTCCCTCGCGAGGCGCTGGTCCTGGGCGGTAGCGTCCTGCTCGACGGCGAGGACCTGCTGGCCGACGACGCGAAGATGCGAGCGGCCCGCGGCCGGCGCATCGCTTACGTGCCGCAGGAACCCATGTCCAACCTCGACCCCTCCTTCACCATCGGCAAACAGCTGACGTACGGGCTGAGGGCGGTGACCACTCTCGACGCGAAACAGGCCCGAGAGCGCATCACCGAACTGCTGATCCGAGTCGGCATCACCGATCCCGAACGGGTGATGGGCCTGTACCCGCACGAAATCTCCGGCGGCATGGCCCAGCGCGTGCTGATCTGCGGTGCGGTCGCCGCCGACCCCGACGTCATCGTCGCCGACGAGCCCACCACCGCCCTCGACGTCACCGTCCAGGCCGAAGTCCTCGAACTGCTGCGCGAACTGAGCCAGGAACGAGGCCTGGCCATGATCCTGGTGACCCACAACCTCGGCGTCGTTGCGGATCTGTGCGACACCGTGAGCGTGATGAAGGAAGGAAACATCGTCGAGCGCGCCGACGTCGACGCCATCTTCGAGTCGCCGCAACAGGCGTACACCCGGGAACTGCTCTCGTCCTCGCGCAGCGTCGAGCTGATGGAGATCTGACATGACCGATCAACCGCTGCTGCGCGCCCGCGACCTGGTCGTCCGCTTCCCCGGCCGCCGGAAGACCTCGACCACCGTCATCCACGGCGTCTCCTTCGACCTCGCCGCCGGCGAGACCCTGAGCCTGGTCGGCGAGTCCGGCTCCGGCAAGACCACCATCGGGCGGGCCATCCTCGGCCTGGCCCCGGTCAGCGAGGGCACCGTCGAGTTCCGCGGCGAGACCATCAGCAACGTCTCCCGCTCGCGGCGACGCGAACTCGCCCGCGACGTGCAGGTCGTCTTCCAGGACCCGTACTCGTCGCTCAACCCGTCCATGACGGTCGGCGACATCCTCGTCGAACCGCTCGCCACGGCCGGCGTCGAGGGCGGCCGCACCCGTGTGAAAGAGCTGCTGGACGCGGTCGGACTGCCTGCCGACGCGGCGAACCGGTACCCGCGCGAGTTCTCCGGCGGGCAGCGGCAGCGGGTGGCCATCGCCCGCGCGCTCGCCCTGAACCCGGCGGTGATCGTCTGTGACGAGCCGACCAGCGCGCTCGACGTGACGACACAGGCGCGGGTGCTGCGCCTGTTCCACGACATCCAGAAGGCCACCGGGGTGGCCTACCTGTTCATCAGCCACGACCTCGGCGTCGTCAACGAGATCAGCGACCGCATCGCCGTCCTGTACCGCGGGGAGGTCGTCGAACTCGGTGCGGCGCACCAGGTCGCCACCGCCCCGCGACACGACTACACCCGCCGGTTGCAGATGGCCGCGCCAGTCGCCGACCCGCGCAAGCAGCGCGAGCGACGCCGGCTGCGCCTGGCTCTCTGACCACTTCCCGCCTTCAGCATCAGGAGTCACCCTTCATGGTTCAGCCCAGCGCACCTCGTTTCGAGCAACGCACCGAGCCCGGCCCGGTGCTCGGCATCGGCACCCCGGCTCCCCGGCTCTCCTGGACCATCACGCATGCCGGCGAAGGCTGGCGCCAGACGGCGTACGAGGTCCAGATCTCCGGCGAGGTCTTCACTGTGCGCAGCGCCGAGCAGGTGCTGGTCCCGTGGCCGGCCCGGCCGCTGCGCTCGCGGGAGCGGGCCGAGGTCAAGGTCCGGGTGGCGTACGGCGACGACTGGAGCCCGTGGAGCGAGCCGGCAACCGTCGAGGCAGGCCTGCTGAACCCGGACGACTGGACGGCGCGCTTCATCAGCCCGCTCGACCCGGGCGAACGGGCCCCCATCGTCGCCGGACGTGTCGAGGTGCCCGGGCCGATCCGCAGCGCCCGGCTGTACGCCACCGCCCACGGCATCTACGTGCCGTCGATCAACGGCCGCCGTGTCGACGACACCGTCCTCGCGCCGGGCTGGACCTCGTACGAGCACCGGCTGCGCTACCACGTCTACGACGTCACGACCCTGATCCGACCTGGCGAGAACCTGCTGGAATTTCTGCTCGGCAACGGCTGGTATCGCGGACGGCTCGGCTGGTCCAACCAGCGCGCGATCTACGGCGACCGCCTCGCCCTGCTCGCCCAGCTGGAGATCACGACCTTCGACGGCGCTGTGCACGTGCTGGCCACCGACGGCACCTGGCACGCCCGGCCGAGCGTGGTCCTGGCCGACGACCTGTACGACGGCCAGACCACCGACCTGCGCCCCCACGAAGCGCCGGCGACCAGCGTCGAAATGGTCGAGGGCGACCTGTCGCGGCTCGTCGCTCCGGACGGCCCCCCGATTCGGCCGACCAGCGTGCTGCCCGCCCGCAAGGTGTGGCAATCCCCGGCCGGCAAGACACTCGTCGACTTCGGCCAGAACGCCGTCGGGTGGATCCGCCTGCACGTCCGGGGCCTGCCCGAGGGCACGACGGTCACGGTTCGCCACGCCGAGGTGCTGGAAGACAAAGAACTCGGCATCCGGCCACTGCGGTCGGCCCTGGCCACCGACACCTGGGTGCTGTCCGGCCACGACGAAGTGCTCGAACCCTCGGTGACGCTGCACGGCTTCCGCTACGCCGAAGTCACCGGAGTACCGGACCTGCGTGAAGAAGACATCGAACTGGTCGTCATCGGCTCCGGGCTGCGCCGCACCGGCTGGTTCTCCTCCTCACACGAGCAGCTCAACCAACTGCACGAAAACGTCGTCTGGAGCACCCGCGGCAACTTCGTCGACCTGCCCACCGACTGCCCGCAGCGCGACGAGCGCCTCGGCTGGACCGGCGACATCCAGGTCTTCGGGCCGACCGCGACCTTCCTGTACGACACCACCGGCCTGCTCCGCTCCTGGCTGGCCGACCTGGCCGCCGAACAGCGTCCCGACGGCTCGGTGCCGCACGTCGTTCCCGAAGTCGACCGCGCACCCGAGTTCCACACGCCCGCCGCGGCCTGGGGCGACGCCGCCACCGTCGTGCCCTGGACGCTCTACCAGCGCACCGGCGACCTGCAGGTGCTCGAACGGCAACTGCCGAGCATGAGCGCCTGGGTCGACCGGGTTGCCGCCCTGGCCGGCGCGGACCGCCTCTGGCGCGGCGGCTTCCAGTTCGGTGACTGGCTCGACCCGACGGCTCCGCCGGAGGAGCCCGGCCGGGCCAAGGCCGACCCCGACGTGGTGGCCACCGCCCACTTCGCCCGCTCGTCGTGGATCGTGGCCGAGTCGGCCCGCCTGCTCGGCCGGGCCGCCGACGCCGAGAAGTACCGCACGTTGACCGCCGAGGTACGGGATGCCTTTGCCCGGGCCTTCGTCACGCCGGAAGGCCGGATCCACTCGGACGCGCAAACCCTGTACGCGCTGGCCATCGAGTGGGATCTGCTGCCCGAGGCGGGGCAGCGGGTGGCGGCCGGGCGCCGGCTAGCCGAGCTCGTGCGTGACGGCGGGTACCGGATCGCCACCGGCTTCGTCGGCACGCCGCTGGTCTGCGACGCCCTCACCAGCACAGGCCACCTCGACGTGGCGTACCGCCTGCTCCTGCAGACCGAGTGCCCGTCCTGGCTCTACCCGGTCACCATGGGCGCCACCACGGTGTGGGAGCGCTGGGACAGCATGCGCCCGGACGGCAGCATCAACCCGGGGGAGATGACCTCCTTCAACCACTACGCCCTGGGCGCGGTGGCCGACTGGCTGCACCGTACGGTAGCCGGGCTCGCGCCCGCCGCGCCCGGATACCGCCGCCTGCTCGTGCACCCCCGGCCCACGCCGGAGCTCACCAGTGCGGCGGCCACTCACCTGACCCCGTACGGGAAAGCCTCGGTCTCCTGGCATCGCTCGGCCGGCCACCTGCGCCTCGACGTGAGCGTGCCGGTCGGCGCGTCGGCCGAGGTGCACGTGCCGGGTGAGGACCGTCCGGTGACGGTCGGCCACGGCGACCACCGCTGGCTCGTGGCCGACCCGGTGATCCGCTCCGAGATGTCGGTGGCCGATGTCTGAGCCGATCATCCCGGGCTTCTATCCCGACCCGACGATCTGCCGGGTCGGCGACGACTACTACCTGGCCCACTCCAGCTTCGAGTACTTTCCCGGCGCGCCGATCTGGCACAGCCGCGACCTGATCCGCTGGACGCAGATCGGCCACATCCTGACCCGCCGCAGCCAGTTCACCCGCGGCGACGGCCGGCCCTCCTCCGGGTTGTACGCCGGGACGTTGCGCCACCACGACGGGCGCTTCTTCTACATCACCACGAACGTCAGCGACTACGACGGCGGCCAGCTGATCGTCACCGCCGACGATCCGGCCGGGCCGTGGAGCGAACCCGTGCGGGTGCCCGAGGCGATCGGCATCGACCCCGACCTCGCCTGGGACGACGGCGGCACGTGCTACCTGAGCTGGAAGGCGATGAGCTTCACCGAGGGTGAGGTCGGCATCCTCCAGGCCCCGCTCGACATCTCGTCGGGCAAGTTCCTCGCCCCGGCGTACCGGATCTGGCAGGGCAGCGGCCTCGCCGCGGCCGAAGGCCCGCATCTGTACGTCATCGACGGCCTCTGGTATCTGCTGCTCGCCGAGGGCGGCACCGAACGCGGGCACGCCGTCACCGTCGCCCGCGGCCCACACCCGTCCGGGCCGTTCGAAGGCTGCCCGGTCAACCCGATCCTGAGCCACCGCAGCACTATTCACCCGGTGCAGAACACCGGTCACGCCGATCTGGTCCGTACGCCCGCCGGCGGCTGGGCTGCCGTCTATCTCGGGGTCCGGCCGCGCGGCTCGACACCGGGCTTCCACGTCCTGGGGCGGGAGACCTTCCTGGCCGGGATCGACTGGCGCGACGGCTGGCCGGTCTTCGACGAGGACCGCTACCGGATCCCGCCCCTCGACACGGGTTTCACCGATGTCTTCGCCAACGCCACACCGCACCCGCGCTGGGTCGTGGACGGCAACGACTTGCTGTGCACCCGCGTCCGGGACCTGCGGTGGTCGGCGGAAGCGACACTGGACGGCCCCGGCCGGTTCGAAGTCCGTATCGACGACCGGCACCGCTATGGTCTGACCCGGCATCACGACCGGGTCGAGGCGCGCGCCCGCATCGGCGACCTCGACGTCGCGCTGGCCGAGTCACCCATGCCGGCAGGTCCGGCCGTGCTGCGGATCGAGGCCGTCGAACCCACTCAGCCCACCGTTCCCCTCGGCGACGCCGGACCCGACGAGATCGTCCTTTCCCTCGGCCGCCATGAGCTGGCCCGGCTCGACGGGCGCTACCTCTCCACCGAAGTCGCGTCCGGCTTCACCGGCCGCATGCTCGCCACCACCGGCGCCCACGTCCGGTCGGTCACCTACCGCCCCCAGGAGCAGTCATGAAAGCTGTCCTGAGCTCCCTCCTTCTCGCCTCCGGCCTCATCCTCGTCCCGGCCGGCGCCGCCTCCGCCGCACCACCCGACTGCGCCGCCACCACGCCGGGCGGCCCAGTCCAGGTCACACCCGGCTGCGTCGACCCGCTCTACGCCCACCCCGTCATCGACAGCGAGCAGGACCTGACCACCCCGGTCACGCATCACCGGGTGTCCGGGCATTTCGACGGTACGGACGTCAAGTTCACGATCTACCTGCCGCCGGCCAAACAATGGCAGGGCCGCTTCTTCCAATACACGTACCCGACCTCGACCGAGAACGCCTACGAGCGCGCCGTCGCCTTCGGTGCCGCCAGCGGCGCCTACACCGTTCAGACCAGCGGCACCGGCGGCTACCGTCACGACGCCGCCGCCGCGAAGTTCGCCGAGACCGTAGCGGCCGCCTACTACCGCTCAGGAGCCCGGCGGATCTACGGCTACCTGTACGGCCCCTCCGGCGGCTCCTTCCAGACCGTCGGCGCCATCGAGAACACCACCGGAGTATGGGAGGGCGCCGTCCCGGTCGTCCTCGGCGTGCCCACCTCCATCCCCATCAACTTCTTCGTCCGCGCGCAGGCCCGCATGGTCCTGCGCGACGTGGCCGACCGGATCGCCGACGCCGTACGACCCGGCGGCTCCGGCAACCCGTACGCCGGCCTGACGCCGGTGCAGGCGGCGATGCTGCACGAGGCCACAAGCCTGGGCGTTCCGCTCAAGGCGTGGGCCGACCCTGACTACGTGCTCGGCCTGTCGGCGCCGGACGGCCTGCTCGGCTTCGGCGCCGTGATTCAACAGCTCGACCCCACGTACGCCGACGACTTCTGGTCCAAGCCCGGCTACCTGGGCACCGAGCAGTCGGCGCTCGGCGACCTCGTCCGGGCCGAGCTGGCCCGCACCGGCGACCGCTGGGCCGTCGCCCTGCCGTCGTACTACCGCCATCAGATCCCGCCGGCGGGCGAGGGCTACGACGTCTTCGACTCGCTGCGCGGCCGCTATCCGCAGCGGCCGTTCCTGGTCGGCCCGGCCATCGCGAACAGCGTCGCCGGTGGCGGCACCTACACCGGCCGGATCAACGGCAAGGTCATCGTGGTCGACAACCTGCTCGACAGCGACGCCTACCCGTGGCACGCCGACTGGTACGCCCGCCGCGTCCAGTCCCCGGGCGATTTCCGCCTGTACTACAACGACAACGCCGACCACCTCGAAGGCCCGGTCACCGGAGCCAAGGCCAGCCGCATCGTCTCCTACGACCCGATCGTGGAACAGGCGCTACGCGACGTCGCGGCCTGGGCCGAGCGCGGCGTACGCCCACCGCAGTCCACCCGCTACACGGTCACCGACGGCCAAGTGCACGTCCCGGCGACAGCCGCCCAGCGGCGCGGCATCCAGCCAGTCGTCGACCTCACCGTCCACGGCCGCGACCGCGTCGACATCAAAGCCGGCCAGAAGGTCGACTTCCAGGCCCGGGTCGCGACACCGCCCGGCGCCGGAAAGATCGTCTCCGCCGGATGGGACTTCACCGGATCCGGCACCTTCACCAAGGCCGCCAAGGGTTTCACCGCCAGCCACCGGTTCACGAAGCCCGGCACCTACTACGTGTCCTTCAAAGTGGCCTCGACCCGGTCCGGCCACCCGGAACCGTTCGCCGCGGTCGAGAACCTGGACCGCGTCCGCGTCGTCGTTCACCCCTGAGCAAGGAGTCGCTGTGCTTACTCACCTCATCACCGTCGGACAGGTGCTCGACGCTCCGGGCGGACGGCCGGTGCTCGAGCGGTACCTGCCGCAGACCGTCGACCGGCCCGAGCTTCGCGAACTGCTTGTTGTGTTGTTCCTGCGGGCCACTCCCGGCCTGCGCGACGACGAGGCGGCCCGGGAGGCGTTCTGGGCCGAGATCGACGCGCTGATGTCGCCGATCCTCCTCCACGAGCATGATGCCGCCATCACACCGTCGCCGGTGGATGCCGGGGCGACGCGTTCCTCGGCGCCATGGTCCGTCGTAGGCTCACCGACCCGATGGGGACTGCTCGAGATCGCCTTGCACGGACCGAGCGAGGGCAACCCGTTCGTCGACGTCGAGCTGACCGCCGAGTTCCGATGCGGCGAGCGGACCTGGACGGTCGGGGGCTTCTACGACGGCGACGGCATCTACCGGCTGCGCGTGCTCGCCGAGGAGGAAGGAACCTGGCAGTTCGTCACCTCGGCCACGACCCCGTCGCTCGACGGGATCCGCGGTGAGGTGACCGTCGGCCCGGCGGCCGACGGGGCGCACGGGCCGGTCCGCGTGGACGGCTTCCACTTCGCCTACGCCGACGGGACCCGATACCGGCCGTGGGGAACCACTGCCTACGCGTGGAACCACCAGGACGACAAGACGCAGGCGGAAACCCTGGAGACGCTGGCCGCGTCGCCCTTCACCAAGCTGCGCATGTGCTTGTTCCCCAAGCATTTCGTCTTCAACAACGAGGAGCCCGCCCGGTTCCCGTTCCCCAGCGCTTCCGACCACGCGCGGTTCGACACCGAGTTCTTCGCCCGTCTCGACGAGCAGGTGCGCCGCCTCGGCGAGCTCGGCATCGAGGCCGACATCATCCTGTTCCACCCGTACGACAAGTGGGGCTTCTCGGATCTGGGCCCGGCCGTGGACGAGCGGGTGGTCCGCTACGTCGTCCGCCGGCTGGCCGGATATGCCAACGTCTGGTTCTCGCTGGCCAACGAATACGACGCGGTGCCCCGCAAAACGATCGCGGACTGGGACCGGATCGGGGAGACCGTAGCCGCCGAGGACCCGCACGGGCATCTGGTATCCATTCACAACTTCATCGAGCACTTCGACCACACCCGGCCGTGGATCACCCACGCGAGCATTCAGCACAGCCGGGTCGAGGAGGTCACCGGCTGGCGCGAGCGGTGGGGCAAACCGGTGGTCATCGACGAGTCCGGATACGAGGGCGACATCGAGTACGACTGGGGCAACCTCACCGGCGAGGAAATGCTGCGCCGCTTCTGGGAAGGCGCGGTCCGCGGCGGCTACGTCGGGCACGGCGAGACCTACTGGAACGCCGAGGAGAAGATCTGGTGGGCCAAGGGCGGCCGGCTGACCGGCACGAGCCCGGAACGGATCGGCTTTCTCGCCGAGATCGTCGCCGCCTCGCCGACCGGGGTGCTCGAGCCGGTGCCGTCCGGCTTCGACCTGCCGTGGGCCGGAGTGCAGGACGAGTACCTGGTCAACTACTACGGTCTCGGCCGGCCTCGGGAACGGCATGTCATCCTGCCGCCGGGCCGCTGGCACGTGGACGTCCTCGACACGTGGGAGTGCACCGTCGAGCGGCTGCCCGGCACGTACGAGGCGCTCGTGGTCGTACCTCTGCCGGCCAAGTCGTTCCAGGGCGTGCGGCTGGTGAAGGCTTGATGCGGACGTCCTTCACGCCCGGGCAGGTCTGGCTCGACACCGATGGCAAGCGGATCCAGGCCCACGGCGGGTCGCTGATGGAGGTCGGCGGCACTTTCTACTGGTACGGCGAGAACAAGGAGCGCTCGACGCCGGGCAGCGGCATCTGGCACTGGGGCGTCCGCTGCTACTCGTCGACCGATCTCTACAACTGGACCGACCGCGGCCTGATCATCGCGCCCGACGTGGACGATCCGTCCTCACCGCTGCACCCGGCCATGTCGCTGGACCGGCCGCACATCCTGCGCCACCCCGACTCGGGGCAGTACATGTGCTGGATCAAGGTGATGTCACCGGCCGGGCAACGCTCGACAGTCCTCGTGGCGGACGACATTCTGGGCCCGTACAAAATGGTCGTGAAAGATCTGAAGCCCCTGGGCATGAACGCCGGGGACTTCGACCTGGTTGTCGACCCGACCGACGGCAAGGGCTACTACTACTTCGAGCGCGTGCACAGCGAGCTGATCTGCGCCGACCTGACCGACGACTACACCGGCGTCACCGGGTATTACTCCACCCACTTCCCGCTGGTGCAACCGCCATACGTCCGGGAGGCACCCGCCTATTTCGCCCGGCACGGCCGGCACTATCTCGTCACCTCAGGCACGACCGGCTACTACCCGAACCCATCCGAGGTCGCCGTCGCCCCGAGCTATCACGGCCCGTGGACGGTGCTGGGCGACCCGCACCCGGGCGACGCGAGTCGCAGCTCGTACCAGTCGCAGGTCAGTTCGGTATTCCGGCATCCGCACAAGCAGGACCTGTACATCGCGCTGGCCGACCGTTGGCTGCCGCGCTACACCGAATCCAGCGAGGCAGCGATCGCCATGCACGCCGAACGGTTCGCCCCGTTCGGCGGCCATCACGACGGCCCGTGGTCCGAGCTCACGGAGATCGACACGTCGATCGCGGACTACGTCTGGCTGCCCTTCCGGTTCGACGGGGAACGCGCCCTCCTCGACTGGCACGACGAATGGCGCGTCGAGGACTACGCATGAGATTTGCTTGGCAGGACGAGCGTCTGGAGCCCGGCCATCGGGCCGAGCTGCTGCTGGCCGAGATGACTACGGCCGAGAAATGTCATCAGCTCACCGCCCGGATGGCGTGGTCGTTGGTGAAGGCCGATGGCACCGACTCCGACGGCGCCGAGGACGTGCTGCGCAACCCGCCGGGACACGTGGCGCAGCTGATCCTCGACGACCCGGCGCAGCTGGCGGAGATGGTCGGCACCATCCAGAAGCAGGTGCTGTCTCGGAGCCGGCTCGGGATTCCGGTGCTGTTCCACGCCGAGGCGCTCAGCGGCTTCCTCAACGGCGGGCACATGGTGTTTCCGTCCGGGACCGGCCTCGCCGCCGGGTGGAGCCCCGAGCTCGTCGAGGAGATGGCCGATCTGATCCGGCGGCAGATGCGCCGGACCGGGATGATGCACGCGCTGTCGCCGGTGCTCGACGTGGCCCTCGATCCGCGGTGGGGGCGCGTGCACGAGACGTTCGGTGAGGACCCGTACTTGTGTGCGGCCTTGGGGGTGGCCTATGTGCGCGGTCTGCAGGGAAGCGATCTCTCGCAGGGTGTGATGGCGACGGGCAAGCACTTCCTGGGGTACGCGGCGCCGCCGGGCGGCCTGAACCTGTCGGCCTTCGAGTCCGGCGCCCGGCGCACGCGGGACCTGTTCGCTTATCCCTTCGAGGCGGCGATCCGCCTGGCCGGGCTGCGATCGGTGATGAACTCGTACGCCGACGTCGACGGTGTGCCGGCCGGAGCGTCGCCGGAGGTGTTGCAGGATCTGCTGCGCGACACGCTTGGCTTCGAGGGTTTCGTTTCCTCCGACTACACGACGCTTGAGCAGTTCGTCGACCGGCAGCGGATCGCTGCCTCCCCCGCCGAGGCGGGCCGGCTGGCCATCCGGGCCGGGCTCGACGTCGAGATGCCCAATCCGTACGGCTACGGCGACGTGCTCGCGGCCGAGGTCGAGCGTGGGGCCGTCGACGTCCGGCACGTCGACGAGTGCGTGCGGCGGGTGCTGCGCGCGAAGTTCGAGGTCGGGCTCTTCGAGCATCCGTACCCGGTGGAGAGCATCGACGTGGCCGCCGCGGCCAGCGAGGGCGCCGACCTGTCACTCGAGCTGGCCCGGCGCTCGATCGTGCTCGCTCAGAACGACGGCATCCTGCCGCTGGCTCCCGGTGGGCTCGACATCGCGGTCATCGGACCGCACGCCGACGCCCCGACATTCCAGTTCCCGACCTACACGTACGCGTCCTGGCGCGAAGCCAACGAAGCCGTGATGCGCGGCGAACTCGGCACCATGAACGGCGCCGAGGAGACCGTGTCGGCCTGGTACTCGGCCCTGTTCGGGCCGTGGGACGGCAACCGCCTGGCTCCCTCGCTGGCAGCCGAGATCCGCGACCGCGCCCGCACGGTGAGCGTCGAGCGCGGCTGCACCCTGACCGAGGATCTGGGCTCCCTCGACGCGGCGGTCGAGGCGGCGCGGGCGGCCGACGTCGTCGTGCTGGCGCTGGGCGGGGCCAGCCTGTGGTTCACGGGGGAGCGGACCGAGGGCGAGGCCAGCGACACCGCCGACATCACCCTGCCGGCCGCTCAGGTGCGGCTGGCCGAGGCGGTGGCGGCCACCGGCACCCCGCTCGTGGTCGTGCTCGTGCAGGGCCGGGCCTACGCGCTGCCGAAGGTCATCCAGGACGCGGCGGCCATCGTCGTGGCCCCGTACGCCGGGCCGTTCGGCACGCAGGCGATCGCCGACGTGCTCTTCGGCGTCGTCAATCCGTCCGGCAAGATGCCGTACAGCGTGCCCCGGCACAGCGGCCAGATCCCGGTCTACCACCACCAGAAGGCCGGCTCCGGCTACCGCAACCCGTTGCCGCCCAGCGTCTCCCGGCACTACCTCGACCTGGAGGCCACGCCGCTGTGGCCGTTCGCCCACGGGCTGAGCTACACCAGGTTCGCGCTCAGCGACCTCGACTGCGGTCCCGACATCGACACGTACGGCACAGCGCGGATCAGCGCCACCGTCGCGAACACCGGCTCCCGAGACGGCGCGACGGTCCTGCAGCTCTACCTGCGGGTGAACACCTCGCCGGTCACGCGGCCCGCGCAACAACTGGCAGGCTTCGCCCGGGTAGACCTTGCCGCCGGTGAGAGTCGTCGCGTCACCTTCGAGGTCGACGCCTCGCAGCTCGCCTACACCAACCTCGCCCGCGAGGTCGCCGTCGAACCCGCGCCGGTCGACGTCTTCGTCGGCCTCGACTCCAACGACCGTTCGTTGACCGGGGCGTTCGCCGTCCGGGGACCCGAACGCGTGGTCGCCGGACCGGACCGGTCCTTCCTGTCCCGGCTGGCATAGCGGCAGCCGCTCTCTCCCAGGTGGTGCCGCCCGTAGGATCGAGGCGCGTACAACCTCGGGAGAGCGAGACATGGCTGTTTCACCGGATTCCCCGGCTGCGGACCGTCGCGCCACGATTCAGGACGTGGCACGCGAGGCGGGCGTGTCGGTCTCGGCGGTGTCCAAGGTTGTCCGGGACGCGTACGGGGTCAGTGACCGCATGCGGGAGAAGGTGACGGCGGCTATCGAGACGCTCGGTTACCGCCCGCACACCGGTGCCCGGGCCATGCGTGGTCGCTCGTACACCGTCGGCGTGATGTTGATCGAGCTGTCCTCGCCCTTTCAGCCCCAGATCGTCGGGGGCATCACCGCCGAACTGGATGCCACTCCGTTCCAGGAGATTCTCATCGCCGGCGGCACCTCGCCCGAGCGGCAGAAGCGCAGCATCGAGGCTCTTGTCGACCGGCAGGTGGACGGCTTGATCGTCATCGCGCCGTGGATGGAGCAGGCGTGGCTGGAGGAGCTGGGAGCCGGCTTGCCAACGGTTGTCATCGCCCGGCACGGCGGTGCCGAGAACTTCGACACGATCGTCGACGACGACTTCGAGGGCGCACGGATGATGGTCGACCACTTGGTGGCTCTCGGGCACCGGCGCATCGTGCACACCAGCCAGCCCTCGGGCGGGCTGGAGCGGCCGTTCGTTCTGTCTCACACGCCAAGACTCGACGGATACGAGGCGGCCATGAGACGGCATGGTCTGGAGCCGGACGTCATCGTCACCGGATACTCGGAAGAGGGCGGCTACGAGGCCGCACAACAGGCCTTGTCCCGCCCGAACCCGCCGACGGCGATCTTCGCTGGGGCCGACATCGCGGCCTTGGGTGTGCTGCGCGCGGCCGAAGAACGAGGACTGCGGGTTCCCGAGGACCTCAGCGTCGCTGGGTACGACAACATCTACATGTCGACGATCGGCCGGATCTCGCTCACGACGATTGACCAGTCCGCCCATCTCACCGGGTCCCGCAGCGCGCGGCTTCTGCTCGAGCGCCTCGACGGGCGAGCCCGGCCGGTGCACTACCTCATCGCGCCGCGACTGATGGCACGCAGCACGACCGCGGCGGCGGCCGGCGTCAGTACTGCGGTCTGATCCGTTCGCGCCGAGTGCCTTGACGCTGACACGGCGGCCCGTCTACCGTTCTTGTAGAACGTTGCACGGGACCGCCGGCGACGACCCTCCGGGGGCAATGCGCAGCCGTTGAACGGCTGCCCGATCGGACAGGTCATCCCCGGTCACATGAATTCGTCACGCCGCACCCTGCTCGTCCTCGGCTTTCTCGTCGCTCTCGGTCCGTTCACGGTCGACCTCTACATTCCGGCTTTCCCTCTGGTGCAGGACGATTTCGGCACCAGCGCCGCCGCCGTCCAATTCACGTTGACCGCTACCACCATCGGGTTCGCGCTCGGCCAGCTCGTCATCGGCCCGTGGAGCGACGGCGTCGGCCGCCGGAAACCGCTGCTGGTGGCGACAGCTCTGCACATCATCGGCAGCCTGGGCGTCGCCGTCGCGCCCACGGTCGAAGCGATGCTCGTCTTTCGGCTGCTCCAAGGCGCCGGCGCCGCGGGCAGCGGCGTCGTCGCCCTGGCCATGGTGCGCGACCTCTACGAGGGCGGCCTGTTCGTTCGGATGGCCGCGCGCCTTGCCGTGGTGACCGGTCTGGCCCCGGTCGTGGCACCATTTCTCGGCTCGCTGATGCTGCAAGCTATGTCCTGGCGCGGCCTGTTCGGCTGCATCGCGCTCTACGGACTGCTGGCGCTCGCCATCGGTGCGTCAGGCCTGCCCGAAACGGCCCCGCCATCTCACCGGCCGGACCCACCGGCTCGACGTTATCGCCTGCTGCTGACCGACCGCGGCTTCGTCGGCGCCGCTCTCGTCGGGGGCCTTCTGGTGTCCAGTGTCTTCACGTACATGAGTTCGTCATCGTTTCTCTTCCAGAACACGTACGGGCTCTCAGCGCAGTCCTACAGCGCGGTCTTCGCGGCCAACGCCGTCGGATTTGTCATCGGAGCACAGTCGACGGCACGCCTCCTGGGCAGGATCGAGCCTCGCCGGGTTCTCCGGTACGTC
Organism: Actinoplanes sp. CA-131856; assembly: GCF_050956135.1. Classification (GTDB taxonomy): domain Bacteria; phylum Actinomycetota; class Actinomycetes; order Mycobacteriales; family Micromonosporaceae; genus Actinoplanes. The sequence continues at coordinate 7,753,718 of NZ_CP191849.1, read as the reverse complement.
CTGCCCATGCTGGCCGCGCTCGGTTTCGCCCTGCTGCTCGTCGCCTTCGCCGGCGAGAACGTCGCGGTCGTGACCATCGTGACCGTCGCCTACTTCGTCCTGGCCGGGGCCGTCGGCCCGTGCCTGCAGGTGATCGGCATGGCGCCGCACGGGGAACGGGCCGGAACGGCGGCAGCGCTGATGGGTGCCGCGAACTTCGGACTGGCCGGCGCCACCGCACCCTTGGCGGGCGCGCTCGGCGTGGGTTCGATCGGGCCGATTGGGCTGGTCATGGGCCTGACCATGACGATCGCGGTGGCCTTGTTCTGGACACTGGTACGAAATCAGGTCGATGTCTCCTCTGCGCATGCCCCTACCGGCGGCTCCCGGTGGCGTCGAACGCGATGATTCAATCCCGGACGGGGCCCTCCGTGCAGCTCGGTGGGGCGCGCCAAGCCCTTGACTCTTCTTCGATTCCGTCTCTAACCTCAATTGTGTAGAACGTTGCACAAATTTTGGAGGACTTGCATGCTGGTCGCCGATCCTCGTGCCGCCACCGCCTGGCGCCGGTTCCGCGCTGAGCTCGCCGTCGACCCGCACCGAAGCGGCGATCTGCTCCGCGAGCGTGCCGACATGTCCCGCCTGACCGACCTCGAGATGATCCGCCGGGCCGGCCTCGGCCACGTCGGCCGAGACCTCTCCGTCCTGGACATCCTCACCACCCTCGTGTTCGCCGTCCTGCGCATCGACCCCGAGAAGCCCGACTGGGACGACCGTGACCGTCTGGTGCTGAGCAAGGGCCACACGGCAGGCGCGCTCTACACCACCCTCGCCGCCGCCGGCTTCTTCGGCGGCGACGAGCTGACGTCCTTCGCCGGCCCGCTCTCGGCCCTCAACGGGCACCCGAACCGGACCAAGGTGCCAGGCGTGGAAACCAACACCGGCCCACTCGGCCACGGCCTACCCGTCGGTGTCGGCATGGCCATCGCGGGACGGCTCGCCTCCTCAGACCGGCACGTGTACGTCGTACTCGGCGACGGCGAGCTGCAGGAAGGCAGCAACTGGGAAGCCGCGATGACCGCCGGACACCGCCGCCTGACCAACCTCACCGCGGTCGTCGACCGCAACCGCCTGCAACAGGGCGCCCGCACCGAGGACACCGCCGGGCTCGACCCGCTCGACGCCAAGTGGAAGGCGTTCGGCTGGGACGTAGCCGAGGTCGACGGTCACGACCATGTCGCCCTGCTCGAAGCCTTCACCGCGCCGCGTGGCGAGCGTCCGCTGTGCGTCATCGCCAACACCATCAAAGGAAAGGGTGTCTCCTTCATGGAGAACCGCGTCGAATGGCACCACAAAGTACCCAGCGCCGCGCAGCTGGAGCAGGCCGTGGCGGAGCTGACCCGATGACCGCGCCCGTCCTCTCGTCACCCGAGACCTTCGACTGTCGAGTCGCCTTCGCCGAGGAACTGGTCGCTCTGGCCCGCACCGACGAGCGGATCGTAGCGGTCTGCAACGACTCGGTCGGCTCCAGCAACCTCAGCGCCTTCGCCGCCGAGTTCCCGGACCGCCTGATCAACGTCGGCATCGCCGAGCAGGACATGGTCGGCGTCGGTGCCGGCCTCGCCCTCCTCGGCTACGTGCCGTTCGTGTGCGGCGCCTCCCCGTTTCTCACCGGCCGCGCCCTGGAACAGATCAAAGCCGACGTCGCGTACAGCCAATCGCCTGTCGTCCTGTGCGGGATGAGCCCGGGCATGGCCTACGGCGAGCTCGGACCCACCCACCACTCGATCGAAGACCTGTCCTGGTTGCGGGCGATCGCCGGGCTCGGCATCGTCGTTCCCGCCGATTTGGCCGAGACCAGCGCCGCTGTGCGCTGGGCGGCGACCGCAGCCACCCCGGTGTTCCTGCGCGTGGGCAGGTTCAAGGTCCCCTCGGTCACCGAGCAGCACCCGTTCCGTTTCGGGCACGCCACCGTCCTGCGCGACGGCACCGATGTCACCGTGATCGCGACCGGCACCATGGTCTCCCGCGCGCTGCAAGCCGCCGAAGAAGCCGCGGCCCACGGCATCTCGGTGCGGGTGGTGAACATGTCCACGATCGCGCCGCTCGACGAGGACGCAGTACGTCAGGCCGCGCGGGAGACACGTGGAATCGTCACCGTGGAAGAAGCCACTACGACCGGAGGGCTCGGCGCCGCCGTCGCCTCCATCGTTGTCAGCGAGCCGGCTCCCGTACCGATGCGCATCCTCGGCGTACACCGCGAGTTCGCCCCCACCGGCAGCACAGCGTTCCTGCTCGAACACTTCGGGCTGACCGCCGGCGACATCCGGCAGGCCGCCGCCGAGCTGGCCCGCTCCGATGCCTGACGGGCTGACTCTGGCGATCGACCAAGGCACCTCATCGACGAAATGCCTGCTGGTCTCCAGCGAAGGCGAAGTCGTAGCCTCCGGCTCCGCCCCAGTGCCCATCCGCTACCCACGGCCGGGCTGGGTCGAGCAGGACGCGACAGAGATCCTCGACAGCGTCCTCACCGCGGCCGCCCGGTGTCTCGACGGAATCGACTCGTCCGCGGTAACCGCCGTCGGGCTGAGCACCCAGCGCGAGTCCGCGCTGATCTGGGACCGGCACACCGGCGAGCCGCGGGGCCCGGTGCTGGGCTGGCAGGATCAGCGGGCGGTCGGCGTGTGCGACAAGCTGCGCGGCGACGAGGCCCGGATCCGCGCGATCAGCGGGCTGCCGCTCGACCCGATGTTCAGCGCGGCCAAGCTGCGATGGCTGCTCGACACCAACCCGGGCGCCCTGATCGGCACGATTGATTCCTGGCTTCTGTACGCCTTGACGGGCGCCCACCAGATCGAAGTCGGCAACGCGTCGCGGACCCAACTGCTGGACGTCCGGAACGGCAGCTGGAGTCCCGAACTGCTCGACCTGTTCGGCATCCCGGCGTCCGCGCTGCCCACCATCACACCGTCGAGTGGAGAGCTGGGCCGCATCGGGGATCGCGGGGGAGCCCTCGAAGGCCTCCCGATCACCGCGGTCCTCGGCGACTCGCATGCCGCCCTCTACGCCCACGGCGCCGCCGCCGACGGCGGCGTGAAAGTCACCTACGGAACCGGCTCGTCGGTCATGCGTCTCGGCGACGCTCCGCCCAGGGTGTGTCTCACGATCGCGTGGGACTCGCAGCTCGCCGCCGAGGGCAACATCCGTTCCTCCGGGGCCACCATCGCATGGCTCGCTTCGTTCCTATCCGTTACTCCATCACAGATCGGGGAGATGGCCGCGACGGCGTCCAGCGACGGCGTCTTCCTGGTGCCGGGGTTCGGCGGGCTGGCCGCGCCCTGGTGGGACGACACCGCGGTCGGCCTGATCAGCGGCCTCACCCTGGGCTCGGGCCCGGCCCAGCTGGCCCGGGCCGCCGTCGAGTCCATCGCCCATCAGGTGGCCGACGTCATCGACGCGATGGGTGGCGCCGCCGCGATCCTAGCCGACGGCGGCGCCTCGGGCAACGACATCCTCATGCAGATCCAGGCTGACCTGACCGGTCTGGTGGTGCGCCGCGCGCGTACGGCCAATCTGTCGGCCCTTGGTGTCGCCTTCTCAGCCGGCGGCTTGACGCCGGCGGTGACCTACGACGAGTTCGCCCCCTCCGCCTCCGACGCTTCGCCCGCCCGTTCCGCCTGGCGCGACGCCGTCCGCCGCGCCTTGTCCACAAAGGATTCAGCATGACCGAGTACCCCCGTTTCGGTGCCGGACTGTGGCACTTCGCCACCTACGTCGACCGTTACGCCACCGACGGCTACGGCCCGTCGCGCACCACCCTGGAAGCGATCGAGCTGGCCGGGCAGGTGGAGGACCTGTCGGTGGTCGACCTCAACTACCCGTTCACCCCCGGCGTCGGCCTCTCCGAGGTCAAGGACGCCCTGGCCGCGCAGAACCTGACCGCCATCGGCATCACCCCCGAGATCTATCTGCGCCGGTTCAGCCGCGGCTCGTTCACCAACCCCGACCCGGCCGTGCGCAAGGCCGCGCTCGACCTGATGCACGAGGCGGCCGGGATCGTGCGCGAGCTGGGCGCCGACTACGTGAAGATCTGGCCCGGCCAGGACGGCTGGGACTACCCGTTCCAGGTCGACCACCGCACCCTGTGGAAGCTGGCCGTCGACGGCATGCGCGAGCTGGCCGGCGCCCACCCCGACCTCAAGTTCGCCATCGAGTACAAGCCGCGCGAGCCCCGGGTGAAGATGACGTGGGACTCGGCCGCCCGCAGCCTGCTCGGCATCCAGGAGATCGGCCTGGACAACGTCGGCATCCTGCTCGACTTCGGCCACAGCCTGTACGGCGGCGAGTCGCCGGCCGACGCGGCTCAGCTGATCATCGACCACGGCCGCCTCTACGGCATGGACGTCAACGACAACCTGCGTGGCTGGGACGACGACCTGGTCGTCGGCACCGTGCACCTGACCGAGATCTTCGAGTTCTTCCACACCCTGCGCAAGAACAACTGGGACGGCGTGTGGCAGCTCGACCAGTTCCCGTTCCGCGAGGACTCGGTCGACGCGGCCCGCACCTCCATCGGCATCCTCAAGCGCATCTACCGCGCCCTCGACCGGCTCGACACGGTCGCTCTGGCCGAGGCGCAGGAGCGCCAGGACGCCATGGCCGCCCAGCGCATCGTCCAGAACGCCCTCTTCGGCGAGGTCAAGGATTGACGACTCGCCCTAATAGGGCAAGTCGGTCATCACCTCCCGTTTGGTAGCCCTCCCGTGGGGTGCTTTGGAAGTTTGCCGAGACGTTCACCCATGCTGGAAAGTGTCCACGGTGGGCAAGAAAGCGGGGCAGCCATCATCTGCTCTCGCCAGTCCCAGACGAGCTCGGACCGCCACGCCCGGCAGCTACGCCACCATCACCCGCGTCTGGGCCGCCGGCGACGTGCTGTCCGCGGCGCCCGCGCTGACCGCCTCGACGATCACCCGCACCAGCACGTCCAGCCTCGCGTTCACGGCGACCGCGAACGGCGCGACGGTGAGCCTCGGGCCGTTCCACGACGCGCAGGGGTTCTGCTAGCCCTCCTCAGCGGCGCCGGCGCCTGGGGCGCCTAGGTCGTCCAGGACTCCGGCAACGGCAGCGCCGACAACGTTTAGCGCATCGCCTGACCTTCGTGTTCGACTTCTCCGCCGGCCATGGCCGCACACGGTTCCAGGCCAGCCCGCGGGCCGGCCTGGAACCTACGACGCGTTCTTGTCGGTGGCAGGCAGCGAGCGGCGTAGCAGCTGCACAACGGGCTGGGTGACCACGCGGCCGCACTGCGAGCCGGCCGGACCGCGGTCGAGTACGAAGATTTCTCCATGTGGGGCTGGTCGCTCGGCGAACTGGCCGAGGCGGCAGCCCGGGTCGGTGAAAGAAACGGCAGCCGCTCAGGCCCGAGAACGCCTGTCCTCACTGACGGGAGCCACGGTGACACCCCGGGCCCTGGGCTCGCAAGCGCTGGCTGACGCGCTGGCCGGTCCGCCGGCGGAGGCCGAGGACCACTACGTGGAGGCGGTGAGTCAGTTTCGGCTGGGGCGGGTCGGACTGATGACCGCGCGGGCCCTGCTGCTCTATGGCGAATGGCTGCGCCGCGCGGAGCGCCGGGCCGAGCTGCTGGGCGCCCGGGCCGCCTTTACAGACATGGGCGCACACGCGTTCGCGGAGCGGGCCCGCCGTGAGTTGAGCGCCGCCGGCGCCCATCGAGCACCTGGACGATCCAGGCGGAGAGCTGACTTCCCAGGAAGCGCAGATCGCCAAACGCGCGGCCGCCGGCGACTCCAATCCCGAGATCGCGGCCGCGCTGTTTCTCAGCCCTCGCACCGTCGAGTGGCATCTCGGCACCAAGTTGGGGATATCGTCGCGCCGGGAATTGTCCGTCGCCCTTCGCGGACGATGGCCGCTACCGGTGATCTAACTCCTCAGGTGTTCGCCCCGGACGTTGTGGAATCGGATGACATGACCTACTCGTGGTGGGGTGTGGCCGTGGTAGACGTCCAGCCAGAAGCGTCTGAGATCTTCGGGGGTGTCGCCGGCGCGTACCTCGAGCCAGGTTCCCGCCGCGTCGGCGAATCGTAGCCAGGCCTGGGCGAAGCGTCGTTCCAAGGCGTCGCGACCCCAGTCCTGGCGTCGTTTGCGCATCTGCACCGGTGCGAAGAACACCTCGCCCGCGGCGTCCGCGTTGGGGATCTGATTGGTCAGGCCGACGGCGATGTCCCGTACGAGCAGATCGCCGAGAAGCTTTCTCAGCGCCGTGCGTGTCGTCGGCGCTCCGGACAGATCGAGATAGGCCGTCGGCACTTCCTCCAAGCTGGAGATCTCGTCGTACGACCGGACTTCGTCGTAGCAGCCGAGAGACCGGGTGAAGGCCGTGTTGCCGGGCGAGGTGAGTCCGATCAGCCGTGGTCCGCGACCGTGCAGTTCGAAGGCGGCGGCGTACGCGGTCTTGCTGGAGGCCGAGGAGATGACCACCTGCCGCGCCCCGTAACAGTCGTTGTCGACGACTTGGTCGGCCAGCATGAAGGAGGTGAAGAACAGCGGACGGAACAGGACCAGCAGGTCCTCCTGATCGTCACGATAGGCGTCGTCGTCGGCGGTGCGGCGATAGACGTTGTACGGCGAGGGCAACGCGGCGCGATGAGCACTGCCGTCACGAAACCCCGAGGAGTCGATCTGCTCAGGGCGTACCACCAGATGGCCGGCCGGCGGCAGGTAGCCGAAAACGCGCGTTCCCACCTCGACTCCGGTCGCCGCCGACTCGGCGACCTCGGCGAATCCCCACAGCGGTGGAAGCCCGTACTCCGGGCCGAGTCCGTGCGGTCCCGCCGGGAAGAACTTCCAATATTCCATCGCCTCGCCGAGCACCGCGTACGTCACGTTGTTGGCGCTCAACCCGACCCGGTCCACACGGAGCAACGCCTCACCGGATCGGATCTCGGGTGTCGGCCCGTTGACGACCGTGGTCCGGCCGAGGTCGCCACGGGCAACGGCGAACGTCCATGAATCAGCCATGGCGTGGACGCTAGATTTCCTGACCACACCACACAAGTGCACTGTAAGTGCAAAATCCCACTGCGCGTGTTCCCGCGTCCTCGGCGATACTCACACCCTGACACCCTGACACCCTGACACCCTGCGAGCGGAGGCGGACGGATGGCGATAGATCCCGACGGTGACTTTCTCACTGGCTTCCTCGCCACCGACCCCGGCAGCCCGGTCGTGATGCTCAACCTGCTTCGGTTCGCCGACGGCGGCCGACCGCTGTACCAGCAGTACGCCAGCTCGTTCGGCGCGACGATCGGCCCTCGCCATGGGGTCGAGGTCATCTACGCCGGTGACGGCGGCAGCCCTCTGGTCGCCGAATCAGGACAACAGTGGGACGCCGTCCTGCTCGTGCGTTACCCCACCCGGTATGCGTTCCGCGACATGATCATGGATCCCGACTATCAACGGATCACCCACCTGCGCCGGCAAGCCCTCGTCGAAGCTGTGCTCCAGCCGACACGTCCCTGGTGAGAACGGTCCCCAAAGGCCGTCGCAGTGCCGCCGCGCCGTTCATGCCGGAGCTGAGGTCAGTGCCGTAGGGCGGCCTCTGGGGTCACCGTACGCAGGTGGAACGCGGCAGGATGTGGTGCATGACGGTCCTCGCGTTCGACGTCAATGAGACGCTGCTCGACCTGCGGGCACTTGATCCAGGCGGTCCGCCGGTCGTGGGGTCGTTCCTCCCGCACGACGAGGCCCTTGCGGACCAGCCGCTGGCACATCCGGACCGCGGTCGAGGAGGTGACGGTGAGTTCGTTGGCCAGGTCGACGATCCTTTGCGGTCCTTGCGACACCAGGACCACGAGCGTCCGGAACTGTGGAAGCGTCACGTCCTCGTCGAGGCCGCTCAGCGAGCGGGCCGTCTCGGCGACGAAGGCGCGGCTGAGCGCCAGCAAGGCGCCGACCACCTCGTCCTCTCCCGGCGACAGGGTCGTCTCAGATGTCACGCGCCTACTCTGGCACGCCGCGTGACCTTCGCCGACGCGCGCCCCGCCCCCGGTCCTCCGCCGCCATCGGCCGGCGATCAGCCGGTGAGGTCGCGCCGCCGAAGGGAAGCCAGGCCGGCCGCCGTGAGCAGCACGCTCACCGCCACCATCACGGCCGCGGCGGTGAAGTCCGCCGATTCCAGCGGCACGGGAGCGAGGTGGGCGAACGGCGACAGCGACCGCAGCCAGCCGGGGGCATCGGCGCTGTCGGCCAGAACCAGCAGCAGGAACCCGCCGGTGGTCGGCAGCGGGCCGGCATGGATCACGGCGCGGGGAGCGAATCCGGTGGCGAGCACCGCGGCGCCCAGGCTGAGCAGGGCGACGGGCAGGGTGTTGACGGTGCCGCTGAGCGCGGCGCCGATGGTGATGCCGCCTCCGGCGACGGCGACACCGGCCCAGGTCGCGAGGGCGGCCAGGACGGTCAACGCCAGCATGCCGACGGCGGTCGCGGCCGTCTCGGCGCCGAGCAGGCGTACGCGGGTCACCGGTTGGGCCGCCAGCAGGGTGAGACGCCGATCGGACTCGGCCGCGATGAACGCGTGCAGCCGCACGGCGGCGAACCCGCCGATCGGCAGCGCGAGAAGCGCGAAAATCGCGGCGGTGAAGCCGGAAACCTGATCGAGGCGGCTGAACCCGGCCTGCCCGGCCGCGTCGGTGAATGCCCGGTTCTGCGCCATGAACTCGGTGACGGTGACCGCGGTCAAGCCGATGAGCAGGAAGTACGCCACGACACCGGCGGCCCAGCCACTCAGTGGGAGCAGCAGCCGTCGTACGGCGAAAGCCTCCACACTGCTCAGCAGGCCTCCGCTGCGCTGCCGATTCGTACGGCCGGCGATGATGCCGTCCCCGGCGTCGCGGCGCCCCGCGAGGCGCACGGCGGCCACGGCGAGTACCGCTGTCGCGGCCGTCAGCACCAGCAGCGGCGGGAACCGGTTGGCGCCGTACGGCGCACTGATCTCAAGCAAGCCGAGCGGCGACACCCAGCGCAACCACGCGAGTGGGGCAACCCCGTCACCGGCCATCCGCAGGAGCAGCGAAATGCCCAGAACCGCCACGGCCGTCCCGGTCGCGGTGGTCCTCGACGGGAACAACTGGGCGGTCACGGCCGCCGTCGCGACGCTGAACAGGCCGATCGCGGCGAGGCCGGCGCCGTGCACCAGCCCACCGGCCGGCCGGTCGGTGGTGAGCAGCAGAGCCGCCGCGACCGCCATACCGGTACCCGTCACGACCGTGCCGACGACCGCGAGGTGTCGCAGCGTCACGGCTCGGAGGCCGACCGGGCCGGCCAGCAGCAGATCCCACTGCCGTGCCTGTTCGGCGCCCCGGGTGATGCGGGTCGTGGTGAGCATCGCCCAGGTGCTCAGCAGGATCGCGACGACCGTGCCCACGCGCCAGACGGTGAAGCCGCCGGCGTGATCGAGCGCCACCGGTTCGCCGAACAGCGTCCGGATCGCCGGGTTGCCCGCGATCTTCGCCAAGCCGGCCGCCGCCGCGGGGTCGGCCACGACCTCGGCGAAACTGGCCGCGACAAGTGCGGTCATCCCGGCCGAGACGGTGAGAACGATCGGCCCTCCCGGGCGGACCTGCCGGACCGCGAGCCGGGTGAGCGCCCGGCCGGGCGGTGCGGTGGCGGTCATCGCCCCGCTCCCTGCTCGTAGTAGTCGAGGAAGATCTCTTCGAGGCTGGGTTCGCGGACGGTCAAGGCGGTGATCTCGGCGGCCGCGAGCGCCCGCAACGCCGGAGCGGGCGGCCCGCTGAGCGTGAATCGTAGGCCGGTGTCACCGTTGGACTCGACCGGGCCGACGCCGTCCACTCCGGTCAGCACCGGAGGTGTCCCGGTGAAGGCCACTGTGAGCTCGCGGCGGTGCAGGGCCCGCAGGCCGGCGACCGCGGCGATCTCGGCGAGGCGGCCGGCGCGGAGAATGCCGATGCGGTCGCAGACGGCTTCCACTTCGGTCAGCTGATGCGAGCTCAGAAACACCGCTTGGCCGCGGTCGCGTGCCTCCCGGACGGCGCGACGGAACTCGCGCTCCATCAGGGGGTCGAGCCCGCTGGTCGGCTCGTCGAGCACCAGCAGCGGGGCCCGGGTGGCGAACGCGGCGATCAGGGCGACCTTCTGCCGGTTGCCGGTCGAATAGGCCCGCGCCGGCTTCGACGGGTCGAGATCGAAACGTTCGACCAGTTGATCACGGTAGGCACGGTCGACGCCCGGGCCGGTCGCGGCGAGCAGGTCCAGATGTTCGCCGCCGGTCAGCCGTGGCCACAACGCGACGTCGGCGGGAACGTAGGCCAGCGTCCGGTGCGCTCGGCGCACGTCGGCGGCGTCGATGCCGAACACGAGGGTACGGCCGCTGGTGGGGCGGGCCAGGCCGAGAAGCATGCGGATCGTGGTGGACTTGCCGGCCCCGTTGGGGCCGAGAAAGCCGAATACCTCGCCGGCCGCGACCTCGAAGCTCAGGTCGTCGACGGCGGTCAGTCGGCGGAAACGTTTGGTCAGGTGTTCGGCGCGCAGCGCGGCAGCGTCCATGGCGGGCGGCCTCTCTGGTCGTAGCAGATCATGACCGCCGACCAGACTTCCCGGCACACCTGGTCTCACCGTACTCCGTCCGGTCATCCCGCAACAGAGAGTTCTAGCGCGTGCCGCCCACCCGGCGGCTCCGGCGGCAGCGAACACTGCTGCGGCACGACGGGCCGGGGGCGGTCACCGGGCTCCCGCGCGATGCATGAGTGATAGAGGTCGACCACCCTTGAAGGCAGCTCGCCGCTGTCGGGAAGCTCGGGGACCAGGGCGCACGCCCGCGCGACGAGCACCTGTTCGACCGTCTTGCCGGGTCAGCACGGGCCGCCGGCGAGGCAAGCGCGGAACACCAGACCCAGCGCCTAGACATCCGCGGCGTGGCCGACCGGTTGCCCCCGGAGCTGTATGTTCACCCCGGCCTCGCGGCGGAGCTCAGTGCCGGCACGGCAGCATTCGCGCACGCGGGCGTGACACGCTCTTATTGAGACACGCCGTTGGCGCCCGAACCGCGCTTGAACCACCTTCGCGTGAGGCCCAGTGCGACGCCGTATGCCGGCAGTACGGCGAAGACCAGATGCCCCGGCGTCGCATCCAATGTGTAAATCGCAACGGTCAGCGCCAGCGCATAGGCGACGCCGACGCCGACGAGAACCCACCATATGACCCGCGATCGATCCACGCAGCCGAGTGTAAGGCGCGCCCGCCTACAACCCACTGCGGATCCGAAGCCGCAGAACGCGAGATGTCATGAAACTGTCATGTCTCTGCCGTACCACAGCGGTATCCGGGCTCGATGATCAAGTTTCGATCGGTGAAGGGCGGCGGAGACGTGACAGTGGTGATGGCCGCGACGGGCGGCGACGTGCTGATGGCCTGCGACGCCTGCGGCATCCGCACCACCGTTGACGGATGCGGCATGCATGAGACCGACGTCGTCTACGTCGCGGTCACCGCGGCCGGCTGGACCGGCTCGCCGTTCGCCCGGGGGTGGTACCGGTGCCCGGACTGCGGCCCGGCCGTGCGGACTGGATCCATCCCGCGTCCGCGGCAGGCCGCCGCCGGCGACGCCGGTCGTGGGCTGTCGATGGCGATCACCCCGTCGGTGGCCGTGGTGCGGGTCGCGGGTGACGTGGGCGCGGACGTGGCGCCGGCCTTGCGGCGGGTACTGGACGACGCGGTGGCCCGGCGCTCGCACGTCGTCGTCGACCTGGCCCGGGCCGGGGCGATGGCGCCGACCGGGGTGGGCACGTTGGTGCGGGCCCGCAACGACGCGCGGGGACGCGGTGGCGACCTGGTGCTCGTCGCGCCGCCCCGGGTCGAGCGGGAGAGGCCGCTGAGCGCGCTGTTCCGCTCGTTCGGCACCGTGCCGCAGGCCATCGCGGCGGCGAGTGCCCAGCCGAGGTCGATGACCGCGTAACAGAGGGGCCGGCACTGTGCGGCCGGCATGAACTGCACCTACCCAAGCGGGTCATCCGTCGGCGGCCTTCGTCAGGGCGGCGTTGTGGTCGGGGAAGATGCGGAAGGCCGTGTCGAGCTTCATGGTGTGCAGCACGGTCCGGACGAAACGGGACGGGGCGACCAGGTCGAAAATCGTCCAGCCGAGCGCGGCGACCAGCGGCCACACGAAGTCGCTGTCGTACGGCGACGCGCTGCCGGTGTCCTCGGTGCCGCACCCGTCGCAGATCAGCAGGGCGGTGCTGCCGCCCGTGGGAACGACGGTCATCGGGGCCCGCCCACTCCGTCGCCGCGCGGCGCGGCGGTCGCCGCGACCACCGCCACGCCGTGCAGCTCTGCTACACCGCGCCGTCACCGTCGCTGCTCTCTATCCTGTCCGAGCTGCGAGCCGAGGACCTGTTGGCGGCGGTCGACCCGCCGTCACCCATGGCCACCGGGCGGACGGCCCGCCGATCGACCTTCAGCCTCCCGAGGCCCCATCGTCTCGCTCTGGGCTTCGCCGCGGACGGTTCCTGAGCCTCAGGTGGCTACGGCCGTGACGGCCTGGTCGACGGCGGCGACGACCTCGTCGAGCGAGCCGTCGACGCGAACGCCGTTGAGGAAGAAGGTCGGTGTGCCGTCGGCGCCGCTGTCGCGGGCGCTGCGCACGTCGGCGTCGACCTGGGCGGCGACGATCGCGGTGTCGCGATCGACGGTGAAGCGGGGCACGTCGAGCCCGGCCGCGCGGGCGGCCTCGGTGATCGCCTCGTCGTCGAGGATCTCCGCCGTGAGCAGCCGGTCGTGCATCGGCCAGAACGCGCCCTGGGCGGCGGCGGCTTCGGCGGCCTGGGCGGCGCGACGTGCGTACGGGTGGACCTCGTCCAGAGGCAGATGCCGCCACACGAAGCGCAGCCGGTCCGGATGACGGGCGAGCAGAGCGGCCACGGCGGGGGCGGCCTCGCGGCAGAACGGGCACTCGTAGTCGCCGAACTGCACCAGCTCGACCGGAGCCGTGGCCGGTCCACGGCTGTGCTCGCCGGAGGACTCGACCGGCGGCCGCAGGGTGGTGATGTCGCTCGCGGAGCCGCGGCGGCCGGTGACACGGAACAGCAGCCAGCCGAGCGCGGTCGCGGCGACGGCGGCGGCCAGGATGCCGATCTTCGCCTCGTCGCGTGCCTGTTCGTCGGTGAGGGCGAGTTCGGCGATGAACAGCGACACGGTGAAGCCGATTCCGGCCACCGCACCCACAGAAAAGACTTGTGGCAGGTGTACGCCTGTAGGCAGCCGGCCGAGTCCCGTACGGACGACGATGGCCGACGCGCCCCAGATGCCCAAGGTCTTGCCGGCAACCAGCCCGGCGAAGACCCCGAGGGTGATCGGCGAGGTGACCGCCCGTGACAGCACCTCGCCGTCGAGCGGCACGCCGGCGTTGGCCAGCGCGAACAGGGGCACGATGACGAAGCTGCTCCAGGGGCGCAGCAGGTACTGGATGCGGTCGTTGGCCGACACCGAGCCCTGAGCCGCGATGGACAGCGTGCGTGCGGCCTCGGGCCCCGGTTCCCGGCGGAACTTGCGCAGGATGCGGTCGAGCCGGTCGAGGTCGGCCGTACGGGCCAGGAACGCCGGGGTGAGCAGCCCGAACACGACCCCGACGATGGTCGGGTGCAGACCGGACTCGACGGTGGCCACCCAGAGCGCGGCACCGACCACGAAATACGGTGTGGCCCGCCAGACCCCGGCGGCGCGTAAAGCCAGCACGACACCGAGCAGAGCCGCGGCGAGCAGCAACGGGATGCGGTGGACGGCCTCGGTGTAGACGACCGCGATGACCGCGATCGCGCCGATGTCGTCGACGACGGCGAGAGTGAGCAGAAAGACCCGGACGTTGGCCGGGCAGCGCGGGCCGACCAATGCCAGCACGCCGAGGGCGAAGGCGATGTCGGTGGCCATCGCCATGCCCCACGCGTGCTGGGCGGCGGTGCCCGCGGTGAGCACGGCGAAGATGACCGCGGGCAGCACCATGCCGCCGACGGCGGCCACGATCGGCACGGTGGCGGCCCGCCGGTCGCGCAGGTCACCGAAACTCAGCTCGCGGCGGATCTCCATCCCGGCGAGCAGGAAGAAGAACACCATCAGACCGTCGTTGATCCAGTGGCGCAGATCCTCGGTGATGGCGGCGCCGCCCACGCCCAGGGTGGCCTCGGTGTGCCACAGCGACTCGTAGCTGTCGCCGGGAAGGTTGGCCCACACCAGAGCGATCACGGTGGCGGCGAGCAGGGCGGCCGCGCCCCGCGTCTCGGTCGTCAGGACAGTGCGGATCCGCCGGTCGAGGCGAAGCGTGCGGTCGGTGCGGGGCGCCTGCCCGCCCTCGGAGATGCGGCGCATCATCTCGGCAACACTCATCGCTGCGGCCTCCGGTCGCGGGACATGGCAAATGACCGCCGACCAGGCTTCCCGGCACACCTGCCAGCACCGTACTGGATCACCAGCGACGGGCAGAAGCCCTCGGCGACTGTCAGCGTGATCGCAGCACGGACCGTAGTTGTCATGAAACCGTCATGCAGTCGCGCGGTGGCCGCCACGGAACGCCGACAAGGTGGTGCGAGCCGGCGCACAGCAGGAGGGACGACGTCGATGCACCCGTTCACCAGCCCCGGCGACGGCGGCGACAACATCGACATCGCGGCCCTGATCGCCCGCTTGGAGGCCGACGAGACGCTGGCCGACCTCACCGCACGGGCGTTGTCCGCCGACCCGAAAGTGTGCGGCCACTACCTGGAGATCGTCGTGCAGAACGGCGTGGTCATCCTTCAGGGCGAGCTCGATTCGGACGACGCCCGCGAGGCGGCGCGGCAACGGGCCTGGACGGTCCCGGGTGTGTACGACGTCTGCCAAATGATCACTACGCCGCAGTGCGGGCCCGCCTCGCACCAGCGGGCGACCTCCGAAGATCACGACTGACCCTCCTGATGGTGGCCGTCGCATGGGGGCCCGCTTGGTACGAGGTGTTGCGCCGGACGGTACGCCCGAACCGCGCCCCTCAGGGCGAACCGCGACCCGGGCCGTAGCTGGACAGGCGGCCGGCGATGCCGGCCAGCACCACGGCCACGGCGCCGCACGGCAGCACCACGAGCAGCCCGACGCCGCCGAGGCGGGGCAGCAGTATCAGCCAGAGCGCCACCGAGATCACCGCGGCCAGCGCGGCCATGATGCCGAGCAGCGTCGCCAGGGCTCCGATTCGCCGATCGTTCCGTTCGTCGTCGAGGTGGGCGACGAGCTCGTCGAACGGGTCCGGCCGCTCCAGAATGGCCGTCACGTCGGCCGTCCGGGCCAGCTCGAGCCGGTTGCAGATGTCGGTCACACCGGGCGTCGACCGGGCCAGATCGGCGACGGCCGTCCGGGCGCCGGAGGAGCTGACCACGCCGGACAGGTTGACGACACGGTTCTGGACGTGCACGGTGACGCGTTCGCCGTCGAGCTGGGGTTCTCTGATGATCCGCTCGATGACGTCGCAGGTGAGCCGCACGTCGGGGCCGCTGGACGGCGGGCCCGGCCGGGACGACCACCCGTCGTCGGGAGGGAAGGGCCACACGATGTCTCTCCGTATCCGCCGGTGCGCACCTGGACCCGTACAGCCTGACGGTGATTCGTGGAGGCTGTTCCGCGACGATGTGACACTTTCATGACGAAGCGTGCCGAGATCAGGAGTGCCCGGGACCGACTGTCATGACAACTGCGTGACAAGACCGCCGAACGCCTGCGACGGCGTGGGAATGCCGCGTCGCCGGGGCATCATGCGGAGATGAGCGCGGCCGTCGCGGTCGCGGCCCTCACCGTCGCTCTCACTGTGCCCACCGCGGCGCGGGCCGATCCCGGATTGCCGACGCAGCTCAACGCGGCCGACATGACGCTGCTCAACGGGGTGCGCCAGGCCGGGCTGTGGGAGATCCCGGCCGGTCAGATGGCGGCTGAGAAGGGCAGCAGCGCGAAGGTGCGCCAGGTCGGCACGATGATCGCCCAGCAACACGTGGACCTCGACCAGCTCGTCGTCGACGCCGCGAACAAGCTCGGGGCCGGCATCCCGTCGACGCCGACGGCGCAGCAGCAGGGCTGGCTGGGCGAGATGCAGAAGAACAAGGGAATCCAGTTCGACCAGATCTTCGTCACCCGGCTACGGGCGGCCCACGGAAAGATCTTTCCGGTGATCGGCGCGGTGCGCTCCTCGACCCGTGATCCGGTCGTGCGTGGCCTGGCCGACCGGGCCAACATCTTCGTGATGAACCACATGAAGATGTTGGAGAGCACCGGCCTGGTGCAGTACGAGAAGCTGCCGCCGGCTGCGATGCCGCCGGCCGAGGACGTCTCCGGGCTGGGTATCGCGGCGGCCAACGCCGGCGTGTCCGGGCCGGTGAGCGGAACCGTGTTGTGGACGCTGTTGGCCGGCGCCGTCGGGCTGGCCGGGCTCACCGTGTTCCGGCTCCTGCGCGCACGACAATGAAAGATGTAACAGTGCACTTTAATCTGGCCGCGGAGCTGGCTACCGTGTGACATCGCTCGATGGGGTGCTGCGTTCGTGGGCCCGGTCGAGCAGGCGCATCACCGGAGTCACGGCCACCCCGTGCACCACCACGGAGACGAGCACGACGAAGCCGATGGTGGCCCAGGCGAGGTCGGCGGCGGGGAAGTCGGCATGAGTGAGGGCGTACGCGAGGTAGTAGAACGAACCGATGCCGCGGATCCCGAAGGCGGCGATCACCCAGTGCTCGGCCGTGTGGCCGGGCGCACCGCGTAAGGATGCGAACCCGGCGAGCGGACGGATGACCAGGATCAACGCAAGACCGACGAGCGCGGCCGGCCAGGTCAACGGGGCCAGCAGGCCGCCGACGACGGCACCACCGAACAAGAGAAGCAGCAGGACGGTCAGCAGGCGTTCGGTCTGCTCGGCGAAGTCGTGCAGGACCTGGTGGTAGTCGTGCGAGCGTTCGGCGGCCCGGATGGCGCGGGCGGCGACGAAGACGGCCAGGAAGCCGTAGCCGCCGGCCACCTCGACCACGCCGTAGGCCAGGAAGGTCGCGGCCAGGGCCAGGAACCCCTCCGAGTGCTTGGCCAGCCGTAGTGCCTCGCGTCTTGCGCGGAAGAACAGCCGGCCCAGCAGTTTGCCCACGAGCACGCCGCCGACGACCCCGACTGTGACCTTGTAGGCGACGTCCTGCCAGGCCCAGTCACCGACCCAGCCCAGCCCGGCTGTCCCGGCCATGGCGATGGCCGCGTAGACGAACGGGAACGCTAGCCCGTCGTTGAGCCCGGCCTCGGAGGTGAGCGCGAAGCGCACCTCGTCCTCGGAGTCCTCCTCGTCGGTGGGCTCGCCGACCTGCACATCCGAGGCGAGCACCGGGTCGGTCGGGGCGAGAGCGGCACCCAGCAGCAGCGCGGTGGCCGGCACCAGACCCGCCCACCACCAGCCCAGCAGCGCCACCGCGGCGATAGTGACCGGCATGGCGACCACCAGCAGCCGCCATGTGGAGGTCCAGCCCTTACGGCTCAGCGGCCGGTCGATCTTCAGCCCGGCGCCCATCAGCGCGACGATGACGCCCACCTCGGTCAGATGCTCGGTGACCTTCGGATGCGCCAGCGGGTCGGCGTCCGGGAGGCCGACCGGGAGCCCGAAGACGAGCATGCCGAGCCCGAGAAAGGCGATCGGCATGGACAGCGGCCGGCGCTCGAGGACGCGCGGAAGGATGCCGGCCAGCAGCGCCCCGACACCCACGACGGCGAAGACAAGATCGGAGATCTGCACGACTGTGCGGTGCCCGCTTGACCGCCTTCTATGCCTGAGAGCCCCTGGGCATGGTCAACCGGGACGCGACTGAGCTGCACCCTCATCGTCAACCGGTTGTTCTCGCACGGACCGGTCCCGCTGCCGACAGGAACTATCGCCATTCTGTCGGACTTTTAGGGGCTGATCTGTTCATGCGCAAGGCCGCCGCGCTCGCTCTGGGGCTCGCCACCGCTCTGCTCACCGCGTCGCCGCTGGTGGACGCCCGGGCGTCGGCCGCGACGACCACGTCGCCGACGCTGGCCGGGCGGCTCGCCGCGGTGAAGACCGCGAAGCAGATCAACTACTACCCGTCGGCGAACGGCTGGACGCGGATGTGGACGTCGTTCGACGCGGCCACCATCAACACCGACCTCGCCAAAGCCAAGGCCATGGGCGCCGACAGCGTCCGCGCGATCGTCTTTCCGTCGGTGTTCGGCTATCCCACGCCCAAGCCCGAGTACACGGCCAAGCTCGCCCAGTTCGTCACCATGGCCGGCAACAACGGCATGACCGTCAAGCTGACCCTGTTCGACTGGTGGGGCGGCTACACCGACATCGCCGGCAGCAGCACCTGGGCCAAGGCGATCGTCTCGCCGTACCGCGACGACAAGCGTGTCATCTCGATCGGCCTGCAGAACGAGCTCGATCCGTCGAACACCGCCGCCATGAATTGGGCCAAGAAGCTTGTTCCGGTCCTGCGCGCCGCCGCACCGGCCGTTCCGGTGACGATCGCGATGAGCGGCACCTCGGGCGCGGCCGGCATGGCGAAGATCAAGTCAGCGCTGTCCGCCACGCCGCTGGACTACTACGACTACCACTTCTACGGCAACTCGGAGAACGCCCTGGCGCTGATCCGTCAGGCGCAGGCCGCCGTGGCGCCGGCCCCGGTCGTGCTGGGTGAGACCGGCGTCAGCACGCGCGCCGCGACCGAGGGCGAGCAGGCGGCGTACCTGGCCCGGGTCTTCCAGGCGGCGGCCGTGGCCGGGGTGCGCTCCGTGGCGCCCTGGACCCTGTACGACTTCCGCGAGGGTGCGATCCCCACCTCGGCCGTCGCGAAGATCCCCGCGCAGTACGCCTTCGGGCTGCACCGGGTGGACGGCACCGCCAAGCCGGCCGCGGCTGTGGTCAAGGCGGCGTGGACCTCTACGGCGTACCCGGCGACCGTCATGGATCTCGGCTTCGAGAACCCGGCCGGCCAGACGCCATGGAGCACCTACCTGCCCGAGCTCGGCACCGCCACCAAGGTGCAGGGAGCCGCCCGGACCGGCAAGTGGTCGGTGCGGCTCACCAAGACGAGCAAGAACTCCTCCGGCTCGCCGTCCTACCGCGTCGCCCCCGTCGCCCCCGTGGAGGCGGGCAAGACGTGGCGGGCCGAGGCCTACGCGCGCGGCACCGCGGCCACCGGCGCCACCCAGGTCGCGCTGAGCTGGTTCGACGTCAACGGCCGCTGGCTCGGCGGCGCCTCCTCGGCCACGCTGCCGACGGGTACCACCGGCTGGACCAAGCTGTCGGTCAGCTCGAAGGCCCCGGCCGGAGCCGCCGGTCTGCAGGTGCACCTCAAGTCCGGAGACAACAAGGGCACCGTCTGGTTCGACGACGTGACGATGTCCGCCTCCTGACCCTACGTTCGGCTTGGACGGGCGGATGCTGCTGTCCGGAGGCAGCCGGTCGGTGTCGCTGACAGCGGAGGAGTGGGAGCGGTGCGTGCCGGAGCTTCCGTTCACACCGGCCTGTCAGCGGCCCACACATGTGCGCCCGTCACCTCGGTGGCGGGCGCGCTTGCCAGCAGGCCGTCCGGGTCGGCCAGGGAGGCGAGGCTGTTGAGCAGGTCGGCGCTGAGCTGGGCGACGGCTGTCTCCAGGTCGTCGTCCTCGTCGTCCCAGTCGATGTCTGCCTCGCGCAGGCGCTGGACGGCGAGGGCGGTGATCGCGGCGGGGTCGTCGACACGGACGGTGAGGCGGCAGTGAAGCTCGACCGTGACGGGCTGCTGTGTCGGCATGCGGTGATGCTCGCATCCTCGGCGCCGGGCTTGCGAACCGCTTCGCCGAGCGAGGAAGCAGGTGGTCAGTGCGATGTGCATGCGTAACCCGCCGGACTGGATGCGCCCGATGAACCGATGGACCTATGGGGTCGCGTTCTACAGCGAGGTATGGCGCGGGACGTACGGCAGCTTCTGCGGCTGTGGTCCGTGATCGATAGCTGAGCGGTAGACCGAGCCGGTCCCGGTGTCTCGCCGGGGCCGGCTCGGCCCTTGTTGTCCTGTGGGTGTGGCCGACCTGAAGTTCTTCCCGCTTCTACGGAGCGAGCGGACTCCTAGCCCGTCGTCTCCGATCGCCGGCTGCCGGTGGCGCCCTGCCTCTCCGCGTCCTCGGGTCCTGGCGAACCGAACAGGCCCAGCAGGCCCGTCACCCACAGCTGGCGGTGCACGACACGGCTGGGGCGGGTGATCACCAGCCGGGCGCCCTGGACGGCGGCCAGCTGGAATGCGGCCACCAGGGCGCTCACCCCCACGGAATCGATGAACCGCACGCGCTGCATGTCGATCTCGATGCGGGTGGGCGACCCGTCGGTCAGCGCCCGCGCGACCTTCTCGCGGACCTCGTAGGCGTTCTCCACGTCGATCTCGCCTTCGAGCGCGATCTCCACGCAGTCGGGAGCCGTCTCCACCTCCCGGGCGGCCCTCGTGTCCATGTCGGCTCGCGCCTTGATGTCCTCGAGCCGGCGGGCCAGTTCGGCCTCGTCCAGTTCGGCGTCGACGAGCCGGTCGATCCCTCGGATCATGTCGGCCGTCGGTTCGTGGTCCGTCACCGGGTCTCACCCCTTCCCGTCGTCGCGCCGCCGGCCGGCCTGGGCCGCTCGTACTCGGCCACCAGCGGGCGGAGCGCGGACCGGGCGTGCTGAAAGTTCTTGCGGGCGGTCGCCGCCCTCCGGTCGAGGTCGGTGGCCTCCTCCTCGGCCGACATCGGGCGACCGGTGGTTGCCGCCTCGCGCCGCTGGAGCTCGGCCGCGAACTCCTTGAAGGTGATGCCGGCCAGGAATGCCTCCATCACCGCGCGCTGAGCGCACGGCAGGCAGCTGAGCAGCTGGTCGACCCACTGCCGGCCCTCGTAGGCGCCGAGGTCGAGGTCGTCGCGAGGTGGCAGCGGCAGCTCCGTGACGGGCACGGGGCTGGTGTTGTGCGCGTGCCGTTCTCGGCGGATCTTCAGAATGGCCCGCACCAGCGCGACCCGGGCGTAGGCCGCACGCCGGCCGGGATCGACGGTGAACCAGCGCCGCCGAATGTCGATCATGACGTCGCGCGCCGCGTCGTCGGCGTCCTGCCAGTTCCGGCCCCAGGCCATCCCGTATTTGCGCAGCTCGGGATAGATCGCGCGGTAGAAGGGGTCGAATTCTTCGTCGGGAGGCGTCATCGGCCTGCCACGACCACCGTCACGCCTAAGGCCACGCAGGCCAGGGCGGCGATGGCCGTCGCCACCACGGAGGCCGTCGCCGTGAAGACCCCGCCCACCCCCACGAGCGTGCCGTTCACCAGCAGCATCGGGTCGGTTCGGCCGCGTTCATTCATCGTCGTCATCTGCGGGCTGCCCTTCGCCGTTCCTCGCTCTGCAGGACATTGTCGTAGTGCAGGGCCGCCCAGGGCCGCCCGGCGTGAAATCCGCGGTTGAGAAGAATTCTGAGAGTTCGATGATGTTCACTACGGTGAGCGCATGGTTCATACGCTGACCCGTCGCCTCGTCGTCGGATTCATCGCCGTCCTCATCGGATGGCTCGGGGTCTGGTTGCTCGACAGTCACTGGAAGTCGGACGCCGAGCTGTTGGCCGAGTCTCAGCGTCACAGTGCCGAGCATGTGCTGTGTGACGGCAAGGAGATGCATCCGGGCGACGTCTGCATGGCGTTCGGGCGGGGCGCCGCGGAGCGTGGTGGCACCTACGAGGAGATGAAGGCGAAGCAGCTTGCCGCCGTTCGGCCCGGCGATCTGCGGACGGACGATCTGATCTGGCGGTTCGTCGCGATCGTGCCGTTGGTCATCTCGGCGGCCCTGCTGGCGGCGGTGATCGTGGCCTTCGTGGTGGTGGCCCGGGCGCCGGCCGGGCGGCGTTCGCTGGCGGCGGCGCACGGGTGGGCGTACGAGGCGAAGCATTTGACCCTGGCCTCGGAAGCCGGACTGTTCAAGCCCTACACGGCCGGGCGGCCCGACGCCGCCGACGTCGTGACGGGCGAGCGAAAGGGGTTCCCGTTCCTCATCTTCTCCTTCCGGGACACTTCCAAGACCGAGAAGGCCGCCTTCCGGGTGACGTTGCCGATCGCCCTGCCGTACATGCGGGTGCTCGAGTCGCCGGAGAGCCCGTTCACGTCGGACACCGACCCCGGCGTGCAGGCGTGGCTCGCTCAGAAGCTCGGGATCGTGCCGGTGAAGGGAGGCGCTCCCCGGATGGCGTTCTGGGCGCAGGACAACCGGCTGGTCCGTGTCATCAGCCTGCAGTCCAAGCCGCGCAGCATCGAGGCCGAGCTCGACGCCACCGTGGACCTGGCCGAGCGGCTCGTGCGGGCCGCGATGGAGACCGTGGCCGAAGACGGCCGTACGACCTGACATTGGCACGACGATCCGGGCTTCTGGCACACACTGCTCAACGACGTGGCGATCGGCGACTACGTAGAGGTATGAGAATGGCGGTCAGGCCGGGTCACGGCCTGACCGCCATCAGCCGGCTTCATGACATTGGTACACGTCGCCGGCCGGGGTGCCGGCGATGTCTGCGGCCGCCGCCTGCACCGCAGCCGGCTCGATCATCGCGATGACGGAGATGGCGGGCTCGAACTGTTCCAGCAGTAGTGCTTCGGCCAGGAGGTGACGGGCGAAGGATCGGTCGTGGACCGTCGAAGCGATCGCGGCCAACGTGTATGCGAGCATGACGTCGTCCTGGTCGAACGCACGTCGTGCCAGGCCGGCTGCCTGCTTCGGGTCATGCTCGGCAATCGTGCAGATCAGATCCGCCCGGGCGCCTCGGTCCGTCGGCTGACGGAGCCGGTCGTGTGCCATTGCGGCCAGGGCGGGCAGGCGCTCTGGGTACTCGGCCGGTTTGGCGTGCCGGGCAAGCCACATCAGCGCCTCGGCTTGCCGACGGGGGTCGTCGATCTCATCGATCAGGCTTTCTCCTCGACGCGGGTCGCCTTCCACTGCGATCGCGGAGGACAGCTCCGACAAGGCTTCGTCTCGGAGAGGTCCCCGGCTGAGCTGCTGGGCTACTTGTTCGGCCGCTTCGACCTGCCCGTCCTCGAGAAGACCGTCAATCTTGGCCAGCACGGGGTCGGGCGTAGGCGGGTTCGGCCGGTACCCTCTGATCTGGTCCATGACTTCGATCGGGCCCTCGTCGTGGCCATCGTCGCTGCGGATGGTCTGGTGGACTTCGCGTGCCAGCTCAGCGGCAGTAGTCAGGTCGCCTTGTTCGGCAGCGGCGGCCGCCACCGCGGTAAGCCCTTCCGCGATCTCGCGGTACCAATCAGCGCTGCGGGCGGCAGTCACAGCGCTGTCCAGATCACCAGCGGCGGCCAAGGCGGCGGCCACGGCCGTATGAACGCCCTCCCACAACACGACGTCGGTATCACCACTGAGCAGTTCATAGCCCGCTTCGGCCAACCGCCGAGCCTCCGCGCGTCTGCCTGCGGCCGCGTGGACACGGGACACCGCGACAAGCGCGGAGATCCGGGCCGAAGGCCCGGCTACGGATGCGGCCAGGCGTTCCGCGACGACAGGGTCGGCATGGGCGATCTCCGCCGCGACATCGCCCAAGGCCCACCCGTCGTAGGGGTGGGAGACGGATGCGGCCAGCGCGATCGCGCGGTCGACGGCCCCGGCGCGAGCGAACGCCACGGCGATCTGCCGCATAGCCATGGACGCCGTTATCGACTCACCGGCGCCGACGGTGTCCAACGCCTCATCGAGCAGGGCGGGTGCATCCGCCCCGGGCAGATGCGTGAGCCAGGCCAGGGCGAGACCGCGCTGCAGATCGTTGTCGGCGGCGCGAGCAGCATCGTGCCCGTCGTGAACCAGCTTCTCCCACCACGAGCCGGCGGCACGGTCCGGACCGAGTGCCCGCGCGGCGGCGGCGAGAACGCGCGCGCGTTCATCCGGTTCGGTGATGGTGGCGCAGAAATCGTCAGGGAGATGCCCGATAACAGGCAACCCGCGGACCTGTGCCAAGGCTTTGGCCACGGGCGAGCTGATCCGGTCGATCAGCTCGGAGCACTGTGCGGGGGTCCTGGCGGCGTTCATCAGGTCAACGAGCGCGGCGTTCCGGAATGACCCGATATCGCTGGACATCGCGAGAGCGACAGCTCGCTCCCATCCGTGCACCTGGGCAATGACCGCCGGAAGGCCGGCGGGCACGACACGGGTCTGCCGCGTGAGGCGTTGCCGCAGCAGAGCAAGACGCAGCAGCGCCCCGAGATCCGGATTTGCCGCCCGATGCACGGACTCTGCCAGTGTGATCTCGCGGAGTGCGGCAGCATCAGCTCCAGTGGCCGTGAAGAGCCTTTCGCGTCGGTGGGCATCGGTGGCGAGCGCCAGCAGGCGAGCCGGTGAGTCCTGCCGGGCCAGCGGGTAACCGTGCAGCAGGTAGTGAGGCGTGTCCGCAGGCCAGCCGGCGGCCTGGTACTCGTCGGCCCAGGCGTCGATCCGGACGAGGAATGTGGTGAACGAGCCGAACAGCTCGATCACCGCGGCGTGAAGTTCTTCGTGAATCAGGACGTAACCGCCGTCGAGATCCCGGCCGACCGACCGTGCGGCGGAGGAAGCGACCAGGTCATCGATCGCGCCTACTTCCTGGCGGCAGAGTGCCGCAAGGTCGTGGCGGGTGAGCCCGCCTCGCGCGGCCGCGACGAACCCCAGCACGTCGTGCCCTACCGGTCGATCACGCCATATGGCGGTCAACTCGGTCAGGACCTCGGAGCGCATCATCCTCGCGGAGGGCGACGGTGAAAGGTCTCTCCACGGGCTCACGCGCAGCGGATGGTTGTCGTCGACGTCCTCCGGTAGTGGCCGCCGATCGCGAATCGACACCACGAACCGCAGCCCGGCGGGAGCGCGAGGGGGAAGCAGGCCGGCGATGCTGACCTCGAACCTGGCCGCGGTGTCCTCGTCCAAACCGTCGATGATCACGGCAAGTCGCATGCCCTGCGCGACGCAGGTCGCGGCGGCCTGAGCCCACCGCGCCAGGAGGGCTCCGTCGCGCAGGCCGCACGGACGCAAGGTCTCCGGGGCGAGGCCGAATTGTTCAGTGAGCTCGGCCAGTTGGTCGTCGACGAAGGTCACCCGGTCTCGTACACCGCTACGGGCGGTCACGAACGTCGCCAGCACCCGGACCCCCGCCGGCGGATGCTCGGCGAACCAGGCCAGCAGCGCGGTCTTGCCGGCCCAGGCCGGTCCGCGCCAGCACAGGTAAGCCGGCTCCTGATCCGAGGTGCAATGCCTGGCGAGCTGCTCAAGCTCCGGCTCCCGCCCGGACAGCGGGTGCAACGGGAGAAATCTGCGGATCGATGCCGCACCCGCCGTGATCGGCGGTGCTCCGAACAGCAAGATTCCGTAATCCTGGACGAGCCGGTGTCGCAGACGGTCGGCGTCAATGTCGCCACCGCTTTCCGAGAGCTTGGCCCCGATGTCCTTGAGGCAGAGAAAGATGTGTTCAGAGCTGGTAGCGCAGCTCTGGGCGACGGTGTCGAGAATGCGAATGTAGTCGACGCCGGTTCCCCGGCCGTCGCGGTCGACAAGCCACACATCGAGGCGAGTGAGCAGGCCGTGGGCGACATGGTCGGCGTCGCGTCCGGTGAAGGTTCGCCGTAGCGTGTCCCACTCCCGGCGGACCGCTTCCGGAGACTGACCTGGTGTCAGTTGGGCCTGAAACTCGTCGAGGCTTGCAGGTTGGGCGAGCTCCACCAATTGCCGTAGTGCTGCCGTCTTTGCCGTCGTCCGGGTGACCAGTAACATCCGCCGACGATCCGCAGCGAAATCGCCAGGGTGCATTCGCCGCATTTTCGCAGCAGCCTCGAGTACCTCGCGGAGCGCGGGCGCGGTCACCGTAATCTTGATCTGGCACTCGACAGTTCGACTGCTCGAACCCACACCGGTGTGCAGAACCATGTCGTCGAGCTGGGCGCCGACCGCGCGCTGCTGAAGCGCGACCCTCCTGATCTGCTGGCTTCGCGACGGACCGCGATGGCCGCTGAGCAGCAGTGACAATGCGCAGGCAGCGACCTCGGCCTCGTAGTGGACGCCACTGCCACCCGTCGCCCTCGGTGACATCGGCTGCATGCAAGCTCCCACCATCAGCGGCCCCGCAACGTCGCCCGCAGTGTACGGACGGCGCACCAGAGCCTCTTTGGTGTCTGGGTGATCCGTTGGCTGCTCTCGCCCGTATTGCCTGCCAGAGCGTGTCTAGGTGTCGGGAGGTTCTCGTGCGGTGGCGGCGTCGCTTGTGGGGTCCGGTGCTCATGGCGCTGGTTCTGATACTGCTCGATCCGTTGCGGTCGCCCGCCCGGGCGGAGCCCGGTGTGCCGGTGCCGCCGGGGGAGCTGATCACTGACACGAATGATGGGGAGATCACCGAGGCCGACGAGGATCTGGTCGTCAAGGTTCGGCTGGCCGGGCTGTGGGAGATTCCGGCCGGGCAGATGGCGCAGGAGAAGTCGCGCAACCCCCGGATCCGGCAGATCGGCAAGAGCATCGCCGACCAGCATGTCGTCCTCGACAAGCTGGACAAGGCGGCCGCGCGCAAGCTCGGCATCAAACTGCCCGACAAGCCGAACGCCGACCAGCAGGGCTGGCTCGGTGAGATGCGGGACGCCGAGGGCGAGGACTTCGACCGGATCTACATCGACCGGCTGCGTGCCGCGCACGGCAAGATCTTCCCGGCCATCGCCACCATTCGCAGCAGCACGCGCAACGACACGGTCCGCAAGCTGGCGCAGCAGGCGAACCAGTTCGTCGCCACGCACATGACGTTGCTGGAGTCTAGTGGCATCGTCGACTTCCAAGGACTGCCCACGGCACCGCCGCCGGCGCCGGCCACCTCGGCCGCCGTCGAGCCGGCCGCTTTCTCCTCGGCCGGCGGAAACCAGCCCGGCAACTCGGGCCAGGGCCTCGTGATCGGTGTACTCGCGGCGGCGCTGGCGGCCGGGGCCTTCTTCACCTGGCGCACCATGTCGACGCGACGGCGCCCGCGCCGCAGGCGGTACTACTACTGATCATGGGACAGTTGGCCCATGGCAGAGTTCATGGTCGTTCAAGAGGTGCGTGGCCCGGCCACCGTGGTCTGGAAGACCCTGGTGGACTGGCCACGCCACGGTGACTGGGCGCCCCTGACCGCCGTACGGACCCTGCCCGGCCCGGCCGAGGGAAAGGGCGCCACGTTCGTGGCCCGCACCGGCGTCGGCCCGCTGGCGTTCGACGACCCCATGACCGTGGTCGCCTGGCAGTCGCCGTCCGGCGACGAGGCGGGCGACCGGCTCGGGCGCTGCGAAGTGGTCAAGTCGGGACGGGTCGTGCACGGCCGGGCCTGGTTCTCGGTGACGCCGCTGCCGGGCCGGCGGTGCCGTGTGGTCTGGTACGAGGACGTGACCGTCTCCCCGCGGAAGATCACCAGATTCGCCGGCCCGCTGCTGTCTCTCGCCGGGCGACTGGGTTTCGCGGCCACGCTGCGGGCCCTGGCCCGCGACGTCGAGAGTCAGGTCGGCGATCCGGCCGGTTCATGAACGGCTCGAGGTGTGCCGGGGTGAACGTTAACAAAGTCGGGATTGTATTGACTGATATCAATCTAGTTTCTAGCGTGCTGTTAACGTTCACTAGGACAGGAGCGACAGCATGCCCTCCCCCTTCCTCAGCCGTCGCCGGCTTCTGCAGACCACCGGCGCCGCGGCGCTGGCCACCGTCGGCGGCGCCGGCGCCCTGGACGTTCGCGCGGCCGCCGCGGCCGTCGTGCCACCGGCCCGGCCGGACATCGGCGTGGGGGCGTACGCCTTCGATCTCGGACAGGTGCGGCTGACCGCCGGGCGTTTCCTGGACAACCAGAGCCGTACGCTGGCCTACCTGCGGTTCGTCGACGTCGACCGGCTGCTCTACGTCTTCCGGGCCAACCACGGCCGGTCGACCGGCGGCGCGGCGGCCAACGGTGGCTGGGACGCGCCCACGTTCCCGTTCCGCAGTCACATGCAGGGCCACTTCCTCACCGCCTGGGCCCAGGCCTACGCGGTCCTCGGCGACACGGTCTGCCGCGACAAGGCCGCCTACATGGTCGCCGAGCTGGCCAAATGCCAGGCGGCCAACGGCTATCTGTCCGGCTTCCCCGAGTCCGACTTCACGGCTCTCGAGGCGCGCACGCTGTCCAACGGCAACGTGCCGTACTACTGCGTCCACAAGACCCTCGCCGGTCTGCTCGACGTCTGGCGGTACACGGGCAACACCCAGGCCCGCACCGTCCTGCTCGCGCTGGCCGGGTGGGTCGACAGTCGTACCGCCCGGCTCAGCTCGAGCCAGATGCAGGCCATGCTGGGCACCGAGTTCGGTGGCATGAACGAGGTGCTGGCCGACATCTATCAGCAGACCGGCGACGCCCGGTGGCTGACCGCGGCCCAGCGCTTCGACCACGCGGCCGTGTTCAACCCGCTCGCCGCGAACTCCGACCAGCTCAACGGGCTGCACGCCAACACACAGGTGCCGAAGTGGATCGGCGCCGCCCGCGAGTACAAGGCGACCGGCACCACCCGCTACCGCGACATCGCCGCCAACGCCTGGAGCATCACCACCCGGGCCCACACGTACGCCATCGGCGGCAACAGCCAGGCCGAGCACTTCCGGCCGCCGAACGCCATCGCCGGCTACCTCACCAACGACACCTGCGAGCACTGCAACTCGTACAACATGCTCAAGCTCACCCGTGAGCTGTGGCTGCTCGACCCGGGTGACGCGGCCTACTTCGACTTCTACGAGCGGGCCCTGCTCAACCACCTGATCGGCGCCCAGAACCCGGCCGACAGCCACGGTCACGTCACCTACTTCACCCCGCTGCGCCCCGGTGGCCGGCGCGGCGTCGGGCCGGCCTGGGGCGGCGGCACCTGGTCGACCGACTACAACTCGTTCTGGTGCTGCCAGGGCACCGGCATCGAGACCAACACGAAGCTCATGGACTCGATCTACTTCTACGCCGGCACGACCCTGACCGTGAACCTGTTCGTCCCGTCGGTGCTCACCTGGGCGCAGCGGGGCATCACGGTGACCCAGTCCACGACCTATCCGGCCGGCGACACCACCACGCTGACCCTGTCCGGCTCGATGAGCGGCTCCTGGAGCATCCGGGTCCGGATGCCCGCGTGGACGCAGAATCCGGTGATCAGCGTGAACGGCACCGTCCAGAACGTGACGGCCACGCCCGGCGGCTACGCCACCATCACCCGCGCGTGGGCCGCCGGCGACGTCCTGTCGGTCCGGCTGCCCATGCGGGTCGTCATGCGGGCGGCCAACGACAACCCCAACCTCCAGGCCATCACGTACGGGCCGGTCGTGCTCAGTGGCAACTACGGCAGCGCCACCCTGACCGCCGCACCGGCGCTGACCGTTTCGACGATCGCCCGGACCAGCACGTCGAGCCTCGCCTTCACCGCCACCGCGAACGGCGCCACGGTCGAGCTCGGCCCCTTCCACGACGCGCACGGCCACAACTACGCCGTCTACTGGAACACCGCCGGCACCACCGAGACGACGTACAAGCTGGTGAATGTCGCCTCCGGCCTGGTCCTGGGTGTCCAGGACATGGCCACCGGCGACGGCGGCCTGGCCGTGGTCTGGGGTGACACCGGGACCGCCGACCACCAGTGGGCGCGCATCACCGACGGCAGTGCCGTCCGCTTCCGCAACGCCCACAGCGGCAAGGTGCTCGGCGTGGAGAACATGTCGACCGCCGACAACGCCCGGGTTCTGCAGTGGTCGGACAACGGGACCGCGGACCATCGGTGGACGCTGGTCGACAACGGCAACGGCACCTACAAGATCCGCAATGTCAACAGCGGCAAGCTGCTCGCCCTCCTCGGCGGCACCGGCGCCTGGGGAACCCAGGTCGTCCAGGACTCCGACAACGGCAGCGCCGACAATGTCTGGCGCCTCGTCTGAGCGCGGAACCGCCGAACGGATTAGCCGGGACAGCTGCCCCGTCGTCGGCAATTCGCCCTATTACCCGCTTATCGCTCGACTGTCAGTCTGGCTTCATGACATCCAGCGATCCGTCGCTACCGCCGGGATCGGCCTTTCAGGAGCGCAAGGACCTCATCTCGTACGGTGCGGTGGTCGCGGTCATCGCGGCCGTCACCGCGCTGACCGCCCTGGCCATCGACCTGGTCGCTGTCCTTTCCGGCAGCGGCACCGAGCCGCGCCTCGGTGAGATCTTCACACCGGCGCTGCTGGTCGGCCTGATCTGCGGCCGGGCGTCGGCGCGAACCACGGCCGGCCGGATCGCCATGCATCTGAGCTGGGCCCCGTTCGTCGTCATCCTGATCCTGCTGGCGATCAGGGACCCGGGTCAGTCGGGCGGCTTCCTGCGCGCGTTCGGGGAAACCCTGTTCGGAATGATCGTGAGCGCGGGCAAGGTGGTGGAGGCGGCGGTGAAGGACTCGGAGTGAAGCGGGAGGGCTTCGCCGCAGGTGTGGAGCCGGGCCGCGGCGATGTCGCGCGGCGCGCCGGCTCTGGCTCTCCCTCGGAGTCGGCGACGCCACCCCCGGCTACGACGATCTCGGCTGGCCGTCCCGGGTCGAGCGCCCATTGCGCCAGGTCCATCCCGCCCGCCTCAACGACATCACCCGGGCCCTCGCCGCCGACTACGGCGCGGTCGTCGCCGACTGCTGGGACCACCCGCTCAACGACCGGCCCGACCTGGTCAGCCGGGACGGCATCCTGATCGACGCACTCGGCGCGCGGGCTTTGTAAGTTGGGGCCATGAGTGCCATCGATGATCTCGCTGAGCGGTATGTCGACGACTGGGCCCGGCTGAATCCGATCGGGGCGACTTTCGTGGGATTGAGCGGCCCGGGGGAGACCCTCGACGACCTCTCCCCGGAGGGTTACGCGGCGCGCGCCGATCTGCTTCGCCGCACGCTGGCCGGCATCGACGCCATCGTGCCGGCCACGGAGGCCGAGCGCGTCTCGGCCGACGCGATGAAAGAGCGGCTCGGCCTCGACCTCGCCCGGTACGACGAGGGTGACACCACCTCCGACATCAACGTGATCTCCAGTGCCGCGCACGCGATCCGGCGCGTCTTCGACGTCATGCCCCTGGAGGGCGAGCCGGCGGTCGCCGCCGTCGCGGCGCGGCTCGCCGCGGTGCCGGCCGCCCTACGGCAATACGGGGAGACGCTGCTGGCCGAGGCGGTCAAGGGCAACGCCGCCGCCCGCGCGCAGATGCTGGCCGTCGCCGAGCAGGCCGACGCGTGGACCGACCCGGCCCGCGACGACTTCTATCCCGCGCTGGCCGAGCGGGCCGGCGCCTCCGGGGCGCTCGCGGCCGACCTGAAGCGCAGCGCTGATCGAGCCGCCGCCGCCACCGCCGAGTTCGGCCAGTTCCTGCGGGCGCGCCTGGCCCCGTACGGCCGCGAGAAGGAAGCCGTCGGCGTGCAACGGCATGCCCGCGCCGCGCAGTACTTCCTCGGCGCCGTCATCGACCAGCACGAGACGTACGCCTGGGGTTTCGAGGAACTCGCCCGCATCGAGGCGGAGATGCGCGTGGTGGCGGCCGAGATCGCCGGTTCCGGCGCGAGCGTCGAGGAGGCCGTCGCCGTGCTCGAGGCCGACCCGGCCCGGCGCCTGCGCAGCAAGGAGGAGTTCCGCGACTGGATGCAGGCCACCGCCGACAGGACGATCGCCGAGCTGAACGGAACCCACTTCGACATTCCCCCGGCCGTACGCA
This sequence comes from Actinoplanes sp. CA-131856, assembly GCF_050956135.1. Lineage (GTDB taxonomy): Bacteria > Actinomycetota > Actinomycetes > Mycobacteriales > Micromonosporaceae > Actinoplanes. The sequence continues at coordinate 7,721,974 of NZ_CP191849.1, read as the reverse complement.
CGATCGAGGCGCACATCGCGCCGACCAGCGACGGCGCCATCTACTACACGCCGCCCAACCACGATTTCAGCCGGCCCGGGCGCATGTGGTGGGCCGTGCCGGACGGGCAGACGTCCTTCTCGACGTGGCTGCAGACGTCGATGGTCTACCACGAAGGTGTGCCCGGCCATCACCTTCAGCTGGGGCAGAAGATCTACCGGTCCGGGCAGCTCAACCGCTGGCAGCGGCTGCTCAGCTTCTGCTCCGGTCATGCCGAGGGCTGGGCCCTGTACGCCGAGCGCCTGATGGGCGAGCTCGGCTATCTCGACGATCCCGGCGCCCGGCTCGGCATGCTGGACCTCCAGGCGCTGCGCGCGGTGCGAGTCGTTCTCGACATCGGCCTGCACCTCGAGCTCGAGATCCCCGCCGGCAATCCGTTCGGGTTCCACCCCGGTGAGCGGTGGACGCCCGAGCTCGGCTGGGAGTTCCTGAGCGGGCACAGCCGCATGCACGAGCAGGTGCTGCGCTTCGAGTTGCGCCGCTATCTGGGCTGGCCCGGCCAGGCACTGTCGTACAAAGTCGGCGAGCGCATCTGGCTCCAGGCGCGCCAGGACGCTCAAGCCCGCAAGGGCGCCGCCTTCGACCTCAAGGCGTTCCACCGTGACGCCCTCGACCTCGGCACCCTGGGCCTCGACCCGCTCCGCCGGGCCCTGGCCCGCCTCTGACCACGGTTCAGGTGCGGGACCAGGTGCCGAGCGCGGCGACGAGGGCTTCGACGAAGGCGGAGGTGGAGGCGGTGCGCTCGATCGTGCTGCGGTAGTACAGCGGGCCGATGGCCATGGCGGCGGCGTCGCGGCTGGGGACGGACAGGGTGAGCTCGCCGCGCGTCTGGGCCTCGTCCAGCGCGGCCGCGAGGCGATCGCGCAGGATGGCGGCGAACTGCTCGCGCCGGGCGTCCATGGTGCCGTCCCATTGGGCGGTCGTGGCCAGTGTCGTGGCCACGGCCCGCACGTCGTCGAGGTCGAGCTGCTGAGCCATGGTGGTCAGCTCCTGGCGCAACCACTGTCTGGTCGGGACGGTGGGCACGGCGAAGAACGGCATGGGTACGGTGGCCATCGCCTCCATCAGGAGCAGCTCGGCTCGCGGCCAATGCCGGTAGACGGTGGCGCGGCCCACCCCGGCCCGCTCGGCCACCTGCACGTGCGTCACCGCGGCCGGGCCTTTTTCGAGGAGCAGCTCGCGGGTCGCGGTGAGGATGGCCTCCCGGCTCCGCTGAAATCTGGGGTCCATCTCGTTGGGCACCGGCTCATCCTATGAGACGTATTGACTCATAGTCGAGGCATGGCCCATGCTTGCCCTATGAGACAACCTGTATCGCAGAGGCTGGTGGTCCTCGGTGCGTCGGGAGCCACCGGAAGGCACGTGGTCGCCACCGCCCTCGCCCGGGGGCACAAGGTGGTGGCTCTCGTCCGCCGAGGCGGCACGTTCGCGCCCCGAGCGGGGCTGACCGAAGCGGTCTGGCCCGACGTGACCGACATGCCAGCCCTCACGGCCGCCCTGCCGGGCGCCGATGTCGTGATCAGCGCCCTCGGTGGTGCCGGTAAGGGGCCGACCACGGTCTGCGCCGACGGCATCCGGTCGGCCGTGACCGCCATGAAGGCGGTGGGGGTGGACCGGCTGATCGCCGTCAGCGCCCACGGCGTGCTGGAGTCGCACGACGCGTCGCTGTACTCCCGCGCGGTGTGGGCGGGCGTGGCCGACCGGATGCGCGACAAGGAGGCGATGGAACCCCTCATCACCGCCTCCGGCCTGAACTGGACGATCGTGCGGCCGCCGAAGCTGTCGGACCACGACGCGACCGGCCGGTACCGGACCGGCGCCGAGCTGCCGATCCGGGTGTGGAGCTCCATCGGCCGCGCCGACCTCGCCGCGTTCCTGGTCGACGAGGCCGAGACCGCCCGGTACGAGCGCGCCCACCCGCGGATCACCCGGTGAACCCCGGGAAGGTCGCGGTCGTCACCGGCGCGACCGGCGGCATGGGGCAGGTCATCGCGGCCGACCTCGCCCGCGCCGGCGCCCACGTCGTCACCATCGCCCGTGACCCGGCCCGGGTGAAGGCCGGTCACCTCGAAGTCGTCCCGGGTGACCTGACGCGGCGCGACGATGTCGTGGCCGCCGCGCGGACGATCGCCGCCCGGCACGACCGCATCCACCTCCTGATCAACAACGCCGGGGCGCACTTCCCCGGGCACCGCGTCTCGGCCGACGGCGTCGAGCTGCACATCGCCCTGAACTACCTGGCGCCGTACGGCCTCATGACCTTGCTGGACGGCCCGCTGAGGCGAGGCGCCGCGCGGGTGGTGAACGTCGCCAGCGACACCCTCAACGACACCCGCCAGATCAAACTCGCCGGCCCGCCCCGACCGGCCACCCTCGACCTGACCGGCGTCGACCACCTGGCCCAGCTGAACCCGGCTGACGGTTTCACGCCGTTCGAGGCGTACGCCCGGGCCAAGCTGATGACCGTCACCGCCGGCTACGCCCTGGCCCGCGGCCTCGCCACCGACAACGTGACCGTGAACGCGCTGCATCCCGGAATCGTCGCCACCGACATCATCGACGACCTGGTGCCGGCACCCCTGCGCCCGTTGCGCGCCCTGATCCGCCGCAGCCTCCTCACACCCGCCCAGGGCGCCGAGACCGCGCTGCGCCTGGCCACCGACCCCGGCCTGGACGGCGTGACCGGCAGGTACTTCAACCGCGACCGGGAAACGACCACGCCGCCGGTCTCCCACGACTCCGCCGTCCAGCAGAAGCTGCTCACCCTCAGCGAACGGCATTTCGGCGGGCTTCCATGATCAACCGGGGTATCGGGCTGCTCGGTCACCCTGGTTACCTCACGCGATGGAAAGATCGAGGGGAGTTCCTGACATGACACCGCAAAGCCGTCGAGGTCTGATCACCGGTTCGCTTGCGGGAGCGGGGCTGGCCGCCGGGGGGATGATCTTCGGGCAGCCCACGGCCGCGCTCGCGGCGACGGCCGGGCTCACCGTGATAACGCCGAGCGGTGACGTGACCGGCGCGAGTGACCACGCCGCGATCCAGCAGGCGCTGTCCGACGTGAACCGGCAGGTGCTCCTGAGCGCCGGCGAGTTTCACATCAACCAGCCGATCGTCATGCGCTCCAACCAGCGGCTCATCGGCGCCGGCGCGCAGGCCACGAAGATCATCCAGGTGGGTGCCGGTCATGGCATCACCTCGGTGACCAGCTTCACGATCAACTATGTGACGATCTCGGGCCTCAGCGTCATCGGACAGTACGACCCGGCGACCGCGCCGCCGGAGAACGGCCCGTCCGGCATCTATTTGACTCCTGGTCCGGCCGAAGGGCCTTCGAACATCACCATCGAGGGCTGCGTCGTCAGCAACTGGGGGGACTGCGGCGTCCATCTCATCGCCGTTGTCGCGTCGAGGATCACCCGGGTGCAGTCCCGGAAGAACGGAGGCAACGGCTTCTACGTCACCAAGACCGCGACGGCGGCCGCCACCTCCCTCGCCTTCGAGGCCTGCTACGCGCTCGACAACAAGAAGAACGGCTACGAACTCGACTACGTGAGCTACTCGACGCTGAACGCCTGCGCCAACGACGGCGGGAAGCGTGGATACGCGCTCTACAACTGTTCGGCCGTCACGCTCACCAGCTGCGCCGCCGAGCTCTTCACCGAAGTGGGCTTCCGGCTGCTCAACTGCCGGGGGTGCAGCCTGTTCGGGCCGTACACCTTCAAGGGCGCCACGACCGGCATCCACATCGGCGCCTCCACTCTCAACGTGACGATCGGGGGCGCCGTCCAGTCCGACCCCTCGTCCGCGGCCACGCCCTCGCTGACGAATTTCATCGTCTCCGAGGCGGGCAGCTCGGCCGTGATCTGGGGCGTGACGCGGACCAGCCCCAACTCTCTCGGGGGGAAAGTCACCAACCTCGACGGCACCGCCTGAACGCCTGTCCGTCAGAAGCAGGTATGAGTGATCCGAACATGTACCGGCAGCAATGGGCGGCACCCGTCACGCACCCGCCGGCGGCCGTTCAGCCCTATCGGCCCGGTCACCTCGTGCCGGGCGCGATGGCCAACGGCCACCTGGTCTCGGCCGGTGGGCGGCTGGGCGCGCTGCTGCTGGACGGCCTGCTGATGATGGTCACGCTCTGGATCGGCTGGCTCGTCTGGTCGATGTTCACCTGGTCCGACGGTCAGACGCCGGGCAAGAAACTGCTGGGCCACGTGGTGGCCGACGCGCAGACCGGGCAGCCGTTCGACTGGGGGCGCATGGCGGTGCGCGAGTTCTGCGTCAAGGGACTGCTGGGCTGGTTCCTCGACGTGGTCACGCTCAGCGTCTACTTCTGGATCGACGCGTTCACGGTCTTCGGCGACCGGCAGCGGACCCTCCACGACCGGATGGCCGGCTCGATCGTCCGCCATCTGTAGTCCGCGGCGCGCTGGGATCGTCGTGTGCGATCCCAGCGCGCCCCGGGTGCTTACTTACAGGACTTGACGCCCGTGGCGTGGGCCAGGCCGAAGCCGGACGCCGCCGAGTCCATGTAGACCACTTCGCGGCCCTTCGCCGCCGTGGCGTACATCTGGGCGCCCGGGCTGCACGACGCCGGGCCGAGGTACCGGCCCTCGAACGTGTACTGCTTGAGCTTCGGGTTCAGCGCGTTGCCGGGGTAGCCGCCGGTCTCGAGCCACGCCTTCACCGGTGCCTCCTCGGTGACCGTGAGGGTCGTGTCGGACAGGGCGACCGTGACGGCGCGGATCGCCTGCGGTGTGGTCTCGTCGAACAGCAGGCGGCTGGTGCGCTTGGCGAAGTCGTAGAGGCGTACGGAGTCGTAGTAGGCGCCCTGGGTCCACTGGCCGTCGACGATGGTGCCGTAGTCGCGGTCGGTCATCCAGGCGACGCCGGTGCTCGACAGGTCGGGGTAGCTCATCCGCTCGGCGCCCGTGTCACCGCCGGCGTAGACCGTCCGGCCGGTCGTGACGTCGTACACCTCCACGCCCAGCGACCAGTAGGCGCCGTTGGCATCGGGCTGCTCGAAATTCTCGTACCGGACGTAGGAGATCTTGCCGTTCTTGACGCTCGGAGCGGTCGCGCTGCCACGCCAGCCCGGGTGCGCCAGCGTGTGGACGGTCTTCGAACTGCCGCGCAGGTAGCGCACGACGTCGAGGTAGCCCTGGTCCGGGTCGTACTGGCTCCAGGTGACGATGTCGCCGTCGAAGCCCAGACCGTCGACCCGGTAGGGGGAGCTGTAGAGCTCCTTGACCGGGCCGCCGCCGATCGGCGCGGAGAGGATGCGGTTCCTCTCGTACGTCGGTGAGGCGGGATCCAGAACGACCGACAGCCACACGACCCGCCTGCCGTCGGTGTGCGGGAAGCTGTTGACGCTCCCGTCGTCCGGGGAGATGCGGTACGGCGTGCCCTTGCCGTTCGTACGGCCGACCCAGATCGACGTCGGCTCGGTGCGGTTGGCGTCCGAGCGCGGCACCGCGAACCAGCCGCCGGCCACGCCGGCCTTCATGTCGGCGTACATGCCGGTGTTGAGCCGGTCGATCAGCACGTCAGTGCCCTTGCCGTACAGATTCTCCTCCCACTTCGCGGTGATACCGCGGGAGTCGAACGCCGCCTGGACCACCTTGAGGTCCTTCTTGCTCAGGCGGAACGACTTGGCCGAGGCGAGTACGGCGTCACGCGCGTCCACGAAGTCCGACATGGGCGTCAGATAGTCGGTGAGAGCGCGGTAGACGACCTTGTCGGCGACCGTCTTGCCGAGGGCCTGGCGCAGGTCCCAGAGCGCGCCCGACACGATCGTCGAGTTGAGGTGCACGCCGCCGTCGTCCATGGACGGCGTGTCGATGAGGTGCTGGAAGTCGGCCGTGGTGGCGCCGTCGTCGAGGTCACGCAGGGCGCACTGGGCGGGGGCCAGCGTGCGGCAGAGGTCGCCGCCGAGCAGGCTCGCCTCGGGGGACGACATCGGCGTGCCCGACGCGTCGACGTCGATGGCGTTGCCGAAGTAGTCGGCGATCGCCTCGTTGAGCGCGCCCGGCTGCCCGGCGTAGACGAGGCTGGCGGTGTGCTCGACCACGCCGTGGGTCATCTCGTGGCCGACCACGTCCGGGTCGGCCGACAGCGGCAGATATTCGGCGTCGCCGCTGCCGTACACCATGCGGGTGCCGTCCCAGTACGCGTTGACCCAGGGCGAGCCGCCGTACGTGATGCCGACGATCGAGTCGATCGGCATGCCGGCGTCGTCCAGGCTGTTGCGCCCGAGCTTCTGCTGGTACCAGTCGAACACCTTCGCGGCGTCCCAGGCCGCGTCCACGGCGCCGGCGTCGGTCAGGTCGGCTCCGAGCGTGGTCGTCGGCGAGGCGAACGGCGCCAGGTCCTCCGGCCAGGCGTTGCCCATCAGGTCGTAGTAGTCCCGGCCCCGGGCGTCCCAGGTGGTGATCGGCACGGTCCGGGTCAGATCCTTCAGGAGGTACGACCCCGCGTCCGACCGGACGAGCGGAAGCGACACGGTGGCGCCGTGCAGGGTGGTGCCCTGGCCGGCGACCGGCGCCGTTCCGGTGGCGGCCGGGCCCGAGGTCTTCGTGCCGCTCGGCGCGCCGGCGACCTTCTGCTCGGCCGCGAACGACTTGATCCGGCTGACGCTGAGCAGCGGCACCCCGTTCGTCGCGCCCACGTACACGTCGCGGAGCACGGGACGGCCCGTGACGGCGTCCTTGCCCTTGACCAGCACGCGCCGCGCGAGCACACCGGTGCCGGTCGGCATGATCAGGAGCCCCTGGTCGGTGCCGGTGAGGTCGGTTTCGCCGGCCACGACCGCCGCGCCCGCCCGCAGGCTCCGGCGAACGTCGTCGACCGCTCGCGCGACAGCGACCGAGGCCGGGATCGGGGTGACGGTCGTGTCGACGTCCAGGTTCGTGAAATAACTGCCGGACGTGCCGGTCACCGTGCGCTTGCCGGCCGCCTTCTCGGTACGGACGACGTACTGGGCGCCGAACACGGGCAGACCCTTGTACTTCTGGTTCAGCCGGACCGTTTCCCGCTCACCGTCGGTCTGGACGCTCGCCGTGGTGAGCGTGCCGGCCGGGTCGCTGATCCGGTAGCGGTCCTTGTGGCTGGCGAGGTGGGCCTTGGCGGCCTTGTCGGGAGCGACAGTGGCGTCGACCGGGTCGGCCACATCGTCCACGAGAGAGGGTGTGCCGGTGGCGTCGACGGCCGGCGGCGGGGTCGCCGCCCGCGCGGCCTGGGCCGTGGTCCCTAGGATGGCGGCCGTCGCCAGAACGGCGATGGCGGGCAGTGCCATGGGTCTACGCAATTCGATGCTCCTGCGGTTGTGGGTCAGCACAGCTCACCCCGGTGCCGGCCGCCGCCACAAGGACGATCTTGTGCAGTTGCGCAAACCAGCAGATCCGCCTCTTACACATCCGTAATCCCCGATTCATCGGCTCCTGGCACGCTCACATCGGAGGACGCGAGAACGTATGGACGGAACGGAAATACCGTGGTCGGCGGCGGGTCTCGATCCGCTGGCGGGCCGGGTGCTGGAGCTCCTGACGACCGTTCGATCGGCGGACCGCGACGAGGTGGCGTCCGCGACCGGGCTGTCACCCTCCGAGGCCGAACGAGCGCTGGGGCTGCTGGTGGAGGCGGCGCTGGCGGCGCGGATCGGTGGTGCCGAGCCGCGATGGGCGGCGGCACCGCCCCGGCCGTCGCTCGGCGCGCTGCTGGCCCGGCGGCGGGCCGAACTGGCCCGCGTCGAGTCGGTTGTGGAGCGGCTCTCCGAAGCACACGAAGCGGTGTCCGGGCCGCGCGCCACGGACATGGTGGAGGTGCTCAAAAGCGACGACGAGGTAGGGGCGCGCTACCGCCAGCTGCTGATGGGCAGCTCGTTCGAGGTTCTGCATCTGGCGAAGCCGCCGTACGTCACCGGGGGATCGGCGTCGGCCGAGGCGGCCGGGATGACGCCCAGTGTGCTGATGCGCTCGGTGTACGAGACGGAGGGCTTCACCGACGTGGTGTCGCTCACGACTGCCCTGCGCGGGTCGAGCCGGGGCGGAGAGCTGCGGCTCACGCCCCAGCTCCCGGTGAAGCTGGTGATCTTCGATCGGCAGGCGGCCCTGCTACCGATACGCGGCGACAGCCCGTCGTCGGGGTCCCTGGTGGTGCACTCGCCGGCGCTGGTGGTGGCGCTGGTCGCGCTGTTCGAGAGCATGTGGGAGCGCGCCGAGCCGGTGTCGCTGTCGAGGCGGCCGGACGCGGACGGCGAGCTGCCGGCCTCGGGGCGTGACCTGCGCACGCGGGAGATCCTGCGGATGATGGCGGCCGGGATGAAGGACGAGACGATCGCCCGGGCCCTGAACATCAGCCGCCGTACGGTTCAGCAGTACATCACCGATGCCGGCTCGCTGCTCGGGGCGCGGACCCGTTTCCAGATCGCCGTGCTGGCGGCCAAGCGGGGATGGCTGACCCAGCCTCAGTCGTGAGTGTGCCCGTCGGAGCCGTGCCCGCTGGGGGTGGCGCCGGCCGGCGGCGCGGGGACCGGGGTGCCGGCGACCGCGGTGAACTCGGCCGTGCGCACCTTTCCGGCATGCTGGAAGTCCAGGTAGAGCCGGTAGGTGCCGGCCGACGGCACGTCGGCGTGGAAGGTGATCCCCGGTCCGGCCGCGGTTCGCCCGTCGCCGGGAGTGCCGTCGGGGTGGACGTGCAGATAGGCGAGGTCGCCGGCGCGCAGGGCGACCAGGTGGCCGTAGGCGCCGAGGTACGGCTGCAGGTCGGTGACCGGCTTGCCGTTCCTGCTCACCGAGAGCGTCAGCCGGGACGAGGCGCCCGGCTGTAGCGTGCCGGCCAGCGTGACGGTGTAACCGTCGACCGTGGTGGTGGTCGCGGCGGGCGGCAACGGCCGGGGCCGGTAGTCGCCGGGGGCGGGGACGTCGATGCCGAGGGTGAGCCCGTCGTGTCCGGCCGGCTGGAAGTCGGCGAAGACGCGGTACAGACCGGGTGCGGCCACGGCGAGCGGGATCGACCAGGTGCCGTCGGCGGCCAGGACCGGGTGCACATGCTGGAAGCCGGACAGGTCACGACGTACGACGATCAGATGAAGGTCTTTGTCGTGGCTGGTGGTGTAGGCGGTCACCGGCTTATCGCCGGGACCGATCACGCGGAACCGGAAGGGCTTCGGATCGCCGGTCGACAGCTCGCCGGTCAGCGGCGCCAGCTGATATCCGCCCTCGCTCACCTGCAGCCCGGCCGGCAGTTCGGCGGACTGCTCGGCCGCGCTCTCGTGCTGGGCGTGGGTCGCCTCCGGCTCCGGTTCCCGGTCGGGGCCGACGGCGCGTCCCAGGCCCAGGGCTGCGATGAAGACGACCGCCAGTCCCACGGCGAACGCGCCCAGACGGGCCGGTGTGCTCATCATCGTTCGACTATACCCATACCCCCCACGGGTACCGCAACCGAGAGGCGTGATGGACCATGGGCGCATGGCTTTGATGGTGGAGATCCACTTCCCGCTGACCGCCGCCGACGACGAGTGGGTGGACGACGTCGGCGACTTCCTCATCGACCTGGAGGAGGAGCTCGGCATCGAGGAGGTCGAGGACGGCGAGGAGGCGGGCGACGAGTACATCTTCTTCATCGCGGGCGGCCGCGAGCGCACGCTGCTGCAGGCGGCGTCCCGGGTCGCGACCCGCGAAGGCGTGCCGGCCGGCGCCTTCGCGATGATCACCGACACCAACGCCCCGCGGGTCGGCATGGGACGCCGGGTGAGCCTCCCGGTGCGGTGACAGCCGAACGGCAGTTCGAAGAGTTCTACGCCGCCTCGTCGTCGCGGGTGCTGGGTCACCTGTTCGTGATGACCGGCAACCGGGCCGAGGCCGAGGACGCGGTGGCCGAGGCCTACGCGCGGGCGTGGCAGCGGTGGGCGGTGGTGTCACGGGCCGACAGCCCGGAGGCCTGGGTGCGCACCGTCGCGGCCCGCATCGCGATCAGCGGCTGGCGCAAGGCCGCCAACCGGCTGCTGGCTCATCGCCGGGAGGCGGCTGATCAGGTGCTCGACGGGTTGAGCCCGGATCACGTGGCTCTGATGCAGGCGTTGCGGACGCTGTCGCCGGTGCAGCGGCGCGACATCGTGCTGCACCATCTGGCCGGTCTGTCGGTGGCCGAGATCGCGCGGGAGACCGGGACGCCGGCCGGCACCGTCAAGGCCCGGCTGGCCCGGGGACGTCAAGCGCTCGCCGCCCTGCTGGGTGAGCATGACGAGAGGGGAGTGAACCGGTGAACCTGGACGACCGTCTGTCCTCCCTCGTGGCCGACAGCGCCGCGTCGCTGCGCCCGCGCGCGGTCGAGGCGGTGATCCGGCGCGGCCGCCAGCGTCGCTGGCGCCGGCGTGCCGCCGTGGCCGGTGCGCTGGCCGCTCTCGTGCTCGGCGGCGGGCTTCTCCTGCGGCCCGCGAACCCGGAGCCGCCGCCCGGGCAGCTGCCTCCGGCCGCTCCGGTGCCGGCCCAGCCGACCGGCCTGTTCGCCGGCGCGACCCCGGTCACCCTGGCCGTGACCGCACCCCCGGCGACGGTGATGGCCGGTTACGACGATGACGACCGGGTTCTCGTCTCCGGCGCCGAGGGCAAGGACCCGGAGCTGCGCAACCGCTGGCTGATCGTGCCCGACGGCGACGCCTTCGCCCTGCGCCTCGCGGTGAAGCGACCCGGCGGCTGGGTCTGCGCGAGCCGGGAGGACGGCGGCGCCCTGCGCGTCCGCGTGTGCCGGGCCGGTACGGCCGCCCAGCGGTTCGCCCTGACCACGACCGATGCCCTGACCTACGACCTGGCCTGGGCCGGATCGCCGGTGCGGATCGGCGACGAGGGCGCGCTCGTCACCGGAGGCACCGGCACCGCCCTCCGCTTCACCGTGACCCGGGCCTGAAAGTCGTTTGCAACCGGCACCGTCCCTCAGGCGTCTACTCCGGACCACACACTTCGGAGGAACCCCTTGAGACGACGGATCTGGGCCGCCGCCCTGGCCGGCCTGCTGGCCGTGGGCACGGTGGCGGTAACGGCCGAGCAGGCGACGGCCGCACCGCCGGCGGCCGGCCGGCAGGACTTCACGCTGATCACGGGGGACCGCGTCGTGCGGCGCGGCGACGTCGTCACCGTCACCCCAGGGCCCGGCCGTGACCGCGTGACCTTTGTGGAGCGCGGCAACGGCGGGCACCGGTACGTGTTCCCCGCCGACGCGCTCCCGCTGGTGCGGAATGGCCGGCTCGACCGCCGGCTGTTCGACCTCACCACCCTCGCCGCGTTCGGCTACACCGGGTCGCACGACCTGCCGCTCCTGATCGAAGGCACGGCCGCCGTCAAGGCCGCGAAGGTCACCGCGACCCTTCCGGACCTCGACATGGTCGCGGTGCGCGCGAACCGGGAGCAGCGCCACGATCTGTGGACCGGACTGACCGCGGGCGGCAAGGCCCTGCGGTCCGGCGTCGACCGCATCTGGCTGGACGGCAAACGGAAGCTCGACCTGGACCGCAGCGTGCCACAGATCGGCGCCCCGGCCGCGTGGCAGAAGGGCCTCGACGGCGCCGGCGTGACCGTCGCCGTGCTCGACAGCGGCGTCGACGCCACCCACCCCGACCTGGCCGGGAGGCTCAAGGAGGTGCGCAACTTCACCGACGCGCCCGACGCCGACGACACCCTCGGGCACGGCACCCACGTCGCCTCCACCATCGCCGGGACGGGCGCCGCCTCGGACGGGCGCTACCGCGGCGTGGCCCCCGGCACCCAGCTGCTGATCGGCAAGGTCTGCCCCGGCGAGGAGTGCCAGGACTCGGCCATCCTCGCGGGCATGGCCTGGGCCGCGGCCGCCGCCCCGGTGGTCAACATGAGCCTGGGCGGCGACGACGAGCCCGGCACCGACCCGATGGAAGCGGCCGTCGACGAACTGAGCGCCCGCTACCACACCCTCTTCGTCGTGGCCGCCGGCAACAACGGCCACGCGCCGGTGAGCTCGCCCGGCTCCGCCGCGGCCGCGCTGTCGGTCGGTGCGGTCGACCGGGACAACGCCATCGCCGACTTCTCCAACTGGGGCCCCGCGCTCGAGGGCGACCTGGTCAAGCCCGAGATCACCGCGCCCGGCGTGGACATCGTGGCGGCCAGGGCGGCGCACGCCACCATCGGTGACCCGGCCGGGAACCCGGCCTACACCAGCCTGTCCGGCACGTCGATGGCCACCCCGCACGTCGCGGGCGCGGCCGCCATCCTGGCCCAGCAGCATCCGGGCTGGACCGGGCAGCAGCTCAAGACCGCGCTGATGGCCTCGTCGGAGCCGACACCGGGCCTCGAGACGTACGCCCAGGGTGCCGGCCGGGTCGACGTGGCCCGCGCGATCACACAGTCGGTGGCCACCGCCACCGGCAGCGTCGACTTCGGCACCGTGCTCTTCCCGCACACGAACGACAAGCCGATCGCCCGTCCGGTGACCTTCCGCAACGACGGCACCGCGCCGGTGACGCTGCGACTGGCCGTCGACACCACCGCGCCGGCCGGCATGTTCACCGTCGACCGGCCCTCGCTGACCGTGGCGGCCGGCGCGACGGCCACGGCGGAGCTCACCGCCGACACCACAGTGGAGACCGGCCAGCAGTGGATCGGCGGCCGGATCGTCGCCACGGCCACCGGCGGCGCCCGGGTCGAGGTCCCGTTCGGGGTGCACCGCGAGGGCCCCGCCTACACGGTCACCCTGCGCCACACCGGGCACGACGGCGCCGCCCCGGTCACCCAGTTCACCGGATTCACCGACCTGGCCACCTTCGGGTACGCCGAGGCCACCGGCTCCACCATGCGGCTGCCCGCCGGGACGTACGGCCTGAGCAGCACCGCCGAGAGCGGTGACGGCGTCACCACCCTGCTCGTGCAGCCCCGCCTGGTCGTCGACCACGACCTCACGGTCGACCTCGACGCGCGCCGGGCCAAGCCGGTCGCGGTGTCGGTGCCGGACAAGAAGGCCACGCCCACCTTCACCGCGATCCGCGGCACCTGGCTCTCCCCGGAGGGGATCTTCAGCGACACCGCCATCAACGGCCCCGGCCCGGGCCTGTCCTTCGCCGAGATCGGCGACCACACGGCCGAACCGCTGTTCCACTCGGCCGTCACCACGACACTGACCTCGGCCGCCTCGTCGTTCCGGCTGCACTGGCCGCGCGACGGGCGCTTCCCGACCGGTGTCGTCAAGACGTACAACCGCAAGGATCTGGCCGCGATCGCGGGAACCTATGCCCGAGCGGCCGGCGGCGCACCCGGGATGGTGGGTTTCACGGCCCTGTCACGACGCGACGGCCAACTGATCGAGACGGGCTACAGCCCCGACACGCGGATCGCGATGCCGGCGTCCCGCACCGACTTCGTCAACACCGACAACGGCATCTCCTGGAGCGCGGGCTTCGGCGAATACGACGTGGAGAACGACTTCTACCTCGGCTTCGCCCAGCGTTCCCCGGCCCAGTACAAGCCGGGCCAGACGTACCACCTGGCCTGGAACAAGGCCGTGTTCGCGCCGTCGCCCGCCGCCGGTTCGGTCATCCGCGAGGGCGACAAAATCAACGTCGACCTGCCCACGTACGTCGACGCGTCCGGCGTGCGGGTCAACGGGATCACGGCCCGGCCCAGGACGGTCACGCTCTTCCGGAACGGCAAGCTGATCGGCACGATCGACGAGAACGCCGAACAGCCCCGCCAGTTCACCGTGCCCGCCGGAGCCGGCGAATACCGCATGACCGCGACGGCCAAGCGGACGGCGCCGTACGAGCTGTCGACGTCGGTGACGAGCACGTGGACCTTCCGATCCGGATCGACGGCCGAGGCGACACCCCTGCCCCTTCTGTCGGTGCGGATGTCGCCCGCGCTCAACCTGGACAACAGCGCACCGAGGGGCCGGCGGTACGGCGTACCCCTGAAGCTGACCTCCCCGGCCGGCGTCACGGCCCAGGTCTCTTACGACGACGGCCGGACCTGGAAGCCCACCACGGTGACCGGCCACGGCACGACCCAAACGGCGTGGGTCCGCCATCCGCTGTCCGCCGGCTTCGCCTCGCTGCGGGTCAGCGCCCGCACACCAGCCGGAAACACTGTCGAGCAGACCGTGATCCGCGCCTACCGAATCAGCTGACCAATGCACCCTGATGCCCGGCCGGGCATCGCACGGCGGTTCCGGGTCGTTCAGAAGTGGACGAGCTTCGATATCGTCGCGGTTTGGGCGTGACTGCCCGCGCGAGGAGGTCGAGGATGAGCAACCCGATCGATCCGTCCGATGGCACGCTGGCCGCCGTGGTGGCCGCGCTCGGCCGGGCTCAGGCTTCCTCCCCTGACGCTGAGGAGCCGGAGCCGCCCGTCGGCACGGGCGAATCCGCCGACGGGCGGCTCCGGGTGCGGGCGGTGTTGCCGGGCCGGATCGAGAACCTCGAGCTGGACCCCTCGGTGCTGCGGCTGAGCGGCGCGGAGCTGGCGCGCGAGATCGAGTCGGCCGTGAACGCCGCGCTGGCCGACCTGCAGGCCGGCGCCGCGGCCGCGGCCGGCCCGGCCGCCCTCGGCGCGCTCACCGACCAGCTCAAGGAGATCCAGTTCGACGCCGAGCGGCAGTTCGCCAAGCTGACCGCGTCGCTGGTCGAAGCGCAGGCGCAGCTCACCCGCCGGGCCGGTGAACGATGAGCGGTTTCATGATCGATCCGGCGCGGCTGTCGGCGTCCGGTTCGGCCCTGCAGAGCGTCGCCTCGCGGCTCTCCTCGGAGCTGGCGTCGTTCCGATCCGAGCTGGCCGGGTTCGGTGCGCCGTGGGGGAGTGACGACATCGGCTCGCTGATCGGCGCCGCCCATGACGAGGTGTCGTCCTGGGCCTTCGAGTGCTACCAGGACGCCCTGGACGAGATGGCCGCGGCCGGCGCCGACGTGGTGGACATCAGCGCGCGGCACGTGGAGGTGGACGAGAACGTCAGCCGCCGGTTCCGCGGCTTGCTCACCGAGATGGGTCACTGACCGGTGGGACTGGAGATCCCGGGCGAGCTCCGGTCCCTCCTCGGTGTTCTCGGCTTCACCTGGCCGGAGGCCGACGAGGCCGCGCTGGTCGAGATGGGCCGGGCGTGGATGTCGTTCTCCGACCGGCTGGAGGCGATCGTGTCGGACGCGACGTCGACCGCCAGCGAGGTGTGGACAGAGCACGAGGGCGAGGCCGTCGCCGCGTTCCAGGCCTGGTGGGCGCAGCAGGACAGTCCGGCCGAGGCGCTCCTGGACGGCGCGAACGCGGCCACGCTGACCGGCACCGGCCTGATGATCTGCGGCGGGATCGTGCTGGCCCTCAAGGTGGCGGTCATCGCCCAGCTCGCCATCCTGGCCGTACAGATCGCGCAGGCGGTGGCCACGGCGGTGCCGACGTTCGGCGCGAGCCTGCTCGAGATTCCGATCTTCCACCAGCTCACTCGGACCATCGTCGGGAACCTCGTGCAGGAAGCCATCGCACAGCTTCTGGACGCGTGACCGGATGGCCAGGGGTTCCGGCAAGCTCATGCGGGCCGCGCTGCGGTTCCTCCGCAAGACCCGCAAGCGCGCCCGCCCGGACCGGATGAATCCGCACTTCACCACCCACACCATCGGCGGCGGCCACGTGCGGCCGGGCCTGCCCAAAGGCTCCGGTTACCACTACCGCCCCGGCGGCGAGGACTTCCCCGGCCGTCGCCTGAAGCCCGGCTCGAGGGTCACCCACCGCAACGGCGTCTACGAGGCGGAGCCCGAGTTCTTCGATCCGACGCTGAATCCGCCGGACGGCGCATGGAAGCCGAAGGCCGGCAACGGCGGCTTCAGCACGTTCTTCCCCGACGACTGGACGCCGGCTCAGGTGGACAACGCGGTGGCCGGTGCCTTCAAGAGCTCGACGCAGGTGTCCGCGACCAAGTGGATAGGTACCTACAATGGCGTCACGATCGAAGGTTTCTACAACCAGTCCGGCGGCTTCACGCACGGCTGGCCCGTTACCTAAAGCACCGGAAGGCTCGCGGTGAGTGTTGTCAGTTTGCGGATCGATCCCACCTTCCGCCGTCCTGTCTATCAGGTCGACGATCAGCGGTACGACCTGCTGGGTGAGTGGCTGACCACCGACCTCGGGACCTTCTTCCTGGTCACTCTGGACGCGTTGGCGATGGCGGACGACGTGGCCCGGGGTGAGCCGCCGTTCGAGGAGTGGAGCAGCGAGAACTACGAGGTGTCGTTCACGCCGTCGGCTTTGGTGATCAGCAACCTGTGGGTGCCCGGCGCCGAGGGTGAGTTCCCGGCCGATGTGGCCCGGGCGTCGATCGAGGACTACTGGCGTTTCCTGGTCGCTCAGCCGGAGCGGGACGTCATCCGGGAGTACCGGCCCGACCTTCCGGAATGGGAGGCCAACGTGCTGCGGTGGGAGGAGAAGTGGGGGCGCACCCATCCCTACCGGGGGCGGCTCTTCTGATCCTCGACGTAAGCGTCGATCTCGGCCAGCACCGCGGCCTTTCCGGGACCGTCGAGGAACGAGTAGCGCACGGCCTGGCGGGCCAGCTCGGCTACGCCCTGTTCGTCGAGGTCGAGCAGGTCGGCGGCCACCTGATATTCGCGGTTGAGCGTTGTCGAGAACATCGGTGGGTCGTCGGAGTTGATGGTCACCGGCACGCCCGCGGCCACCAACTGGGGCAGTGGATGGTCGGCCAGTGACGGCACCGAGCGGGTGCACACGTTCGAGGTCGGGCACACCTCCAGCGCGATGTCGTGGTCACGCAGATAGGCCATCAGCTCGGGGTCACGGGCGGCGGCGATGCCGTGGCCCAGGCGTTCCGGGGCCAGGTGACGGACCGCGTCCCAGACCGTCTCGGGTCCGGTCGACTCGCCGGCGTGCGGGACGCTGTGCAGTCCGGCCGCGCGTGCCTTGGCGAAATGGTCGGCGTACCGGGAACGGGGGATGCCGGCCTCGGGGCCGCCCAGGCCGAAGCTGACCAGGCCGTCCGGGCGCTGCCCGAGCGCCACGTCCAGGGTGATGTCGGCGCCGGTCATCGTGGGCTCGCCGGGGATGTCGAAACACCAGCGCAGCTCGATGCCGTGGTCACGGGCGGCCCGGCGCCGGGCGTCCTCGATCGCTTCGCAGTACGCCTCGGCGGGGATGCCGCGGGTGACCGACGAGTACGGGGTCAGGGTCAGTTCGGCGTACCGCACCGATTGGGCGGCGAGGCCGGCGCCGATGTCGTAGGTGAGCGTGGCCACGTCCTCGGCGTCGCGGATCAGATCCACCACCGACAGGTAGACGTCGATGAAGTGCGCGAAGTCGGTGAACGTGAAGTAGTCGGCCAGCCGCCCCGGGTCGGCCGGCACCGCCGTGGTGCCGGCGTGCCGTTCGGCCAGGCGGGCCACCGTGTCGGGTGTCGCCGAGCCGACGTGATGGACGTGCAGTTCCACCTTGGGCAGACGGGCGATGAAGGCGGTCAGATCCGTTGACATGTGTCCTCCACGAGGGAGGCGCCCTTGGGATCGTCGTCCGGGCCGAGCGTGGCGGATGGTGATCCGTCGCAGCGCCTCTCGGCCCGTACCCGCACGCTACCAACTCATTGCCGGGCCGGACAGACCAGAAGCCCCGGTGTGGCCGGGATCTGTGCCTCCGGTGAGCAGTCGAACCGCTCGCTGATCAGCGCCCGCACGTCGGGAGCCGACTGCGGGAGACTGAACCAGGCGGTCTGCACGATCAGATAGCGGGCGTCGCTGCTCCCGGTCAGGCAGCGCAGGTTGTCGGCGTAGCTGGGCAGGTCGCGCAGCCGCGGTGCGACAGCCCCCCGTTGCAGCCACAACGGTGACGGGTATCGGCAGCTCGTCGGGTTGCCCATGCCGTAGTTCACGGTGCCGTACGTCAGGTAGAGCACCGGCGTGTCCCGCCCGAGCCGCCGGCCGAGCTCGACCAGCGGCGCACTGGTCGGCGGACCGTTGCGGACGTTGTAGTTGTAGGTGCTGAAGGTGTACGGATAACCCGGCAGTACGGCCGGCAGCAGCGCGAAGCAGAGCGCGACCACGCCGGCCGGCCAGGGAACGGAAACGGTGCCGCGGCCGCTGAGGAACCAGGCGGCAACGGCCAGGGCCACTGCGCCGATCTCGTACGCCCAGACCACCGGCCCGCCGTGCTCCAGCCGCCACGAGGCGGGCTGCCGCAGCAGCACGAGGCTGACGGCGGTGACGAGCACCGTGGCGGCGACCAGCGGCAGCCGGAACCCGGGACGAAGGGCGAAGGCGGCGCCCCAGACCCCGCCGGCGAGCACCACCGCGGCCGCGAAGTGGTAGTCGAAGAACTCGGCCTGCCCGTACGCCGGAGCCAGCGACAACGCGGCGGCAAGCACCGCCACCAGGGCGAAGATCCAGTGCCGGCGGCTGGCGAGCGCCGCCGCCGCGGCCGGCGCGAGCGCCAGGACCGGGCTGTGCACCGCCGCGTCACCGATCGCGACGCGCAGCAGGCGCAGGTCGTCGGCGTAGATGGCCTGCGGTTTGCCGTGCACGAGGGTCGCCAGGTCGCTCAGCCAGGTCCACTCCCAGGGCTGGAAGTGTCTGCTCACCAGATACCAGACCGCGACCCAGATCACTGTGGACAGTGCCGTCCAGGCGGCGCGGCGCCGGTCGAGCACGAAGATGACGAGCAGGGCGATCAGCGCGACCGGGAAGGTCGAGGCTTTCATGGCGACGACGAGCATGGCGGCCGGTCCGGCCAGCAGCGCCCCGAGCCATCGTCGCCGGGGTGCGCAGGCGGCGCCGACCGCCAGCACGGCCGCGAGCGCGGCGGCCCAGTCGGGCTCGAGGAAGTGCCAGGGCGGCGCGACGAGCAGGGCCAGGCCGGTGCCGCCGGCGATCCCGGCCGCCGCCGGCCGCCCGGCGACCCGCCGGACCCCCACGAACAACACGGCGAGAACGGCGAGGACCAGGACGTACGTCTCGATCCGGATCACCAGGCTCGTGACGCCCAGCGAGGAGTCCCCGGCGAGCGCGAGACGGCCCTCGTCGAGCCCGGCGATCAGCAGCTTATAGGCGAGCGGCCGCGACACGAAGATGTCCCAGAGACTGACACCGCCCCGGCCGGCCGTTTCGAGGCCGCCGAGGACGTATCGCACGTCACCGTTCAGGTCGGGCCGGCTGGCCAGAGCGACCGCGGCCAGCACCGCGAGCGCGGCCGTGATCAGACCGGCCGCCCGCGCTGTTCTCCCGTGCACCCCGTTCATCAGACCCTTCCGGTCGTGATGTTCGCAAGGTACAACGGGCGGTCACGGTGCGGCGTTCAGCAGGTCGAGCGCGCTGTGCTGGCAGCTGTGGTTGGTGCCCGCGAACGGCCCGGCCCAGTGTGAGCCGTACATGTCGATGCTGTCGCGGTCGTGAGCGTGGGCGCTGTCGGCGTTGCGGGTCAGATAGGTGTCGTAGGCCCCGCCGACGGCCGTGTTCAGCGCGCCCAGCCCCCGGATCGCCGCGCCCTTGAACGAGGCGCCGTCGCCGCCGCAGGTGTCGGGCTCGTTCGGCTCGCGCAGGATGCCGTTCGGGGACAGGTAGCCGCTGGTGGTCATCGCGTCACCGATGCGCCGGGCGGCGGCCAGCGCGGTCGCGTCGCCGGTCAGCCGATGGAGCTCGACCAGACCATTTATCAAAACCCCTTGGTTGTACGTCCATGTGGTGTCGCCGTTGTTCCGGCACGTCGCCAGATCGATGCCGTCGTTCACCAGGTTCGAGCCGTTGACCATGCCCGTGCTCTGGAACCACGACCATCCGGCCCGGGCGCGGTCGCGATAGGTGGTGTCGCCCGGGAGGCGCCGGCTGAGCATCGCGTTGAGCTGGATGTAAAGGCTGTTCTCGATGGCGTTCTTGTTCCGGCGGTCGGTCTTCCACCAGACGCCGCCGCCGCACGTGCCGTCCCAGTAGCTGTGCATCCAGTCGGCGTCGGCCCGGGCGGTGTTCAGATATCTGCTGTCGCCGGTGACGTCGTACGCGGCGATCCAGGCCAGACCCCACCAGCCCGTGTCGTCCAGGAACTCGTTGCGGAACTGTCCCTGCCGGGCGCCGACGTTCTTGTCGTAGGTGCTCGCGATGGCGTACTGATAGCTCCGCATGCCGCTGCGCTGCATGTTGGTGATCAGGGCGGTGAGCGCGTTGGCGCCGGTCCACCAGCCGTTGCCGTCGAACAGGCCGGTGCCGCGGTCGAACCGCATCATCAGCGCGGTGGCCGCGGCCGTGCGGCGGTCCCAGGCGTTCCAGGTGCTGCGGGCCCAGGGCGTACAGGTGATCTCGGGCCGATCGCCGGCCTTGCCGCAGGCGCGCAGCGCCCCGACGCCGTTGGTGTTCCAGTCGTCGACGTTGAACTGGCCCGTGCGCCAGCCGGTCGAGCCGGCCGGGATCGTCGTGACGCCGAGCCGGCCGTTGTCCGGCCACGAACGGCCGCCGTCGAACGAGCGGTCGATCCACACCTCGTCGCCGGCCTGCCCGCCGTCGACGGAGGCCCAGCCCATCGCGTTCGTGTCGTCGACGTGCAGCTTGAACGCGCGCCCGTAGAGGACGCTGGTCACGGCGACCCGGTCGCCGGCGGCCGACGCCGCGTCCCGGCCGTCGCAGTAGCGGTTGCACACCACCGTGGGGGCGGCGGACGCGGAGGTGACGGGGACCAGGGCGATCGACACGGCGGTCAGCGCCGCGGCGGTGAGTTTCGACGGCGTACGCACGAGGAGTCGTCCTCTCTCGCGGGGGATGAGGCGACGCTAACCCGGCATGACATCGATGTCAATCAATCTATAAAGAACGGCGGACGCCCGTGGGCGCCCGCCGTTGAGGTGAGGAAGGGTCAGGGCAGGTTGATCGGGCGCAGGACCCGGTCGATGCCGTGGGCGATCTGCTTGTTGCCCTTGTTGATGTCGAAGCGGACGACGCGCGGGTTGCGGTCGTTGCGGTCGGCGTCGATCAGCGCGATCCGCTTGTGCCAGCGGGGGCCGTAGACGTCGACCTTGATCGTCGAGCCGGCGGCCGTCTTCAGCTTGGCCCCGTCGGCCTTGAGGGCGGCCTTGCGGTTGATCGTCGCCCCCGGGACGACGTGGTAGAGCAGGACGGACTCGACCGTGTTGATGCCGAGGCCGGCGACGGCGGTGAAGGCCGCCTTCTCGCCGGGCAGGCGCTTGGTGTGCTGGATGTCGGCCACGAGCCGCCGGAAGGCCAGGTCGTTGGGGATGAACGCGGTGACCGCGGTCTTGCCGTCGGCCAGCACCTTGACCGGGCTGGCCGGTTTGGCCTTGAGCACCGCCAGCACGGCGGCGGTCAGGATGTCGTAGTCGTAGCCGTTGCGGTCGAAGCCGCTCTTGTCCGCGGTCAGCACCGCGGCCAGGGACTTGGTGCCTGAGGTCTTGGACGTGCCGTGCGCGCTGGCCGGAGCGGCGGTGAGGGCGGAGGCGACGATGGCCGCGGTCGCTACGGCGGCGGCTCGGGTGATCCTCATCTTCGTTCGTCCTTCCGGGTACGGGGTGGCTGCGGTGCCACCACCCCGTACTTCGCCCGGCGGTCGCCGGCTGGATGCACCTAACTCGTGAGAGTTCCGCGCAGCAGGCTCCGGCCCGAATGGGTGGCGTCGCCGTCGTGCGGCTCGTCGCTGACGTCGACCAGGCGGAACCGGTTCAGGTCGGTGCCCGGCGGCACGGCCAGCACCGCGTCCGGACTGTCGGAGAGGTTGCCGACGGCCACCATCTTGCCGGGGCTGTCCGGGTCGAGCAGCCACACCTCGTGGAAGCCGGTGGTCAGCGGCAGGTTGCGGACGTCGATGCGCAGCTCCCCGTCGGAGAGCACCTGCACGTCACCGCCGGCGTTCGGCGGCACCGTCTTCAGCGGCTCGAGCGTGGCCCGCGCCTCCACCTGCGCGGCCGGCGCACGGCCGGTGAGCCGGTCGACAGCGATCACGCCGGCCACCGCGAGGACCGCCGCGGCGGCCGCGGCCAGCACCGGCGTCAGCCAGCGGGGCCGGGTGCGGCGGGGCCGGGCTCGTGCCGTCTCGATGTCGGTCACCGGGGCCGCCGGGCGGGCGGGCTCGGGCGACCGGGCGATGCCGGCCTCGATGGCCTGCCAGACGTGCTCGGGCGGAGGGGGCAGATCGCGCAGATCCTGCCCGCCGGAGCCGAGCTCGGCCACGTGCCGCAGGGCCTGCATCTCGTGGCGGCAGACGTCGCACTGCGTCAGGTGATCGGCCTCGTTCAGTTCCTCGAGTTCCTCAGAGAGCGCGAGTAGGACCAGCCGATCGGGATCCAAATGTTGCACCGTCCACCTCCCAACGACGTCGCAGGTTGGCCATTCCCCGGCGGATATGGCTCTTGACCGTACCGAGCGGCAGTCCGGTGACCGCCGCTATCTGTGGATGAGTGAGATCGTCGAAGAACGCCAGTTCCAGTGTGCGCCGTTGTTCGGCCGGCAACCGGGAGAGCTCGTCGGCGACCACGAGGCGGTCGACCGTCTGCTCGGGTGTCGCCTCGAGGTCCGGCGGCGGTGCCTGCTGAGCCTGGACGACCTCGGCCGTCCGCTGCTCACGCGCCGCCGCCCGCAGCCGGTCGACGGCCTTGCGGCGGGCGATGCCGAGCAGCCAGCCGAGCATGCTCCCGCGCTGGGGATCGAAGCTGTCGCGGCCGGTCCAGGCCGCCACGAATGTCATCTGGGTGACGTCCTCGGCGTCGGCCCGGTTGCCCAGCAGCCGCTGCGCCAGATAAAGCACGGCGGAGCCATGCCGGTCGTACGCCGTACGAAGCGCCGTCTCGTCGCCGTCGCGTAACCGCTCGGCGAGCTCGTCGTCGGAGCTCATCGACCTCCTTCCTCCGATAAGGGTTCACCTGTCTGTTCGCTCGGCGGGCCCGCCGCGGTTGCACCCAATTTTTTCGGCGGTCCCGCATCCACGCGCCGCCGCCGCGACGAAGGACCGGTCGTACCGATTCATCGACGACCACCTCAGGAGCTCAGATGCGCACTCTGTCCCTTCGCCGTGCGGCCACGGCCGGCGCGGTGACCATGCTCGCCTTCGGCGGAACCGTGGCGCTGGGCCTGACCCCGGCCTACGCCAAGGCGAACTCCCAGGTGTCGGTCGTGCACGGCATCCCCGGTCAGCCGGTCGATGTCTACGTGAACGGCGAGAAGACCATCCCGGACTTCCAGCCCGGTAAGGTCGCCGGCCCGCTGAGCCTACCCGCCGGGCAGTACGACATCGCGCTCACCAAGCCGGGCGAGGCCATCGGCAGCGCCCTGCTGAAGGTCGACGACGCCGAGGTGCCCGGTGGGGCGAACATCAGCCTGGTCGCGCACCTCACGGCGGACGGCAAGCCGACGCTGACGCCGTTCGTCAACGACACGGGCAAGCTGGCGGCGGGCAAGGCCCGCCTGATCGTGCGGCACACGGCGGCGGCGCCGGCGGTGGACGTACGGGCCGGCGGGCAGCCGGTCTTCTCCGACGTCACCAACGGCAAGGAGGGCAAGGCGGACGTCGACGCCGGCACCGTCTCGGCGGATGTGGTCCTGGCGGGCACGCAGACCCGCGTACTCGGGCCGGCCGATCTTGACCTCAAGGAGGGAACGGCGACCATCGTGTACGCGGTCGGCTCGGCCGAGGACAAGACCCTCGACCTGGTGACCCAGTCGATCACCGGCCTGCACTCGGCGCCGGGCGGCGTGCCCAGCGGCGACGGCGGCCGGGCCGACGGCAACGGCTCGCTGCCCTGGTACGGCGTGGGCGCGGTCGGCATCCTGCTGGCCGCGTTCGGGATCACGCGGCTGGCGACCGGACGTCGATGAGCTCACGTGGCGGCACGCCCCGGACCCGTCCGGGGCGTGCCCTGTCCCTCATCGTTTCCGGTGTGGCCCTGGCCGTGACGGCCGCCGTGGTCGCCTGCCAGTCACAGCCGGCGGACGACTTCGGCGCCCCGGCGGTCACCGCACTGGCTTCCTCGGCCCCGGCGGCGACCGCGCCGGCTTCCTCAGCCCCGGTGGCGACCGCGCCGCGCGTGCCCATCCAGGACGGGGCGCTGCCACGGGCCGCCTCCACCGCCGACGGCCCGGCCCGGCTGCGCATCCCCGCCCTCGACCTCGACGCGACGGTCGACGCGGTCGGCATCGACAAGGCCACCGGCGACTTCGCCGTCCCGCCCAGCGTCGACCGGGTCGGCTGGTACCGGTACGGCCCTGGCTTCTCGGCGAAGGCCGGCTCGATCGTCATCGCCGGTCACGTGGACAGCGCGGCCGAGGGCGAGGGCGCGTTCTTCCGGCTCGGCCGCCTCGACGCGGGCGACAAGGTGACGCTCGCCGGACCGGACGGCCGGGAGCGCACGTTCGAGGTGATCGCCCGGGAGCGTTACCGCAAGACGGCCGTGCCGCTAGAGAAGTACTTCGCCCGCGACGGCGCGCCCCGGCTCACCTTGATCACGTGTGGGGGACCGTTCGACCAGAAGACGCGGCACTACCGCGACAACGTGGTGATCACCGCGGCCGCCCTGCCGTGATGGTCCGCACGTCCGGCCGGCTCAGGCCCGGCTCTTCTGGCCGGGGGTGATGTAGTCGATCCACACCACGTCCCCGCTGTCCAGGCGCAGGGTCACCGTCGCGTTCCAGGGGACGGCGACCGGCAGTGTCACGTCGGCCCAGGCGGTGGCCGAGCCCTGATCGGGCAGGGCGACGCTGTGCCGTGCGACGCCGTTCACCAGGACGGTGAGCCGCACGTTCCCGGTGGTCGTCGCGTAGCGCAGGCCGAGCGTGCGGCCGCTCGCGACGTGGTCGAACTGCAGGGACGCGCCGTTGGCGTAGATGAGCGCGGTCCGGTCGTTCGAGGCGGTGGTGTCGGCGATCGCGATGCCGGTGGTGCCGCCCTGCGGGAGGTCGGCGTACTCGCCCTCGGAGCGGCCCGGCCCGGAGAAGTCGGGCGCCTCGAAGTCGCGGGACCAGCGCGGCCCGTGCTCGTACAGCGGCTTGCTGATCTCGGCCCGGAAGCGGGCCAGGATGAGCGGGTCGGCCTGGACGCGGCTGTCGCCCCAATATCCGTTGGCGCAGGCGCCCGGCCGGCAGTTCCACATCGACTGCGACTTCCAGTCGGTGTTGATGTAGGCGATGCCGCGGATGATGTCGCGGTTGCGCTCGACGAACCGGAAGTACGGCGCGTACCAGGTGTCCCAGATCTGCTGGGCGGTGACCTTCACCGTCGGGTGCGGTCCGCCGGTGGCCGGGTCGACGAAGATGCATCCGGCGGTCTTGGCGCCGTTGTCGAAGCCCTGCGGCGCCGACTCGGAGACGAACACCGGCTTGCGGTGCCGGCGGGCGAAGTCGAGCAGCGACTGTTGCACCGCGATCGGGGTGGCGGCGATGTTCTCCGGCTTCTCACAGCCCCATTGGTAGCGGTCGAACTGCTCGCCGTAGAAGTGCGACAGTCCGGCCCAGTCGACGTAGTCGTCGCCGGGATACCAGCGGTCCCAGTGCCCGGCCGTGGTCGCCGCGTACGGCTCCTTCTCGGCGCGCGGCCAGGCCGCGCTCTGCCAGACGGTCGCGATCCGGCGGGCGCCGAGCTGGTCGATGCGGCGGGCGATGTAGCGGTACGCCTGCTTGTACAGCTCCGGGTCGTAGGCGTTCCAGTTGCCGTCGAACTCGTAGCCGATGCGCAGGAACACCTCGCGCCCGGTCCGGTCGAGATAGGTGAGGAACTCGTCGAGCCACTCGCGGTAGCGGGCCACGGTCGCGGCGTCGGCGGTTCCGGCGTACGCCTTCAGCGGCGTCTGTGCCGGGTCGGACAGATAGAGGCCGACGGCCAGGCCGCCGCCGAACTCGTTGATGGTGGCCGGGAAGTCGTTCTCACCCGAGCCGTAGTCGGTGGGCTGGAACATGCCGCTCATCGGCGAGCCGACGAGGTTGGTGTAGAGGGTGACGCCGGCCGGGCGGGGAAAGCGGCGGTCGGTGTCGAGCACGCCGGTCTTCAGGTCGTGCAGCGTGGTGCTGTCCTGGCCCATGTAGAACAGCACCCGCCCGCCGGGCGGCAGGTTACGGGCCGTCAACGGGCGGTGGGCCTCGGCCGGTTGCGGCGCGATGGCCAGCACGATGGTGGCGGCGAGCAGGGCGGATGCCAGTTTCATCAGCAAAGGGACTCCTCGGATGCCGGTGGATGCGGCGACCGTAGGCCCGTGACCTGGCGGCGACCCAGAGGTTTCGAAACAGCCTTTGCTTTCTTGATGCCTAGAACTACTATGCCTCGTACTTCTAGGTATGAGGGAGGCGCCCGTGCGGGTGACCAAGGATCTGGTGGCCGCTTCGGCGACACCGATCGTGCTCGGCATCCTCGCCGAGGGGGAGAGTTACGGCTACGCCATCCTGCGGCGCATCGGTGACCTGTCAGGTGGGGAGCTGGACTGGACCGAGGGCTTCCTCTATCCGCTTCTGCACCGGCTGGAGCGTCTCGGGCACGTCGAGGCGAGCTGGCAGGCGGTGGCCGGGGAGCGGCGCCGCAAGTACTACCGCATCACCCCGCAGGGCCGGGCCGAGCTGGCCGAGCAAAAACGTCAATGGCAGACCGTGGTCGGAGCGCTCACCCAGGTCTGGCCGCTGTTCATTCCGCTGGAGGGCACCGCGTGACTGTCGTGAATGACGAGCTGGAGGACCAGTTCGTGCGGTGGCGGGAGTACGTGCGCCGCCGACCCGAGCTGGTGGAGTCCGACGCCGACGAGTTGGAGGACCATCTCCGGCACTCGGTCGACGAGCTGGTGATGCTCGGCCTGAGCCGCGACGAGGCGTTCCTCGTCGCGGTCAAGCGGATGGGCGGGCTGGACGAGCTGTCGCGGGAGTTCGCCCGCGAGCATTCGGAACGGCTGTGGAAGCAGCTCATGTTCACCGGCGAGCCCGGCGTGCCGGGCAAGAGCCGCGACCTCGCCGCGATGCTGGTCTGCGCGTTCGGCGCCGTTGTCTCGATCAAGGTGCCCGCGCTGTTCGGGTTGTCCTGGCAGGACTTCGGCGTCTTCTACGGCGCCAACCTCAGCCTGTTCGCCCTGCCCTGGCTGGCCGCCTTCCTGCTGTGGCGGCGCCGGCCCGCGACCTGGGTCTACGGGGTGCTGGTGGCCCTGTTCGCGCTCGGCGCCGTGGTGGCCAACGCCTATCCGCTCGGCGAGAGCGACCAGTCGGCCGGTCTGGTCATGACGCATCTGCCGGCTGCGTTGTGGCTGGTGCTGGGTCTGGCGTACGTCTCGGACGACCTGCGCTCGTCACGCCGGCGCATGGACTTCATCCGGTTCACCGGCGAATGGTTCGTCTACTTCGTGCTCATGATGCTGGGTGGCGGGGTCCTCATCGCCTTCCTCTACGGCATCTTCGAGGCCATCGGCATCGGAGCCGACGATCTCATCCAGGGCTGGGTGGTGCCGTGCGGTCTGGTGGCCGCGGCCGTCGTCGGCGGCTGGCTGGTCGAGGTCAAGCAGGGCGTCATCGAGAACATCGCACCCGTGCTGACCCGCCTGTTCACCCCCTTGTTCACCGTCACGCTGCTGGCCTACCTCGTCGTCATCGGCTGGAACGGCAAGGGCATCGACGTCGACCGCAGTGCGCTGGTCATGTTCGACCTGCTGCTCGCGGTGGTCCTCGGCCTGCTGCTCTATTCGCTGTCGGCCCGTGACCCGCGGGCGCCGCGCGGGCCGTTCGACATGATGCAGCTCGCCCTCGTGATCAGCGCCCTGCTCATCGACGCCCTGGTGCTCTACACGATGGCCGGCCGGATCGCCGAGTACGGCACCACGCCCAACAACGTGACGGCGATCGGCCAGAACATCGTGCTGCTGGTCAATCTCGCCTGGTCGGCGTGGCTGCTGTTCGGGTTCGTGCGCCGGCGGTCCGGCTTCGCGGCCATCGAGCGGTGGCAGACCTTCTACCTTCCGGTGTACGCCGTGTGGTTCTGGACCGTCGTCCTCATCCTGCCCCCGGTGTTCGGCTTCCGGTGATCAGTGGCGGGACTGGGCCGAGGCGAATCCGAGCCAGGTGTGCCGGTTGCCGGCCCAGCACCAGCCGACCTTCGGGGCGCGGCGGCGGGCGGCGCCGTCGCGCCCGGTCCCGTTGCTGATCCAGATGGCGGGGGTCCGGGCGTCGAGGGCGCCGCCCTTGGGCTTGCGGGAGCCGATGGTCATGAAGCAGTGGTTGGGTTCGAGTATCTTCGGCTCCTGGAGCAGCCAGCTGATGCCCTCGTTGACGGTGAGCGGCGTCCGACCGCGCTCGAGGATCGCGGGCAGGGCCTCGTTCGGGCTCCAGTTGCGCATGTCGTCGCCGCGGTCGGGTTCGCGCAGGAGATAGAACGGCCCGGCCGGCACGGCGAGGCCGTCGAGGGGAACGAAGTCGTCGAGGTCGGTCATGTCCTCGACGACGAAGCCGGGCTTGTCGTGGTGGCGCAGCAGCGGTGCCAGTTGGCGGGCGGTGGCCAGCGAGGGATGCACGACCAGCACGCTGCCGGGCTCGTCGGGCAGCGCGGCGACGTGAGCGGCGAGGTCGGCCGCGCCGGCGCCGGTGATGCCGGCGAGACCGGCTTCGAGCAGGCGGTCCAGTTGGAGAGTCAGGCTCATACGGCGCACAACTCCGTATGCTATACGGATTATTCCGGTGCTCCGGCCGGAGCCGGAGCACCGTCACTCATCGGCGCGTCTTGGGCAGGTCGAACTGGTCGGCGGCCTTGCAGTCCTTCTGGGTGCCGATCGCGGCCGGGCCCAGCTCGTCGAGGGCCGCACGGGCGCGCTGGCGGCCGAGGTTCCACGCGTACCAGGGGTCGGGCTCCTTGAGGTCCTCGGCTATCCAGCTGAGCGTGCACCGGCGTACAGGGTCTGGCAATTTGGTCAAAGCTGGAGTCGCGTCGGCCGAAAGAGCCCGCAGATACCAGGCGTCGATCTTGCCCGAGCCCTCGTAGCGCGCGGCGTTGCGGCTGGCCACATAGCCCTCGGGGTCCAGGGCGGCCAGGCCCAGCAGCATCAGGACGGCGAGACCGACGGTCGAGGCCGGAATCCAGCGGCCCTGCCACTTGATGCCGGCGGCCGCGATCATGACGAAGATGACGCCGAGCAGCATCTCGGACGCCATGACGAAGATCCGCTCGCCGGTGAAGCTGTAGACGCGCTGGTACTCCCACATCCGCGACAGGGCGGAGGCCACGATGACGACGCTGAGGGCACAGAGCAGACCCAGCAGTACGCGCAACAGCAACCGTTCGGTCCGGGTGTCCCGCTTCGACCAGCGGGCCAGGGCCGCGATCAGGGCCAGCGACAGCAGCGTGACCGCCACCAGCTGCCAGAAGCCGCTGCGGGCGTACTGGGAGTAGCTCAGCCCGGCCGTCTTGAGCACGTGCCGGCTTCCCCCGAACAGCACGGTGAACTGCACCGCCACGAAGCCGGCGAAGAGCAGCACCAGCGCGGCGCCGGCCGGTGCCCACTCGATCAGGCCGAACCGGCCCTTCCCGCGGGTGTCCATGCTGGAGAGCGCCGGGGGCGCGGCGAGCGTGTAGACGCCGGACACGGCGAGCAGGCCGCCGGCCGCCGCCAGGAAGATCCACTGGAAGATCGCCCCGGCGCCGAAGTCGGGCACGGCGTCGTCCAGCAGCTGCGAGAACGCGACATCGGCGGAGGACAGCAGCGCGCCGAAGACGAGAAGCACGACGGCGGTGAGGGCGGCCGAGAAGAAGATCCGCCGGGTGATGCCGGGGTTGCGGCCCCCGGCCAGATGCCGGCGGACCCACGGGATGCCGGCCAGCGCCGCGTACGGGGCGGCGACCAGGCTGAACAGGATCGACCGGACCTGACGGCCGCCGACGATGGCCAGGGCGGTGCAGCCGATCGCGCCCAGCACGCTGAACGTCACCAGCCACCACGCGTTGCGGAAGGCCGGGACGAGCAGCAGGGCGAGCGCGGCCGCGGCCCAGCCGGAACGGATCAGCCGTTCGCGGCGCGACAGGTCCTTGGACGTGCGGACCGCGAACCCGACGCCGAGCGTCAGCGCGAGCCAGCCGAGGAACCAGCCGATGCCGACCCGGTCCAGCGGCAGGAAGATCAGGAAGCCGAGGGCGCCGGCCAGCACGCCGGCGGGGGCGGCCCAGCCCTTGGCCGGCTTGGGTCCGGGCCAGTGCTTCTCGCGGAAGGTCTGCCAGGCGCTGGGCGGGCGCTCGTACGTGACGAACGGGCGCCCGGGCTGCCCAGGGTGTCCGGGCTGGCCGGACTGGCCGGGCCTTCCGGGCTGGGTGTAGGGCTGAGGTTGCGGGCGCTGGGCGAGCGCCGCTTGCGGGTTCAGCGGTGGGACCACCCGGGGCTCCTGGACGGTGGTCGCCGGGGTCGCCGCGGGCTTCTCAACCCGCTGAGAGGCGGCGGCTGCCGCGGGTTGTTCAACCGGCTGGGAGGCGGCGGGTGCCGCGGGTTGTTCAATCGGCCGGGAGGCGGCAGGCGCCGCGGTCGGGTCGGCTGGCTTCGAGACGGCCGGCGTGGCGTTGGCCGGCGCGGCGGGATTGTCAGCTGGCGTGGTGACGGCCCGCGTCGCGGCGTCCGGCGTGGTGGCATTTGGGGAGGAAGCAGTCGGCGTGGTGACGTCCGGAGTGGAGGCAGCTGACGCGGTGACGGCTGGCGTCGGGGCGGCCTGAGCGGGGGCGACCTGGATGGTCGGGGGAGCGGCCTGCTTCGGGGCGGTCGGCGGGGTCGGCGGGGCCGCTGCCGGGGTGGCTGCCTCGACCTGGATCATCGGGAGGAACACCGCGTATCCCCGCGTGCCGGACGGGATCTGGACCGGGATCGCCCAGGCCGTCTCTCCCTCGGCTCCCGGCCAGACGAGCGAGGGAATCGCGTCGTTGGGCGGCATGACCAGCAGCTGGGGCGCCGGCGGGGGAACGTCTTCGGCCCGGTCCGGTGGACCGGGCTGCTTCGGTGGCAGGTCCGCCACTGCACCCTCCTTGGTTGATCCGATGGACGTCGCACGTACGACAGAACGGGTCCGTATCGCCGCGACGCCTGGAGAGTAGACCACGAGAACAACCCGGTGGGCTACACCGCTTATCCGACGAGGCCGATGTCGTAGGCGAGGATGACCGCCTGGACGCGGTTGCGCAGGTTCAGTTTGGACAGCACGCTGCCGACGTGCGTCTTGACCGTGGCCTCGGAGACCACGAGTTGCGCGGCGATCTCGGTGTTGGACAGGCCGGTGGCCACCGCCCGCAGCACCTCGCGCTCGCGCGGCGTCAGCCGGTCGAGGACCGCCTGGGCGCGGCCGGCCGGCACGGGCAGGTGGCTGGTGTACGCCGTGAGCAGGCTCCGGGTGATGCGCGGGGAGACGACCGCGTCGCCGTCGGCCACCGCCCGGACGGCCCGGGCCAGCTCGTCGACCGGCACGTCCTTGAGCACGAAGCCGCTGGCGCCGGCGCGCAACGCCGCGAAGGCGTACTCGTCCAGGTCGAAGGTCGTCAGAACGAGCACGCGGGCCGCCGGGTCGCGGGCCACGATCCGGCGGGTGGCCTCGATGCCGTCGACGCCGGGCATGCGGACGTCCATGAGGATCACTTCGGGGCGCAACTCGATGGTCAGCCGCACCGCCTCGGCCCCGTCCGGCGCCTCGCCGACGACGTCGATGTCGCCGGTCTCCTCCAGGATCATCCGGAACCCGGCCCGGATGAGGGCCTGATCGTCGACCAGCAGCAGGCGGATCGTCATCGGGCCGCGGCCCCGGCCGGCAGGACAAGGTCGGCGTGGACGCGCCAGCCGCCGAGGGGATCGGGACCCGCGGTGACCGTGCCGTCATAGATCGCGGCCCGTTCACGCATGCCCACGATGCCGTGCCCGGCGTCCGCCCGCCCGTGCCCGGCGTCCGCCGGCCCGTGCCCGGCGTCCGCCGGCCCGTGATCGGCGTCCGCCCGGCCGTGACCGGTCTGCGCGCGGCTGTGCCGGGCGTCCGTCCGGCCGTGACCGGCGGTCGCGCGGCCCGGATCGGAGGCTCCGTCGTCGTGCACGTCGACGGTGGCGGAGCCGGGCGCGAGGGCGACGGCGACGCTGACCCGGCGGGCCCCGGTCGCGTGCTTGAGCGTGTTGGTCAGGGCCTCCTGCACGATCCGGTAGACCGTCAGCTCGGCTCCGGGCGGCATGCCGTCGGCGGCGCCGGTGACGGCCGACTCGACGGTCAGGCCGGTCGCCCGGACCTGGTCGATCAGCTCGCCGAGCTGCGCGAGACCGGGCTGAGGATGGCGCGGCTGGGGCGGGCCGGGCTGGAACTGGGTCTGGCCAGGCTGGGTCTGGCCGGGCTGGGGCCGGCCGGGCTGGGACTGGCGGTCGCCGGTGACCGGCCCCTCGTGCAGGACGCCGAGCAGTCGGCGCATCTCGGCCAAGGCCTGCCGCCCGGTGTCCGAGACCTGGCGCATGGCCTCGCCGGCCCGCTGCGGCTCCTTGGCCTGCTTGCGGGCGGCGCCCTCGGACAGGGTCACCATGACGGCCAGGCTGTGGGCGATGATGTCGTGCATCTCCGAGGCGATACGCGTGCGCTCGGCGAAGGCCGCCTGCTGGACGGCGGCGCGCAGGGCGTCGCGCCTCTGCCGCGCGTTGGCACCGAGCAACAGGGCCGTGACCACCGGACCGGACAGCAGCAGGAACGTCTCGGACCAGGACCCTGTGCCGGCCCACGAGCCGGTCTCCGGCCAGCGGAGCGCGGCCAGCAGGGCGCCCGCCTCGACGACACCGGCGGCGGCGATCGCCACCCGCATCGGATAGCGGCTCGCCACCGTGTAGAGCCAGACCAGCAGGGCCAGGTCGGCCGCCACCCGCACGTCGGCCAGCCATTGGGCCAGCGCCACGACGACCGCGAGGGCGAACATCCGGAGCGGGAACCTCCGCCGCCAGATGAGCGGGACCACGAGCAGAACGCTGAACAGCACGTACGCCCAGAGCTGCGGGTCGGCGTGCGTGGCGTGATAGGAGATCTGGGGAACGGCCACGGCCGCCACCACCGCCGCCGGCGCCACGTCGACCGCCACCTGCCGAAGCGTCATGGGGGTCAGCCTAGGTAGCCGTCCGCCGGACCGCGTCCGACCCCGTGCCGAGGTTCGCCTCATCCTTTGGTCGTAGAACGCCCGGCCGAAGACCATCACGCGGCCCGAGGTTCGGGGGCCGGGCCGTTCGTACGGTCGGATCCATGTCATTCGAGACCAGCCCGGCCTACGACCGCGTCCTGGCCGACGACCGGAACTACCACCTTGTGTTCCTCGTCGTCGGCGGCCTCTTCACCGTTCTCCTGCTGCTGCTCTGCGTGTTCTCGTGGGTGCGGTTCCGGCGGGCCCGCCGCCACACCGTCGCGCGGCGGACCCACCTCGGTTTCGGGGTGGCGAGCCTGACCCTCGGCCTGTTCATGCTCGTCGCCTGGTGGGCGAACCTGACCAGCGTCGTCGACCCCCGGAAGACCCTGTCCGGCACCACCTTCTCGCCGGTGGGGCGGAAGTGGCTCGAGGGTGGCCGCGCCGAGCTCTCGCCGGCGCTCCAGCAGGCGATCGACGAGCGGCTCGCCTGGCAGCGGCCCAAGGCCGTCGTCTGCGCCGTGCTGCTCGTGGCCCTGGTGGCGCTGACCGTGTTCCTCTGGCGGACGATCCTCCGCCGGGCCACCGGGCGCCGGCTGCTGGTCGGCGCCGGCATCCTGTCGGCCGCCGGGTGCGTGCTGCTGATGCTCATGGTCATCGGGAACACGGAAGGCGCGCTGGCCCCGCTGACCCTGACCGTGATCTACGGCTGAGCGCGCCGCTCCCGCCGCCAGACGGCGGAGGACCAGCGGGCCGGAGTCAGAGCCTGTTCGGCCGGGGCGAAGCCGGCCGGCAGACCCGGGCGCCGCCACGTGTCCGGTGGGTGGCCGGCCGGCAGCCACTCGCGGCGCCAGATGCCCAGGGCGGTGTCGAGATCGGTCAGGGCCGGCGCCAACCGGTCGTCGAGCGGCGTGCGCAGGTGCTCGGCCCACAGCCGGGTGCGCAGGTCGCGGACCAGCGGGCCGCTGGTGACGAAGGTGGACGTGATCTCGCTGTCGGTGCCGACCATCGAGCGGCTGAAGAAGTTGGCCGAGCCGATGCTGGCGAACACGTCGTCGACGAGCATCAGCTTGGTGTGGACGGTCAGGTTGTCGACGCGGTACATGACCACGTTGCGGCGGGCCTCCACCGGCAGCCGGGCCAGGACCCGCCACCGCAGGTCACGGGTGATCACCGGGCGGACGGTGCTGTCGCCGCCGTCGGCCGGGTCGCGGCGGCCGGAACCGATCAGAATGATCTTGACGCCGCGCTCGGCGGCCGCGCGCAACTGGCCGAAGAGCTGGAACCGCGGGTCGCCGCCGGGCGACTCGTGGAAGTACTGGTCCTCCAGGTAGATGTAGCGTTCGGCGGCGCCGATCGCAGTGATCATCGAGTGGTAGATCTCCTGGATGCCGGCCCGGACCACGTTCGCCCGGCGCATGCGGCGCAGAGCGCGGTGGCGATAGAGCGACCACGGCCGATAGGAGCGCACCACCTGCACCGCGGTCCCGTCGGCCGGGTGTTCCGGCTGCTGGGGCACCGGCGGCACCTCGCGCGGCGGGGTCAGCGGGTTGATCCAGGTGAAGCCGCCGCTGGGCAGGTGGAAATACTCCGGCGGCAGGTTCCTGCTGATGTACCGCGGCGGCAGGTCGGCGGTGTTCTGCCAGCGGAAGCGGAACGTCTCCCACACCCGTACGGCCGCCGGGCCCCGCAAACGCGCCGCCGCGTCGTGCCAGCCCCACCGATGGGCGCCGAGCCGCAGCCGGTGGTGCGGGTTGTGGTCGAAGCGGCTGGGGGAGAGGTCAAGACCGCCGACGTACGCCGTGAGCACACCGTCGTGCCGGAAGACCACGAGTTTCTGGTGGTTGGAGCCCAGCACCGGGCCGGACCAGTCGAGCAGCACGCGGTCCTCCAGCGGCGTCACGGCGTCGTGCGCCGGTGACTTCCACTGCCGGATCACCCGCGCGGCGATCGTGTTGGCCCGGAACGGCCCGACCGGCAGCCACGGCACGCCGCCGGAGAACTCGGCCGCGCTGAGCACGATCCGGACGTCGGTGCCGGTGGCCGCCTTCTCGGCCAGGACGTCGGCGAACGGCCGGTAGCCGGTCTCCCCGGCGACACGCCCGGTCAGGTCGAGATGGGGATCGGCCTGGTAGCTGGCGATGTAGACGGCGTCGCCGGGGCCGAGGGACCGCATGTGATCGGCCAGCTCGGTGAAGTAGGCGACGCCGTCGATGATCGGCTCGAAGTGGGAGTTCTCGGCGTAGACCGGGCACGCCTCGGTGGCCGGTGGAAGGTACCGGCCGATCAGATCGGTGAGCGACGGCGCGTGCGGCATGCCCGTGATTACACCGGAAACCGGCGCTTCCGTCGACGCCTGAGAAACGGTCGGAGTCGGTCGGGTTTCGCCGTTCCCGGGCGCCGTGACGGGATGATCGCTGAGGGCGAGCGGAAACGGGTGGTTGAACGGGGGAACGATGGCACGCGCCGCGAGGATGTGGCGTCGTCGTTCGGCTGCCCGTTCCGCTCTACCGGCTGGCCAGCAGGGCGCGGACGGCATCGGCTTCGTACATGCCGTGCTCGATGTAGAGGTTCAGGGCCCGCTCGAAATACGCGCGGGCCGAGGCCGGGTCACCCTGTGCGTCAAGGGTGTGGCCGAGGCCGGTGTAGGCGCGGGCCCGCTGCTCGGCCATGCCGTCGTCGCCCGTGATGGCCAGGGCCGCCTCGAAATGGGCGATCGACGCGCCGAGCCGGCCGGCCGCGCGGGTCGCCTCGCCCAGGCCGTTGAGGATGTCGGCCTCGGAGACGCGGTCGCCCGCCTCGCGTTTGACGGCCAGCGCCCGCTCGTGACACTCGATGGCCCGGCCGGGCTCGCCGAGCCGGGTGTGCACGAGGCCGAGGGCGTCCAGGGCGTCCGCCTCGAAGCTGCGGTTGCCGAGCCGGCGGCTCAGGGCCAGCGCCTCCCGGCAGTGCTCGCGGGCCTCGCCGAGCCGCCCGCGGCGCACCTCGATGTTCGCCATGTTGCTCAGGGCCTTGGCCACCCCGTCGAGGTCGCCGACCTCCCGGTGGGCCGCGAGCCCGCGGGTCAGGAAGTCGATCGCCTCGTCGAAGTTGCCGAGCGTCCCCTCGTTGTATCCGAGGTTGTGCAGGGCCCGGGCCTCGCCGATCCGGTCGTCGGCCTCGCGGTAGAGGGCGTACGCCTTCTCGTAGTGGACCTTCGAGGCCGCCGGGCCGCGATGGTAGAACTCCAGGTTGGCCCGGTTGATGACCGCGTGGGCCTGACCGCGGACGTCGTTGACGCTCCGGAACAGCCCGGCCGACCGTTCGAGCCGGTCGGCGGCCGGCTCGGTCCGGCCGAGCGAGGTGAACGCGACGCCCTGGGCCGACAGCGCCTTGGCCTCGGCCAGGGGGTCACCGGCCGCGCGGGCCGCCGACGCCGCGCGCTCGTTCACGGCCAGCAGATCGCGATAGCTCGTGTAGAGCAGGTAGTAGAACAGCACCTCGGCCAGGCGGGTGGTGTGGGCCGGCCATCCGTGGCCGGCGGCGTAGGCGGCCACGGCCATCAGCGTGGCGTGCTCGGCGCTCAGCCACGCCGAGGCGGCCTCGGGGCCGGGCAGGGCCGGCCCCTCCGTGGTCGTGCCGGGCGCCCGGGGCCGGCGGTCGGCGCCCGTGGGGTAGAGGATCGCCATGGCCCGCACGGCGGTGGCCAGATAGTGGTCGAGCAGGCGGGTCAGGGCGGCCCGGCGGGCGGCCGGGCGCTCCTGCTCCAGGGCCTGCTCGGCCGCGTGCAGGCGGATGAGGTCGTGCTGGGTGTAGCGGCCGTCGCCGGCGAGCTGGACCAGGTGGTCGTCGCAGAGCCGCCGGAGCCCGTCCCGCACCGTCTCGAGGTCGTCGCCGGTCAGCGCGGCCGCCGCGTGGGCGTCGAAGTCCTCGGCCGGGTGCAGGGCCACCAGCCGGAGCAGCCGCTGCCGGTCGGGGTCGAGGTTCTGATAGGAGCGGTCGAGGGTGAGGGCCACCCCGTCGTCCAGGCGCCCGGCCCGGCGGCGCTCGTCGAGCCACTCGGCGTGGTCGGCCAGGCGCCAGCCCGGTTTCGCCCGCACCTGCGCGGCGATCAGGCCGAGCGCGAGAGGCAGACGGCCGCAGAGCTCGGTGATGCGCGTGGCGGCGGCCGCGTCCTGGCGTACCACCGCCGTGCCGATCTCCTCGGTCAGGAACCGCAACGCCTCCGCCGGGCCGAACACCTCGAGGGTCAGCGCGACGGCCGGGCTCAGCGCGTCGAGGCTGCGGCGGCTGGTGACCAGGACCGCGCAGCCCGGCGTGTCCGGCAGCAGGGGAC
The DNA here is from genome assembly GCF_050956135.1 of Actinoplanes sp. CA-131856. Classification (GTDB taxonomy): domain Bacteria; phylum Actinomycetota; class Actinomycetes; order Mycobacteriales; family Micromonosporaceae; genus Actinoplanes. Next base: position 7,684,579 of record NZ_CP191849.1, on the reverse strand, counting down.
GGACCTGATCGGCGTCGACGGCGTTGTCCAGCACGATCAGCGTGCGGGTCCCGGCCAGCCGCTCGTTGTAGAGCCGACGGCAGGCCTCGAGGTCGTGCGGGATCGTCGAGCCGGGCACGCCGAGCGACCGCAGGAAGCCGTCCAGCACCGCGACCGGGTCGGCCGGCGGATGGCCGGGATCGGGATCGAAGCCGCGCAGGCTGACGAAGAGCGTCCGCTCGTGCGGGAGCTGGTGGGCCGCCCGCAGGGCCAGCTGGGTCTTGCCGACGCCGGCCATCCCCTCGATCGTCGCGATCGCGACCGGGCCGTCGGCGGTGAGCGCGTCCCGCAGGCGGCGCAGCTCGGCCGTCCGGCCGGTGAACAGCGCCAGGTCCGGCGGCAGGGTGTCGTGCACGCGGACCTGGGCGGCCGCTCGCCGCTCGCCGGCGATCGCCCGCAACGCCTGCTGCCACTGCGCCACATAGGCCGGATCGGGGTGCAGCGCCTGGACGATGGCCGTCACCAGCTCGGCGCTGAGCCGGCGCCGTCCGGGCCGGAAACAGTCGACGACGGTGGTGCGCCCGGCCAGTTCGCTGCCCGGGCGGCCGGCCCGGCGCCACGACGCGTTGACCAGGGCGGTGATCCGCGCGTAGGACGGGTCGCCGGCCCACGCCTTGAGCGAGCGGAGCCGCTCGGCCAGCTCGTCCACGGTCATGGCCACACCGGGGTCGGGTGGTTCCCGGCGGTCGCCACGCGGCGGCGCGCTGGTGGACAGAGCCCGTGTCACGGCGCGGTGGAGCGTCGCCAGGCTGGGCACGGGCGTGCCGCCGGCGATCAGCTCTCGATAGAGGGCCGACACATTGCCATCGAGGTGTGCCAAACGGTCGAGCAGTGCGGCATCGACGGTGAAACCAACGCGATCCAACAGTCGCAATCCCATGATCGGGCGGTCCGGGCGGCTCGGACCTACCACTATGCGGCACGCGACCCCGGTACGACAGTGGAGATCGCTCAGAGGCCGGCCGCGTCGTCGTAGCGACGGCGTACCTCGGCCATCTCGGCCGAGGTCAGCGCCTCCTTGAGGGCGAGCTCCTCGTACGGGCTGGGGAACATCTCACGCAGCCGGTCGACGAAGCGGACCTCGGCGGTGGCCTCGACGGCCCGGATGCCGGGCGGGTCGGCCGCCATGTCGAGGATCACCGGGCCGGCCAGCTTGACCGCCACGTCCCACGGGCGCTTCGGCTCGGCGACGCCGCAGAGGTGGAAGCCGTAGACCGTGCGGACCTCGGCCAGAGTGGTGGCCACGGCCGGTTCGAAGCCGTACAGATGGACCCCGCAGACGACCGGAGGCTGCGCGCCGTCGGCGGCCGCCGCGGAGGCGCCGTGACCGGCGTGGTTGTGCTGGGCCGGGCTGGAGCTTTCGAGCGTGGTGCGCATCCGGTCGGTGATCTGCGTACGCAGGTCGGGCGGTTTGGCCTCCGAGCCGGAGGTGCCGTGCAGGATCGCCGCGCCGGCCGACGCGGCGATCAGGATCGCCGCCACGCCGGTGAAGCGGCTGCGGTACCAGGGGGAGGACATGCCGGCTCTCACCTCGTCACGGGGGTTCCCGGCCCCGGAACGCCGGGCGGCGTTCCGGGGCCGGGTCGGGTGGGGTTCGGTCAGGCGAAGTTCACGTCGCTGCACCACATGTAGGCCTGGTCGAGGTGCGAGGCCTGCCAGATGACGAACAGGATGTGGTGTCCGGTGTAGCCGGACGTGGAGATGTTGAAGGAGATGTTCTGCGCCGGGGCGTACCGTCCGGTCTGGGTGATGAAGTCGAGGTTGCCCCAGCCCAGGCTCTGGGTGGCCGGGTTGAACCCCTGCTTGCTGACGTAGACGCGGAAGTAGTCGGCGCCGTGGCTGGCCTGGTCGTACAGCTTGACCGTGAAGTTGCGCGAGACGGTGGTCTGCTTCCAGGCGCCGGGCTGGTTGAGGCTGTTGTTGCGGGACAGGCCGTTGCTGCACAGCTGCCCGTCCGGGGTGCGGGCCTGGAACTGCGCGCCCAGGCCGTCGCGAAGGGCGCTCATCCAGTTCCACATGGTGTCCGGGTTGGCCTGGAAGGCCTGCCAGCACATCGGGTCCTGCTGCTGCATGGCCGGGCTCATGTGGTTGCTGCCCCAGGTCTGCCAGCACTGATAGGCGCGGCTGGCCGGGCTGACGATCGTGCCGTGCGCCTGGGCCGAACCGGCCCAGGACAGCGTGCTGATCATCGTGGCGAGTACCACGGCGAGCACCCGGAGGGGATGACGGCGTACGGCTGAGGGGGATCGCACGGTATGCCTCCATTCGTCGGTGATCGGGCGTTGGGAGCGCTCCCACTCAGAGTTGCACCAAACTGTCCAAATATCAACCGACGTCTATGCCATAGGTGACGGCTCGGCCGGAGAGCCAGGTGTAGCGATCTTCCCGGCAACCATCTCGCCCATATAGATGATATTTCGCCCCATTTAGCGGCGATATGGTGGTGATCCCGTTCGAAGATCTTGCGTGAGGTGCGTATGTTCCGACTGTCCCGGCCCGTGGCGCTGACGGCCGCCGTATCGATGACCGCCGTTCTCGCCGGCCCGGGTGCCGCGTACGCCGCGGACACGACGACGTCCCTGTCCCCGGCCGAGATGTCGGCGGCGCTCAAGGCGGTGGCGGCCACGTCGACGGCGGCCACGTCCCAGGGCTGGAAGGCCACCATGGGGCTGTCCGGGCAGCTGTCGGCCTCGGGGCTGTTCGTCGTCGACCCGTCCGCGGGCGTGGTGTTCGACCGGACCATCATCGGCCGGCAGATGACGGCCGACTACGCGGTGGCGGGCAAGGGTCTCTACGAATATCTGGCCGACCCGTCGGCGCGCTCGGCGGTCAAGATGATGGGCCGTCCGGCGGTCAAGTTCGTGTTCACGGCGAACAAGGCGCTCAAGCTCGAGTCGTACGTGAAGGACGCCGGCATCGCACCGTCGACGGTGCTGACCGAGGACACCGCCCGCGCGGGCACCCGGACGGCGCACGACGACGGCACGGTCGACTACAAGTTCCGCGACGAGGGCGGCGCGGCCGTGACCATGCACGTGGACGCGGCCGGGGTGCTCGCGTCCGCGCGGGCGACCGACGACGGCGTGAACGTGGCCCTGACGTACACGTACGGCCCGCAGCGCGTGACCGTCCCGGCGGCGCCGGCCACGATCGGCGCCGCGGCGCTGACCCAGGGCATGGCCTATCTGGACATGGCGGCCACGGTCAAGCTGGTGGCCCAGCGGGGCGCGGCCGACACCCGGAAGGCCGCCCGCGGCCACAAGGTCAAGGTGGCGACGCTGCGCCAGGTGGTGCGGCGCGACGTGACCGCGGCCAACGCGGCGCTGACCGTGACGATGGTGAAGACCAGGAACGTCACGAAGGGCGTACGGGTGTACGCGACGAACCCGTGGACGCGCAAGACCGTGGCGTACACCGTCAAGGCCTCGGGCACGAAGGTCGTCGTCACGAAGAACAGCTAACGGGCGAGCTTCCCGATGTAGTCGTCCACCAGCGCGGTGAGCCGGGCGGTGACGGCCGGGTCGCCGGTGTGCAGCAGGCCCATGATGGAGGCGCCGTCGATGAGTGTGAGACACGCGTCGGCGGCGACGCTGTCGTCGAGGCCGTCGCGCAGCTCGCCGCGCTCGCGGGCCTGGGCCAGGCAGCCCAGGGTGAGCCGGCGCAGCGCGTCGCCGGATTCGCGCCGGGTGCGCAGCAGGCGGGGATCGGTCAGGGTCAGGCCGATGAACGCGATGTCGATCCGCGCTTCCAGGCGGCGGTCCTCGTCGAGGGGCAGGGCCTGAAGCAGAGCCTCACGCAGGGCGGCCAGGCCCTCGAGCCCGGCCGTCGTGCGCACCACCCGCGCGATCGCCCGGTCGTAGGCCATCCGGTGCGCGTCGAGCAGGATGTCCTCCTTGCTGGCGAAGTAGTGGCCGAGCACGCCGAGCGCGATGCCGGCCTCCTGGGCCACCGAGCGCAGAGTGACGGCGGGCAGGCCCCCGCGTTCGATGACGCGCCAGGTGGCGGCGCTGATCTGCGCCCGGCGGGCGGCGTGGTCGACGATGCGGGGCATGACGATCAGTGTGCCGCGTGCGCGGCCGTGGCATACGGCGGGCGCGGGAGAGTGATGGCCGACCAGAGCCGCGCGGTGCCGGCGGCGGCCAGCCAGATCGGCAGCGGCCACAGCGAGCCGCGCTCCCACACGCCGAGCCCGATCCCGGCGAAGGCGCCGGACGACTCGGCGGCGGCGGTGGCCACGATGCCGGCGACCGAGGTGAACGCCACCAGCACGGTGAGCGTGCCGGCGGCGCGGTGACCCGTGCGCAGCAGATGGGCGCCGAGGACGGCCAGCCCCGCGGCGACGGCGAAGGTCTGCACGGCGGCGGCCACGCTGTGCACGGTGAAGTCGGCGTTCTCGGGCACGAGCCCGACCACGATGGTGCCGAGGCCGCCGAGCGCGATGAGCCCGTACGAGAGCCGGCCGGAGCGACGGGTGTCGGCCGCGGCGAACAGCAGCCCGCCGAGCAGCCACACCGTTCCCCACAGCACGAACGACGTGTTCATGACCGCGTGCAGCGGGGAGCAGACGTAACGCCCCGAGCCGGCGGGAAAGTCGCCGCACGTGGTGGCGCCGAGGTCGCTGACGTAGTTGCGGGTCAGTGAGTAGGGCGTACGCCAGGCGGCCTGGGCCGCGTATTGCCCGAAGAACCACAGCAGGCTCGCGAACCACAGAAGCCCGCCGCCGAGGCGCATCCGGTCCTGAGCTGGTGTCGACGTCATGGGAGTCTCCTTTTTTAGATCAGATGAACTACTTACCGATCCAGACTGCGCCGGAAGCGGGGCCCCGGTCCAGTCTTTTCTAGTTCATGTGATCTAAAAAACGATCGCGTGTACCGCGCCTGCGGTATGCGCGATCACCGCGCTGGGTTGACGACGAAAGTGCAGGTCAACGGGACCCTTGAGGCATGACTTCACTTGCTCGCGGCTGCTTTCGGTGGCGGTTCGCCGTCGTCGGTGGCTGGATCGCCGCTCTGCTCGTCCTGGCCGCTCTGGCGCTGAGCCTCGGCACGGCGTTCTCCGATGACGCCGGCATGCCGGACAGTGAATCCGGCACCGCCTACAGCCTGCTGGCCGAGGCCAACGGCGCGGCGGCGGCGGGCACCACCTCGGGCACCATCGTCTGGCACGCCGAGAGCGGCGCCGTCGATTCCGCCGCCGTTCGCGGGCAGGTCGGCGGCGTGCTCGACCGGATCGCCGGCCTGCCCGGCGTCACCGGCGTGGTCAGCCCCTACAGCAGCGCGGGCAAAGCCCAGATCAACACCGAGGCACAGACCGCGTACGCCACGGTCACGCTCACCGAGGACGCCGACACCACCGGCGTCGAGCAGGCCGCGACGGCCTTGCGCGGCTCCGGCCTCGACGTCGAGCTGGGTGGCCCGGCCTTCACCGAGCAGCCCGGCGGGTCGCACGGCGGGGAGGCCGTCGGCCTGCTGGCCGCCCTGGTCATCCTGTTCCTGGTCTTCCGGTCGGCCTGGGCCGCCGCCCTGCCGATCATCACCGGCGTCGTCGGAGTTGCCACCTCGCTGCTCGTCGTCGTCCTGGCCGCGCACGTCGTCGACCTCGCCGCGACCAGCCTCACCATGGGCGCCCTGATCGGCCTCGGCGTCGGCATCGACTACGCCCTGTTCATCGTCAACCGCTACCGCCAGGCGCTGATGGCCGGCGACTCCGTGCCGGACGCCATCGTCAAGGCCGTCACCACCTCCGGCCGCGCCGTGATCTTCGCCGGGCTCACCGTGATCGTCGCGCTGCTCGGCATGTACGTCGTCAAGCTCGGCATTCTCACCGGCATGGCCCAGGCGGCCGCCGTGACCGTGCTGTTCACCGTCGCCGCCGCGCTCACCCTGCTGCCCGCGCTGCTGGGTCTGCTGGGCCGGAAGGTGCTGTCGCGCCGGCAGCGGACGGCGCTGGCCACCGGCACGCCGATCGTCGCGGGCCCGGGACGGGGTGCCCGGTGGGCGGCCCTGGTGCAGCGCGCGCCGCTGCGGTCGGCCGGCGCGGCCCTGGTGGTCGTGCTGGTGCTGGCCTCGCCGGTGCTGTCGCTGCGCGTCGGTGACGCCGACGCCAGCAGCGATCCGGCCGGTTCGGCCGGGCGCCACTACTACGAGCTGATGGCCGGTGGTTTCGGCGCCGGCTTCGACGCCTCGCTGCTGCTGGTCGCGGAAACGCCGGACGCCGCCTCCGCGCAGGCCTTCGCCGGCCTGGTCAAGCGGCTGCCGTCGGTGGACGACGTCGCCTCGGTGACCTCCCGGCCCGGTCCGAAGATCTCGGTGGCCACTGTCGTCCCGCGCACCAGCGCCCAGACCGCCGAGACGGCCGATCTGGTCGAGCGCCTGCGCGACGACGTCATCCCGGCCTCGGGCCTGCGGGTCTACGTGGGCGGCTCGACCGCCAGCAGCATCGACCTGGCCGGCGCGCTGATGAGCAAGCTGCCTCTCTATCTGGGCCTGATCGCCCTGATCGGCTTCCTGCTGCTGGCGGTCGCCTTCCGCAGCCTGCTCGTGCCGCTGGTGGGGGCGATCAGCAACATCGCCACCATCTTCGTCGGCCTGGGCGCGGTCACCGCCATCTTCCAGTTCGGGTGGGGATCGGAGCTGCTCGGCGTCGGTACCGGGGCCCCTGTCACCTATCTCATCCCGGTCCTGGTCATGGGCATCATGTTCGGCCTGTCCATGGACTACCAGGTGTTCCTGGTGAGCCGGATGCACGAGGAGTTCACGCACACCCGCGACAACCGCCGGGCCGTGCGGGCCGGACTGACCGAGACCGCCCAGGTGATCGCCGCCGCGGCCGGCATCATGCTGTTCGTCTTCGCGTCCTTCGGCTTCAGCGGCGAGCGGATCGTCTCGATGATCGGCATCGGGCTCGCGGTGGCGGTGGTGGTGGACGCGTTCGTGGTCCGCATGACCCTGATCCCGGCGCTCATGACGCTGATCGGCCGCGCCAACTGGTTCTATCCGCGCTGGGCGGCGAAGGTCACCCCGCGCGTGTCGGTGGAGGGCGCCGAGCCGGCGCACCGGGAACCGGCGCTGGCCGGGGCGGGCCAGGAACACTGACGGGGGACGGGCCCGGCCCGGGCTGCGGCGACCGGCCGCCGACGGAAAGGTTTGACGCGTGACCATTCGGGTGCTGCTCGCCGACGACCAGGCGCTGCTGCGGGCGACGTTCCGCCTGCTGATCGACGCGGAGGCGGACATGGAGGTGGTCGACGAGGCCGCCACGGGCGACGAGGCGGTCGCGGGAGCGCGGCGGAGCCGGCCCGACGTCGTCCTGATGGACATCCGGATGCCCGGCGCCGACGGCATCGAGGCCACCGGCCGGATCACCGCCGACGGCACGCTCGCCGGCACCCGGATCCTCGTGCTCACCACCTTCGAGACCGACGAGCTGGTGGTGGCCGCCCTGCGGGCCGGGGCCAGCGGCTTCCTCGGCAAGGGCGTCGACCCGGAGGACCTGTTGCAGGCCATCCGGGTCGTCGCGGCCGGCGAGTCGCTGCTGTCCCCGTCGGCGACCACGGCGCTGATCGGGCGCTTCCTCACCCTGCGGGAGCCGGCCGCCGTGGTGCCGCCCGTGGACCTCACCGCCCGCGAGCTCGAGATCACGGCACTGGTCGGCACCGGCCTGTCCAACTCCGAGATCGCCGGCCGGTTGTCGATCAGTGCCGCCACCGCCAAGACCCACATCAACCGGGCCATGATGAAGACCGGCTCCCGCGACCGGGCCCAGCTGGTGGTGTTCGCCTACGAGACCGGCCTGGTCACCCCGCGGACCGGCCGATGAGGACGCGGCCGTGGTGGTTCGTCGTCGTCCCGCCGGTGCTCACCGTCATGATCGAGCTGGCCATGCTCGCCTTCGGCAACGGCACGGCCGGGCTGCGCGGGCCGACCGGCGCCCAGCTGATTCTGATCTTCGTGGCCTCGGCCGCCCTGCTGCTGCGACTGCGCCTGCCGCGCACGGTCACCGCCGTCACGGTGCTGGCCGGCAGCGCGCTGCCGCTCTTCGGCGATCACGAGGTGCTGGTCAGCGTGGCCGCCATCGTCGCGCTCTACACCCTCGGCACCACCGTCGACCGGCGGACGGCGTGGCTCATGGCCGCCGGATCGGCCGCCCTGCTGGCCGGGAGCTCGGCCCTGTGGCTGCCCGATCACCTGCTGGACATCCGCGTGCTGGTGCCGCTGAACTACGTGGCGGCCGCGGTCGCTGTCGGTGACTCGGTCCGCAACAACCGCGTCGTGCTCCAGCAGGAGCGCCGCCGGGCCGCGCAGGCCGAGCTCACCCGCGAGGAGGAGGCCCGGCGCCGGGTCCGCGAGGAGCGCGTGCGCATCGCCCGCGACCTGCATGACGTCGTCGCCCACCACATCACCCTGGTCAACGCGCAGGCCGGGGTGGCGCACCATCTGATGAGGAGCAGTCCCGACAAGGCGTACGAGGCCCTGGCCGGCATCCAAGTGACCAGCCGGGCCGCCCTCGACGAGCTGCGGGCCACGGTCGGCCTGCTGCGCCGCGACGACGAGCCGGAGAGCCGCCAGCCGGCGCCGTCGTTCGAGCGGATCGACGATCTGGTCGGCTCCTTCCGCACCACCGGATTCGCGGTCACCGTCGAGCGCGACGGGCCGGTCCGCCGGCTGACCCCGACCGGTGACCTGGCCGCCTATCGGATCCTCCAGGAGGCGCTGACCAACGCCGGCAAGCACGGCACGCGGAACCGGGCCCACGTGGCCCTGACCTACTCCGGCGACCAGCTCGACATGGTGGTCACCAACCCGGCCCACCGGGGCCGCCGGGGTGAGGGCTCGGGCAACGGCCTGATCGGCATGGGGGAGAGGGCGCAGATCGCCGGCGGCACCCTGGACGCCGGCTTCGAGCCCGGCGGCACGTTCGCCGTGCGCGTCCGGCTTCCGCTGCTTCTAGGATGACCGGGTGTCCGCGACATACGGTCGCCACCTGCTGGCGGCGGTCCCCGACGTCGATCTGCGTCGATCGCTGTCCGCGCGGCTCGGGTCGTGCGGCTACCGCGTGGGTCGAGGCCGCGGCGCTCGCCTTCAACCGGAGTGGCGCTCGGATCAACTCGATCAGCCCCGGCGTCGTCGCCACCGCGATGGCCAGGGCCGAACGGGACTCGGCCTCCGGTCACCACATGATGGCCATGCTGGACGCCTGCGGCATCGGCCGCACCGGCACCCCGGCCGAGATCGCCGAGGCGGTCGCCTTTCTGACCGGACCGGGATCGCTCTACATCACCGGCACCGATCTGCTGATCGACGGCGGCCAGGCGGCCTGGCTGCGGCGGCACCGGGGAGCGCTCACGGGCGGCTGACCGACGGGACGACGGGGAACGTGACCCCGGTGAGGTCCTCGGAGACCGCCCACAGCCGCTGCTGGACGGCCACCTCGTACGACTGCGGGCTGGACGTGACCAGCCGGGGGTGGCCTTTGATCTCGTAGCGCCCGCCGGGCGCGTAGTACTGCCCGCCGAGGGCGGCCGGATCGGTGGCGGCGCGCAGGGTGGGAAGCGCGCCCCTCGCCGGCGTCTGGGTGATGACCGGGGCCAGCCAGGTGAGCGGGAGCCGCAGGGCGGCCGGGGTGTTGCGGGCGAGCTCGGTGCTGGACAGGCCGGGGTGCGCGGCCAGCGCGACGGTGGTGCCGTGCGGGGCCAGGCGGCGCTGCAACTCGTACGTGAACATCAGGTTGGCCAGCTTGGACTGGCCGTAGGCGCCGACCCGGCTGTACGACCGCTCCCACTGGAGGTCGTCGAAGTGGATGGCGGCCCGGATGCGGTGACCGGTGCTGCTGACCGTCACCACGCGGGAGCCGGCAACCGGCAGCATCAGGTCGAGCAGCAGGCCGGTGAGCGCGAAGTGGCCGAGATGGTTGGTGCCGAACTGCGTCTCGAAGCCGTCCCGGGTGGTCTGCCTCGGTGTGTACATCACGCCGGCGTTGTTGATCAGCAGGTCGATCCGGTCGAGCCGGGACCGCAGGCCGGCCGCCGCCGCGCGGACGGAGTCGAGCGAGGTCAGGTCGAGCGCCTGCACCGTGACGTCGCCGGTCATGCCGGCCGCGGCGCGCTCGCCCTTCTCGACGTCGCGCACGGCGAGCACCACCGACGCGCCGCGCTCGGCCAGCGCCCGCGCGGTCTCGTATCCCAGTCCGGTGTTGGCCCCGGTCACCACGGCCACCCGGCCGCGCTGGCTGGGAATGTCGGTCGTCGTCCAGTTCATGTCGGGCTCCCTTGATTAAGTACCGGAGGTATCTTGCTTGTCCGACGTTAAAGTACCGAAGGTACGATGTCAACGTACCGGGGGTACTTAAGTTAGGCTGGTGATCGTGACTTTCCAGCGGGCGCGCACCGAGGAGCAGCGGGAGATCCGCCGCCGGGCCATCCTCGACGTGGCGGCGGCGATGCTCGACGAGATGCCGGTGGCCGCAGTGACCCTGAACGAGCTCAGTCGCCGGGTCGGCCTGGCCAAGCCGAACGTGCTGCGCTACTTCGAGTCGCGCGAGGCGGTGCTGCTGGAGGTGCTCGACCATCTCCTGCGGGAGTGGCTGACCGAGCTGGCGGGCGAGTTGACCGTCGACGAGGGCGCGCCCATGGCTGAGCGGGCGACCGTGGTGGCCGAGGTGCTCAGCCGTTCGCTGGCCGGCCGGGTGGTGCTGTGCGACCTCTTCGGCGCGCAGGGCAGCGTGCTGGAGCACAACGTCTCGGTCGAGGTCGTGGCCCGCTACAAGCGCGCCTCGCTGGAGCGCCTGACGACGATGACCGCCCTGATCGAGAAGTGCCTGCCCGAGCTGGGAGAGGGCGCGACCCTGTTCAGCCTCCAGGCCATGGTGCTGGCCGGCGCGCTGTCGGCGTACAGCACACCCCCGCCCAGCCTGCGAGCGGCCTATCAGGCCGAGCCCGAGCTCGCCCGCTTCCACATGGATCTGCGCGAATCCCTGCGGCTCGCGCTGACCGCCGCGCTCCTGGGGGTGCTGCCCCGCGGCTGACGCTGCCATCGATCGATGAATGACGATATGGTGCCGGGATGGTGGACCACGGATTGAGCCGTCGCCGGATCCTGGGTGGAGCGGTGGGCGCCGCGGCCGTCGCCGCGGTGGGGCTGCCGCCGGGCCCGGCGACCGCGGCCGGAAAGGACACACCCGAGGTCGCCCGGTGGCGCAAGCAGGCCGCGCGGGTGACGATCACGCGTGACGACTGGGGCATTCCCCACATCGTCGGCCGCAGCGATGCCGACGCGGTCTTCGGGATGATGTACGCCCAGGCCGAGGACGACTTCCCCCGCGTCGAACGCAACTATCTGGTGAGCCTGGGCCGGCTCGCCGAGGCCGAGGGCGAGACCGCGATCTGGCAGGACCTGCGCCAGCGGCTCTGGCTCGAGCCGGGTGAGCTGAAGCGCGACTACGCCCGCAGCCCGGCCTGGCTGCGCCGGCTCATGCAGGCCTGGGCCGACGGGCTCAACTTCTATCTGGCCACCCATCCCGAGGTGCGGCCCCGGGTGCTCACCCGCTTCGAGCCGTGGATGCCGCTGAGCTTCTCCGAGGGCAGCATCGGCGGCGACATCGAGCGGGTGCCGCTCAGCCAGCTCGAAGCCTTCTACACCAAGCGCGCCGTGGCCGAGCCGGCCGCCGAGGATCGCGAGCCGCGCGGCTCCAACGGCTTCGCCATCGCGCCGCACCACACCCGCGACGGGCACGCGCTGCTGCTGATCAATCCGCACACCAGCTTCTTCTTCCGCTCCGAACAGCACGTGACCAGCGGCGAGGGGCTCGACGTCTACGGCGCCGCGACGTGGGGGCAGTTCTTCATCTATCAGGGCTTCAACGCGAACGCGGGCTGGATGCACACCTCCAGCGGCGTGGACAACGTGGACGAGTTCGCCGAGACCGTCGACACCGAACTGCGTTACCGGTACGGCCACCAGTGGCGCCCGATCAGCACGAAGACCGTCACGCTGGCGTACCGCACGGCCGACGGCGGACGGGCCAAGCGGACCTTCACCACGTACGCCACCCACCACGGCCCGATCGTGCGCGAGGCAGACGGCAAGTGGATCGCCTTCGCGCTCATGAACAAGCCCGTGCCGGCCCTGCAGCAGAGCTTCCTGCGCACCAAGACGCGCAACTACCAGGAGTTCATCCGCGTCGCCGGCCTCAAGGCGAACAGCTCGAACAACACGCTGTTCGCCGACAGCAGCGGCAATACCGCCTTCCTGGTGCCGCAGTTCATGCCGGTCCGCGACGACCGCTTCGACTTCCGGCAGCCGGTCGACGGCAGCGACCCGGCCACCGACTGGCGCGGCCTGCACAGCCTCGCGAGCCTGCCGCAGGCGGTGAACCCGCGGATCGGCTGGGCCTTCAACACCAACAACTGGCCGTGGACGGCGGCCGGCCCGGACAGCCCGGACGCCGAGGACTATCCGCGCTACTTCGACCAGGCCGGTGAGAACCCGCGCGGCCCCCAGGCCATCCGGGTGCTTTCGGCCCGGCGGGACTTCACCCTCCGTACGCTCCGGGACGCCGCCTTCGATCCGTACCTCACCGCCTTCGCCCGCCTCGTCCCGCGGGTCGTCGCGGCCTGGCAGAAGCTGCCGCCGGGCGACGCGCAACGGGCGCGGCTGGCCGGACCGGTCGACCTGCTGCGGCGGTGGGACTTCCGGTGGGGCTACCAGTCGACGGCGACCTCGCTGGCGGTGTTCTGGGGCGAAGCCGCCCGTGACGCCGGACTGCCGATCTGGGGCTCCGGGACCGAGCAGGTCACCGGCGCGCAGTGGCTGGCCGCGCTCGATCAGGCGGTGGACCGGCTCACCCAGGACTTCGGGAGCTGGCGGGTGCCGTGGGGTGAGATCAACCGGTTCCAGCGCAACGACGGCGCCATCACACAGACCTTCGACGACAGCAAGCCCAGCATCCCGGTGCCGTTCACGTCGGGACAGTGGGGTTCGCTGGCCTCGTTCGGGGCGCGGCGCTATCCGGGCACCAAGCGCTACTACGGCACGAGCGGCAACAGCTTCGTGGCGGTCGTCGAGTTCGGGCCGACGCTGCGGGCCTGGGCCATCACGGCCGGCGGTGCCAGTGGCGATCCCGCGTCGCCGCACTTCAACGACCAGGCCGTCCGCTACGCGAACGGCGATCTGCGGCCGGTCTACTTCTACCCGCGCGACCTGGCGGGGCACATCGAGCGCCGGTACCGGCCCGGAGAGTTTCCTGTGTGATCCGGACGCTCCGGCGGCCCGAGCGGGGAATCTCCCAGAGTTCTCCCAGAAGCGCTGAGAAGCCGGTCAGCCGGGTCGGCCAGCATCGGCGGCATGAGCATGATCGAGGTAAGGGGCCTGACCAAGCGGTACGGGCCCGACACCGTGGTGGACGACCTGTCGTTCACCGTCGAGGCCGGCCAGGTGACCGGCTTCCTCGGCCCGAACGGGGCCGGCAAGTCCACCACCCTGCGGATGATCGTCGGGCTGGCCGCGCCGGACCGGGGATCGGTCACCATCGGTGGGCGCCGCTACACGGAGCTTCCGGTGCCGCTGCTCGAGGTCGGCGCGCTGCTCGACGCCGGAGCCGTGCACGGTGGCCGTACGGCGCACGACCACCTGCTCGCGCTGGCCGTCAGCAACGGGCTGCCCCGGCGGCGGGTGGGCGAGGTGCTGGCCCGCACCGGGCTCGAACGCGTGGCCGGCAAGCGCGCGGGCGGCTTCTCGCTGGGCATGCGGCAACGGCTCGGCATCGCGGCGGCGTTGCTCGGCGACCCGAAGGTGCTGATCTTCGACGAGCCGGTGAACGGACTCGACCCCGAGGGCATCCGCTGGGCGCGCGACCTGATGCGGTCGCTCGCGGCGGAGGGCCGCGCCGTGCTGGTCTCCAGCCACCTGATGAGCGAGATGGCGCGGACCGCCGACCGCCTGGTCGTCATCGGCCGGGGGCGGCTCGTGGCCGACGCCGCCGTCAGCGAGCTGACCGGGGCGAGCGGCGAGGGCACCGTACTGGTCCGCGCGGACGACCCGGCCGTCTTCGCCCGGCGCCTGTCGGCGGCCGGGGCCGGCGTCCAGGAGGGTCTCGAGGCGTCACTGGTGGTGTCCGGGATGAGCGCCGGTGACATCGGTCGGCTGGCCGCGTTCCACGGGGTCGTGCTGAGCGAGCTCACCCCGCGGCGGGCCTCGCTCGAGGACGTCTTCATGGAGCTCACCCGCGACAGCGTCGACTATCAGGGGGTGGCGGCGTGAACGCGCTGCGCGCCGAATGGGTCAAGCTGCGCGGCCTGCGCTCCACCTGGTACACGCTGGCCTGCCTGTTCGCCGTCGGGCTGGGTATCACCGCCCTGGCCGCCAACGGCGCCGGCCGCACCTGGGAGACCGCCACCGAGGCCGACCGGCTGGCCTGGGACCCGACCGGGCACAGCCTCACCTCGTACATCGTCGCTCAGCTGATCATCGGGGTGCTGGGCATCCTCGTGGTCACCTCGGAGTTCGCGACCGGGCTGATGCGCACGACGCTGACGGCGGCGCCCCGGCGCGGTCGGGTGCTGGCGGCCAAGGTGGCGCTGGCCGCGGTCGTCGCCGTGGTGGCGGGCGAGGCGCTGATGTTCGCCGCCTTCCTCCTCGGGCAGCCGCTGCTGGCCCGGCAGGGCGTGCCGAGCGCGGAGCTCGGCGACAGCGGGGTGCTCTCCGCGGTGTTCGCCGGTGGCCTCTATCTGGCCGCGATCGCGTTGCTGGCCGTCGGGCTCGGCACGATCATGCGGGCCACGGCCGGGGCGCTGGCCACGCTGGTCGGCGTCATCCTGTTGGTGCCGGCGCTGGCCGGTCTGTTCCCGTCGTGGATGCAAGGCCTCTTCGACTTCTGGCCGACCATCGGCGGGGCGGCCGCCCTCGGCACGGTCGCCGACCCGGACTATCCGCACCCCTGGATGAATCTCGGCGGCATGTGCCTCGGTGTCGCGGCGGTGCTGGCCGTCGCGTTCGTGGTCTTCCGACGGCGCGACGTCTGATGGCCGTCGCCGGGCGTTCGTAGGCTGGCCGTCATGACGGAACGGTTGCTGGTGGTGGACGACGAGGCCACCGTGCGGGAACTGCTCTCGGCGACGCTGCGGTTCGCCGGCTTCCGGGTCGACTCGGCGGGCACGGCGGCCGAGGCGATGGCCTCGGCCGCCGGCGACCCACCCGATCTCGTGCTGCTCGACGTCGGCCTGCCGGACATGGACGGCTTCGAGGTGGTACGGCGTCTGCGCGAGCAACGCACGCAAGGGCGCGCCGGCCCGGTGCCCGTGCTCTTCCTGACCGCCCGCGACGGGCAGGCCGACAAAGTGACGGGGCTGTCGCTCGGCGCCGACGACTACGTGACCAAGCCGTTCGACCTCGAGGAGCTGATCGCCCGGATCCGGGCCATCCTGCGCCGCACCTCCGGTCACCACGCCGGCCTGCTGACGGTCGGCCCGCTCGCTCTCGACGCCGAGGGTCATCAGGTGACCCGGGACGGGCGGCCGGTGCGCGTCTCGCCCACCGAGTTCCGGCTGCTGCGCTACCTCATGGAGAACGCCGGCCGGGTGGTGACCAAGGCACAGATCCTGGAACGGGTGTGGCACTTCGACTTCGGCGGCGACGCCAGCATCGTGGACACCTACATCTCCTATCTGCGGCGCAAGGTCGACACGGCCGATCCCCGGCTCATCCAGACCGTCCACGGTGTCGGCTACGTCATGCGCGGGCCGCGCCCATGAGCCTGCGCGTCCGGCTGCTGCTGATCACCGCGGCCCTGTTGCTGGCCGGGCTGGGCCTGGCCGGCACGGTCGTCGCCGACCGGCTCGAGCACTACCAGCTGGAACGCCTCGACACCCAGCTGGCCTCCCTCACCACGCTGATCGCGCGGGTGCCGGCGGACCGGCCCCGATCGGCGAGCGCCGCCGCCGAGGCCGGTGTTCTCGACCCCGCCCTCGACCTGATCGGCGCCCCGTATCTGGTCTATCTCGACGCGGACGGCGGCGTGGCCGAGGGAATCCTCTCCTCCCGGCAGGACCGGGCCGGGCTGCCGCCGGTGGCCGACCTGCGGGCCATTCCGGCCGACGGCTCCGGGGTCTTCCTGCGCGCGGCCGACGGCTCGGGACGCTGGCGGGCGGTCGCGGCCCGCGCGGTCCCGGGTGACGCGACGGTGGTCGCCGCGACGCCGATGGCCCAGGCCGACGCCACCGTCGCCCAGCTGCGGACGACCAGCCTCGCCAGCGGCGGCGTGCTGCTCGTCCTGCTGACCGGGCTCGGCTGGTTCGCCCTGGGCCGGGGACTGCGGCCGCTGCGCACGATCGAGCGCACGGCCGCCGCGATCGCCGCCGGCGACCTTTCCTCGCGGGTGCCGGCCATCGCGCCGCCGGCCACCGAGATCGGGCACCTCGCGGGCTCGCTGAACACGATGCTGGGCCAGCTCGAGACGGCGTTCGCCGGGCGGGCCGCCTCCGAGGCGCGGATGCGGACCTTCGTGTCGGACGTCAGCCACGAGCTGCGGACCCCGCTGTTCGTCATCAAGGGCTCGGCCGACCTGCACCGGATGGGCGCCGTGACCACACCGGCCGAGGTCGACGAGGCGATGCGCCGCATCGGCCGCGAGGCGGCCCGGCTCACCGCGCTCACCGAGGACCTGCTGCTGCTGGCCCGGCTCGACGACGCCCCCGAGGGACGGCTCGACCGGGGACCGATGGACCTGCGCACGCTGGCCACCGACGCCCGGCACGACGTGCGGGCCCTCGACCCGTCGCGGCCGGTCGAGGTGACCGGGCCCGGCGGCGACGGCCCACCCGGCCCGGCTCCGGTCGACGCCGACGAGGCCCGCCTGCGGCAGGTGGTGGCCAACCTGGTCGGCAACGCGATCGCGCACACCCCGCCCGGCACCGCCGTCCGGATCGGCGTCGGCACGGTCGGCGGGCAGGCGGTGCTGGAGGTGGCGGACAGCGGGCCCGGGATGACGGCCGTCCAGGCCGGGCGGGTCTTCGACCGCTTCTACCGCACGGACCGGTCACGCACCCGGGCCGGCGGCGCCAGCGCCGGTCTGGGTCTCGCCATCGCCCGCTCCCTGGCCCGGGCCCACGGCGGCGACATCGAGCTGACGACCGCCGCCGGCGCGGGCGCCCGCTTCCGTCTGGTGCTTCCGGTGAGCCTTTAACCGGGCCTTATCCGCGCTCGGCCACCGTGTCCGCGTGGAACTTGTGAAAGACGTACTCGTCGCGCCAGACGTCGCCGTGCCGGTCCGCCGGCCGTGGCGTTCGGCGTCGCTGGCGGCGCTCGCGGTGTGGTCGGCCACGGCCGTCGTCCATCTCGTGGTGGGCGCGCTCGCCTGGCTGACCTACCAGGGCGACGGCCCCGCTCCCGATCTGTGGTCGATCGTCCTGGCCTGGAACGGGTGGGACGCCGGGCACTACGTGCGGATCGCCGAGAGCGGCTATCACCTGGGCCCGGGCTTCCCGGCCTTCTTCCCGCTGTACCCGATGCTGATCCACCTGTTCGGCGGCGGTCCGGCCGCCGCGCTCTTCGTGGCCAACGCGGCCGCGTTCGGCGCCCTGGTCCTGCTCTACCGGCTGGCCGACTACGAGTTCGGGCCGCGGGTGGCACAGCGGGCCGCCTGGTATCTCGCCGTCTTCCCGATGGGGTTCTTCCTGTTCATCGGCTACAACGAGTCGCTGTTCCTGCTGCTCGTGGTCGGGGCGCTGTACGCCGCGCGGCGCGGGCACTGGTGGCTGGCGGGCACCCTGGGCGCCTTCTCGTCGGCCACCCGGCTGTTCGGGGTGCTGCTGATCGCCCCGCTGGCCGTCGAATATCTTCGCCAGACGAAGTGGCGGCTCCGCACCGACGTGCTCGGGGTGGCCCTCGTGCCGTTGGGAGTGGTCGGCTACAGCGTCTACTGCTGGATCGAGCTGGGCAGCCCGGTCCAGTTCAGCATCGCCCAGGACGAATGGGGCCGGAGGTACACGGTCCCGGGGGAGGCGTGGCTCATCTCGGTCCGGCAGATCGCCGGGCCGCTGGACAAGGCCACCATCAGCGCCGTTCTGGACGCCGGCACGGTCCTGGTCGCGGTGGTGCTGCTGATCCTCTGCCTGAAAGGCCCGTTCAAGTTCCGCCGTGACCAGATCTACCTGGTCGTGCAGGGCGGGATCACCCTCGTCATGCTGATGTCGACCGAGGTCGGCGGCCGCTCGATGCAGTCGGCGGCGCGGTACGCGATGGAGGCGGTGGCGATCTTCCTGGTGCTGGCCCGGATGGGCGCCAACCAGGTGGCCGACCGCACGGTCCTGGTGGTCGGCGCGGCCCTGCACGCGGTCTTCCTGGTGATCTTCATGACCGGGACGTTCCTGGTGGCGTGACCTTATCGGGACCTTATACGGATCATGGCAGCATGGCCGGCGTGCGAGTTCTGGTGGCGGACGACGAGCGGTTGCTGGCCGAGACGATCGCCGTGGGCCTGCGGCGCGCGGCCATGGCGGTCGACATCGCCTACGACGGCGCGGAGGCGATGGAGAAGATCGGGATCAACCGGTACGACGTGGCGGTGCTCGACCGGGACATGCCCGGGGCGACCGGCGACGACGTCTGCCGCTGGATCGCCGAGCAGCGGCTCGCCACCCGGGTGCTGCTGCTCACCGCCGCCTGCGGCATCTACGACCGGGTCGAGGGTCTCGGCCTGGGCGCCGACGACTATCTGACCAAACCGTTCGCCTTCGCCGAGCTGGTGGCCCGGGTGCA
This sequence comes from Actinoplanes sp. CA-131856, assembly GCF_050956135.1. Lineage (GTDB taxonomy): Bacteria > Actinomycetota > Actinomycetes > Mycobacteriales > Micromonosporaceae > Actinoplanes. Next base: position 7,665,791 of record NZ_CP191849.1, on the reverse strand, counting down.
GGCGCTGGCCCGGCGCACGGCCCCGGCCCTGCCGCCGGTGCTGGAGCGCGACGGCGTCGAGCTCGACGTGGCGACCCGCACCGCGAGCCGCGACGGGCGGCCGCTGGCGCTGACCCACAAGGAGTTCGGCGTCCTGCACACCCTCATGCGGGCCCAGGGCCAGGCCGTCACCACCGAGGACCTGCTGGAGCAGGTCTGGGACGAGCACGCCGACCCGTTCAGCAACGTCGTGCGGGTGACCGTCTCCACGCTGCGCCGCAAGCTCGGCGAGCCGCAGGTCGTGCAGACGGTGCCGCGGGCCGGCTACCGCGTCGGGCTGCGCTGATGGGACTGCGCGCGCGGCTGGCGGTCGCGGTGTTCGCCACCGTCACCTTCGTCTTCGTCGCCTTGTTCGTCTATACGCAGCTGCCGTGGAGTCCGCCGTACTATTCGCCCTGTTTCGAAGGCGACGTCGACGGCATGGCGTGCCGGATCACCCGCAAGATCCCGATCGACAACCTGCCGCAGTACGGGATCGTGCTGGCGGCGACGCTACTGATCGTGCCGCTGCTGGTGTGGTGGGTCCTCACGCCCGTACGCCGGATGCTGCCGGTCATCACCCAGGTCGGCCCGCAGAACCTCGGACACCGGATCCGGCCCGGCCGGGGCCGCGACGAGATCAAGCGGCTGGGCCGGGCGCTCGACACGATGATGGACGGCATCGCCGCCGGGTACGAGGGCCAGCGCAGTTTCGCCGCGAACGCCTCGCACGAGCTGCGCACCCCGCTCGCCCTGCAGCGCGCGCTGATCGAGGTCGGCCTGGCCGAGCCGCTGACGTCGGAGCAGTCGGCGCTGCTCGCGACCCAGCTGCTGGAGACCAACGCCCGCAACGAGCGCCTGATCGAGGGCCTGCTGGTGCTCAGCCAGGCCGATCAGGGCCTGCGGACGCGGACACCGCAGAGCCTCGACGGCATCGCCGCCGGTGTCGTCGAGGCGCACACCCGGGCTGCCGAGGACGCCGATGTCAAGATCAAGATCGAGACGAGCCCGTACGAGGTCGAGGGCGATGCCGTGCTTCTGGAGCGGCTCATCCGCAACCTCGTCCACAATGCGATCAAGTACAACCGGCCCGGCGGCACTGTCACGGTGACCGTCGGCGCCGGCCTGATCGTGGAGAACACCGGCCCGGTGGTGCCGGTCGAGGAGGTGGCCCGGCTGTTCGAGCCCTTCACCCGGCTCGCCACCGGGCGCATCGACCACAGCGGCGGCAGCGGGCTCGGTCTGGCCATCGCCCGGTCGATCGTGCGGGCCCACGACGGCACGATCACGGCCACCGCGCTGGACGACGGCGGCCTGCGGGTCGCCGTCAGCCTGCGGCGACCGGCGTGATGGCGCCGAGAGGGCCGGGACGCCCGTACAGGAAGCCCTGGCCGACCTGACATCCCAGCTCGGCCAGCATGGCCGCCTGGGCCGGGTCCTCGATGCCCTCGGCCACGGCGGTGAGCCCGAGCGCGCCGAACAGCTGCCACAGCGTGCCGAGGATGTGGACGGCGGCCGGATCGCGGGCGATGTCCTGGACGTACGTCCGGTCGATCTTGACGATGTCGGCCGGGAACCGGTGCAGGTAGCGCAGCGAGGCGTATCCGGTGCCGAAGTCGTCGATCGCGATCCGGATGCCGAACTCGCGCAGGCGCCGCAGCGTGCCGATCACCTCGGACTCGTCGGCCAGCGCGTTCTCGGTCACCTCGAGCACCAGCTGCCCCGGCCGCAGACCGGCCTCGGCCAGGGTCGCGATGACCTTCGACGGGAACGAGGCGTCGAGCATCTGCGAGGGCGACACGTTCACCGACAGATACGCCGTCCGCGACCCCGGCCACGAGGCGAACTCCGTGCACGCCCGGCGCAGCACGAGCAGGCCGAGCTCGCCGATCAGCCCGGCCCGCTCGGCGACCGGCACGAACACGTCCGGCGTGACCGGGCCGAGCCGCGGGTGCCGCCAGCGGGCCAGCGCCTCGACACCGGCCACGCGGCCGCCGTCGAGCGCGACGATCGGCTGGAAGGCGACGTGCAGCTCCCGGTCGGCCAGCGCCTGCCGGAGGTCGGCCCGCCACATGACCTCCTGGTCGAAACCCTGCCGCATCGAGGGCTCGAACATCGCGTACGCGTTCTTGCCCTGCGCCTTGGCCGCGTACATGGCCAGGTCGACGTTCTTGCGCAGGTCCTCCGACCCGGCCCGGCCGTCGGAGACCGCGAGGCCGACGCTCGCGCCCAGGCGTACCGTGCGGGCGCCGATTTCGACCGGCTCGTGCAGCATCCCGAGCAGCGACTCGGCCTGCCCCGGCAGGCCGTGGACGCGCAAGGTGAGCACGGCGAACTCGTCGCCGCCGAACCGGGCGATGGTGTCGGGCGCGGCGAAGCAGGCCCGCAGGCGCTCGCCGACCGCGCGCAGCACGACGTCGCCGGCGTCGTGCCCGAGCGAGTCGTTGATCATCTTGAAGTCGTCGAGGTCGAGATAGACGATCGCGACCGGCTGCCCGGCGGCCAGCGCGCCCTCCAGCTTCTCCAGGAACAGCGCGCGGTTGCCGAGCCCGGTCAGCGGATCGTGGTAGGCCTGGTGCCGCAGCCGGCGGGTCAGCGTCGAGTTGTGCAGCAGCGTCGACAGCTGCCGCAGCAGGACCAGCAGGAGCCCGATCATCAGCGGCACCGCCTCGGCCGCGTCGACCCGGACACCGGCCAGCGTCTGACCGGCCACCACGAGCGCGGCCAGTCCGAACGGGACGTACGGCAGGGCGGTCTGCCAGCGGGCCGGCATTCCGGTGTGGTCGAACTTCATGGGCCACCGGGTCGCCAGCCGGCCGGCCGCGGCGCAGGCGGCGAATGCGACGAACCAGCCGGCGTCCGAGTCCTGCCCGGTGGTGTACGTGCCGGCCGAGGTGTCCAGGGCGAACAGCACGTCGCTGACGGTCATCCCGGCCAGGCCCAGGAGCAGCAGCAGGCCGACGCCGCGGCTGTCGCGGCGGGTGCGGGCGGCCAGCAGCACGGCGACCGTGGCCAGCACGATGTCACAGACCGGATAGGCCATCGACACGGCGAACGCGAGCACCGAGTCGGCGCCGGTCTCCCACACCTCGCGGACCGTCAGGGACCAGCCGATCACGAACAGGGCGCAGCCGACGATGAGGCCGTCGAGCAGCACGGTCACCCGGGACCCGATCGACGTCCATCCGGCGATCAGCCACAGCCCGGCCGTGGCCAGCAGCGGGAACAGCAGATAGCCGATGTCGGCCAGGGACGGGAACAGCACCTCGGCGTGCACGACGAGTTCGTTCCACGACCAGTAGAAGTTGCCGACACCCCAGCTCAGGCTCCCGGCCGCGAGCAGGCGCCAGCCGAGACGGGCGCTTCCCTCCACCCGGCGGGCGGCGGTGACACAGGGGATGGCGCCCAGACAGGCCAGAAGACTACTGCCCAATTGCGTGTACGGCGCGGCGGCCGTCCCGGACAGCAGGAAGATCGGCACTCCGGCCGCGAGGCACCATGCGACCAGCACGGCCACATGTCGTTGCTGACTCGTCACCACAGACCGACAGGCCGTACGCACGAATTCACGCGGCGCAGTCTCACACGCTCCCATGCCTCGTTCAAGCCGTCGCGCGGATCAACCTTTGACGGCGCCGGTCAGGCCGCCGACGATGCGCCGCTCGAAGAGGCTGAAGAACAGCAGGGCCGGAATCATCGACAAGGACGTGAAGGCCAGAACCTTCGCGGTGTCGACCGAATATTGCGAGGAGAACGCCTGCACGCCCAGCGGCAGGGTGAAGCTGTCCTGGTCGTTGAGGATGAACAGCGGCAGCAGATAGCTGTTCCAGCTGCCGATGAAGGCCAGGATCCCGGTGGTGATCAGGCCGGGCACGGAGAGCGGCAGGACCATCCGCCAGAAGAAGCCGAGGCGGCCGCAGCGGTCGATGGCCGCGGCCTCCTCGATCTCCTTGGGGATGGCCCGCAGGAACGGGACCAGGATGATGATGGTGGTGGGCAGGCCGAAGGCGATCTGCGGGAGGATGACGCCGGGCAGCGTGTTCACCAGGCCGAGGTTCTTCACCAGGATGTAGAGCGGCGTGATGGCGACCGTGACCGGGAACATCAGACCGGCCGCGAACAGGGCGTACAGCGCGCCCCGCCCGCGGAACCGGTAGCGGGCCAGCACGTAGCTCGCCATCACGCCCAGCGTGACCACGCCGACCGTGGTGGCCGTGGCCGCGATCGTCGAGTTGCCGACCTGGCGCCAGAAGGTGTCGCTGGTCAGCACGCCGGTGTAGTTGCCGAACGCCCACGGGTCGGGCAGCCCCGCGGGGTCGGTCGTGATCTGCGAGTTGGTGCGGAAGCCGCCGAGGATGATGTAGACGACCGGGCCGAGCATGAGGCCGATCAGCGCGAGCGCGGCGGCGTAGACGGCCGGGTTGCGGGTGCTCATGGCTACCGCCCTTCGGTGAGCGCGCCCTCGGTGTCCCGGCGCAGAACGAAACGCTGGTAGACGAGCGCGATGAGCATGGAGATGACGAAGATGACGACGGCCACGGCGTTGCCGTAGCCGTAGTTGGCCGCGTTCCGTCCCTCGACGACCATGTAGGTGGCCATGGTCGAGGTGCCGGCGGTCGAGGCGACGTACTGGCCCCAGATGATGTAGACCAGGTCGAACAGCTGCAGGGCGCCGATGATCGACAGGAAGGCCCAGATCCTGATGGTCGGGCCGAGCAGCGGCAGGGTGATGTGCCGCTGGACCTGCCAGTAGGTGGCGCCGTCGACGGCGGCCGCCTCGGCCAGCTCCTCGGGGATGTTCTGCATGCCGGCCAGGAACAGGATCACCGCGAACCCGACGTACTTCCACGTCAGGATCAGCATCAGCGTCCAGATGGCCAGGCTGGGGTTGGCCAGCCAGTCGGCGGCCAGGCCGCCCAGGCCCACCGACCGCAGGACGTCGTTCACCGCGCCGTTGGTCTGCAGCAGCAGGGCCCAGGCGGTGCCGACGATCACCTCGGCGATGACGTACGGGACGAAGATGAGCACCCGGATCGCCGACTGGCCGCGCATCCGCTGGTTGAGCAGCAGGGCGAGCCCGAGGGCGATCGGGCCCTGCAGGACCAGCGACAGCACGACGATCTGGCCGTTGTGCCACAGCGCCTCGTGGAACGCCTTGTCCTGAAGGATGGTGACGTAGTTGTCGAGGCCGACGAAGTCGGTCGGCGGCCCGAAGCCCTTCCACCGGTAGAAGCCGTAGTACGCGGCCATCACGATCGGGAAGATCACGAAGCCGGCGAACATCAGGACGGCCGGGCCGGACAGGGCCACGATCTCCAGCCGCTGGGCCCAGCCGATGCCACGCCGGCGGGGCCGGACCGGCGGTGGCGCCTGCACGCCACCACCGGTCCGGGCCTCGGTGACCGTCACGCTCAGCCCTTCTTGGCCGCGTCGTTGACGGCCTGGATGATCCCGGCGACGTCGCCCTTGCCGGCGAGCAGGTTCACCACGCCGACGTTCAGGGCGTTGCCGACGTTCTGGCCGTACACGGTGTCGAGCCACTGCGAGACGTACGGAGCCTTGTTGTAGGCGTCCAGGACGGCCTTGAGGTAGTCCTCGGTGACCGCGCCCTGGGCCTGCTTGTTCATGGGCAGCGAGTTGAAGGCCTTGTAGTAGCCCTCCTGCACGTCCTTGGTGAGGATGTAGTTGAGGAAGTCGGCGCACTCCTTCGGCGCCTGGGCCGAGCAGGAGTACCCGTCGGCGCCGCCCATGATCGCGCCCGGGTCGCCCTGCCCGCCGGAGACCGCCGGGAACGGGAAGAACCCCAGATCGGGCAGGGGCTTGGTGTCCTTGGTGAGCGAGGCGATGACGCCCGGGTCCCAGGCGCCCATCAGCTCCATGCCGGCCTTGTGGTTGGCGATCAGGCCGGCCGAGCTGCCCGCGCCCTGCTGGGCCGAGGTGGTGAGGAAGCCGTCGTTGAACGGCTTGGTGTCGGCGAAGGTCTTGAGGTCCTGACCGGCCTTGGTCCAGCACGGGTCGCCGAAGTTCTTGTCCTTGGCGGCGGCGTCGAGCGAGGCCTGCGAGCAGGCGCGCAGCGCGAAGAAGTAGTACCAGTGCGCGGCCGGCCAGGCGTCCTTGCCGCCGAGGGCGATCGGCGTGCCGTTGGCCTTGAGCTTGGCCGCCGCCGCGTTGAGCTCCTCCATCGTGGCCGGCGGGGCGGCGATGCCGGACTTGGCGAACAGGTCCTTGCTGTACCAGAAACCACCGGGGAGGATCGACACCGGCACGGCGTACGACTTGCCGTCGACCTGCCCGGTCTTGAGGGCGGCGTCGCCCACCGCCTGCTTCGTCTCGGCCGTGATGTCGCCGGTGATGTCCTTGAGCTGGCCCGCCTCGACCATCGCGGCCATCTTCCCGCCGCCGCGCTGCAGGAAGATGTCGGGCGCCGAGCCGGAGTTGAGCGAGGTCTGGAGCTTGCCGTCCAGGTCCTCGTTCTGGATCGACTGAATCTTGATCTTGACGTTCGGGTGGGCGTTCTGGAAATCGGCCACCGTCTTGTCCCAGAAGGCCTTGCCGGGCCCGGTCGTGGCGTTGTGCCAGAACTGCATCGTGACGTCGCCGCCCGAGTCCGGGCCGTCGTCGTCACCTCCACAGGCGGCCAGGCCGGCGGTGCTCAGCGCCAGCGCGGCGGCCACAGCGAAAATCCTCTTAACTGCCAAGGCGATCACCTCTCATGTGTCGGGGTCGGTGCGGTAGACGGCTCGGTCGAAGTCGGCGTGAACACCGTCGGCGCCCAGGTCCTGGACCCAGAGCCCGACCATGGCGCCGGTGAAGCCCCAGGCCTCGGGTTCGCCGGGGACGATCGTGGCGGCGTACTCGTCGGACAGCGTGGTGGCGTCGAAGCCGGGCCCGAGGTCGCGCCAACCGGTCTCGGCGCCGGGGGTCGTCGTGAAGGCGAAACTCAGGTCCGGGCCGTCCAGGCGAAGGCGCAGGCCCACCCGCCGAACGTCGCCGAGCGGGGCCGACGCGCCCGGCACGGCCGTGACGCGCCCGCTGTCGCAGCGGAGCACGCCGATCACGGCCGCGCCGTCGTCGTCGGCGGTCAGGTGCAGGTAGTACCAGTTCCGGGAGTTGTAGTACGCCGTGATGCCGGCCAGCTGCCGGAAGTCGGCGGGCTCGAACTCGCAGACCGCCTCGAAGACGCACCGCCGCGCCGTCACCCGGCGGGCCACCAGGCTCGGCCGGAGCCGGGCCATCGGTGACTGGCCGCCCCGGATCCGCAGGTGCGAGGGGCGGGCCGACAGGTCGATCCAGTCGGCCGTGGCCGGGCGGCGCAGCGTCGACCAGTTGGCGCCGAGCTCCGGAGCGTCGAAGTGGTCGTCCTCGAACTGCTCGGAGGAGGGCGGTCCAGGTGTCGCGGCCGTGCCGGCGGGCGCCGGGGTCAGCTCGGCCGGCACGCCGTCGTGGACGCGCGGCCAGCCGCCGTCCGGCCACTCCACCTTCTGCAGGGCGGTCTCCCGGCCGAGGACGCATCGCCCGTAGGGCGTGTAGGGCCGGGCGACCAGATGGGCCAGGTACCACTCGCCGGCCGGGGTCCGCACGAGACTGCCGTGGCCGGCCTTCTGCAGAGCCAGCTCGGGGCGCCCGGCCGAGGTCAGCAGGGGACCGCGCGGGTCCACTTCGTACCCGCCGAACAGCTGCCGGGACCGGGCGACGGTCACCTGGTGCTCCCAGCTGGTGCCGCCCTCGGCGGTGATCAGGTAGTACCAGCCGTCCCGGCGGTGGACGAGGGGCGCCTCAGTGAGGCCGGCGCCGGTGCCCGAGAAGATCAGGCGGGCCGGTCCGGTCAGGCGGCGCCGGAGGTGGTCGTACTGCTGGATCTCGATGCCGGCGAAGCGGTTGCGACCGGGCCGCCAGTCGGCCCGCATGGAGAGCATCCAGGTGGTGCCGTCGTCGTCGTGGAACAGCGACGCGTCGAACCCGCGGCCGTGCAGGGCGACCGGGTCCGACCACGGACCGGCCATGCTCGGCGCGGTCACCAGATAGTTCCGCGGGTCCCAGTAGCCGCCGGCGAACGTGGCCACGTCGGCGTAGAGCAGATGGAACAGGCCGTTGGCGTACGTGAGATTGGGCGCCCAGATCCCGCACGAGTCGGCGGCGCCGGTGAGGTCGAGCAGCCGCCGCTCGGTCAGGATGCCGCCGAGCGGCCGCCAGTGGACGAGGTCGGTCGAGTGGTGCACCCGGACGCCGGGGTACCACTCGAACGTCGACGTGGCGATGTAGTAGTCGGAGCCGACCCGCAGGATCGACGGATCGGGGTGGAACCCGGGCAGCACGGGGTTCCGGATGAGGGGGTGGTCCGTGCTGCCGCCACCCGAGGTGGCGGCAGCGGACTTGGCGATCGTCATGTCAGCTCAGGGCGAACCGCTGGTTGGCCTGCCCGTTGCAGTCGTAGATCTGGATCTGCTGGCCGTTCCCGGTGCCCCAGACGTCCAGGCACCGTCCGGACTGGACGCCGGTGATGGTGCCGTTGGAGTTGACGTTCCACTGCTGGTTGGCCTGCCCGTTGCAGCTGTAGATCTGCACGGCCGAGCCGTTGCCCGAGCCGGCCGCGTCCAGGCACCTCGAGCCGTACACGGTCAGCTGTCTGCTCGAGGTCAGGGTCCAGGTCTGGTTGGCCTGGCCGTTGCAGTCGTAGAGCTGCACCCGGGTGCCGTTGTTCTGCGAGGCGCCCGGCACGTCGACGCAGCGGCCGGACTGCGCGCCGACGATCCGGTTGGACCCGGTCGGCGGAGGCGTCGTGGTCGGCGGAGGCGTGGTCGTGGGCGGTGTCGTCGGGCCGGCGGAGTTAAGGGCGTTCAGCACCGAGGTGTAGGCGGCCTTCTTGTTGCCGGAGTTGTCGAACAGCAGCGGGCTCTCGCCGGAGCGCCAGGAGTCGCTGTCCCGCACGCCCCAGACGGTGATGCCGATGCAGCGGGCGACGTTGAGACAGGCCTGGGTGAGCCCGGCGTACTGGGAGGTCGAGGCGTTGGTGACGTCGACCTCGGTCAGTGCCACGTCGACGCCCAGCGCCGCGAAGCTCGACAGCGTGGTCGGGAAGTTGCCCGGCAGCGAGCTGCCGCCGGTGAAGTGGGTCTGCAGGCCCACGCAGTCGATCGGCACGCCGCGCGACTTGAAGTCCCGGATCATGTTGTAGACGCCCTGCGTCTTGCCGTACGACCAGTTCTCGATGTTGTAGTCGTTGTAGCAGAGCTTGACCGACGGGTCGGCGGCGCGCGCGGTGCGGAACGCCACCTCGATCCAGTCGTTGCCGGTGCCCTGGAGGTTGGAGGACCGCCGGCTGCCGTCCTCGTTGAACGCCTCGTTGACGACGTCCCAGGCGGCGAGCTTGCCCTTGTAGTGGCCCATCACACCGTTGATGTGGTCGATCATCGCCTGGCGCAGGCTGCTGCCACTGAGGCTCTGCATCCAGCCCGGCTGCTGGGCGTGCCAGGCCAGGGTGTGGCCGCGGACCTTCAGGCCCCGCTGGGTGGCCCAGTTGTAGATCTGGTCGCCGGCGCTGAAGCTGAACTGGCCCCGCTGCGGCTGGGTCGCGTCCGGCTTCATCTCGTTCTCGGCCGTGATCATGTTGAACTCGCGCCCGGCGATGGTGGTGTAGGCCGAATTGCCGAGCCGGCTGGCGGCGATCGCCGTGCCGAAATAGCGGCCCGACTGAGCGGCCGCGGCGCCGAGGGTGCTTTCCGCCGCGTCGGCGTTCGGCATCACCATCATCACGCCGGCGGCGGCGACGGTGGCGGCGGCGGTGCTGATCAGCAGCCGGATCCGGGGGGACCTGGGGGGACGGGTGGTCACGGAGGCTCCTCTCTCGAGGGTCGCGTCGCGCCGGTCGATCACCGCGCACGGAGCGGCGGGGGAGCCGGTGGATCGTGGAACGACGAAGCTCAATGTCCGGTCATGCTGGCACGGGAAACGCCGGGGAAACAATAGTTTCCGGAAACATCCCGGAAGTTTGTGGAGCATTTGAAACGTTCTACCAGGCAATTTGCGCAGCTGGGGTCCGACGAGGCGGTCATGGCGGGGTTACGTGATCCGAAAGTTCCGAAGCCCTCGACCATCGTGGTGGAGATCGGATAACACCTTTTCGCTTGGTTTCTTTCCACCGGGCAGCGGCATAGGGTGGCCTCGCTATGGAACTGACGAGTGCGAATATGGCCGAGCTCGTCACCGCCGCCCGCAACGGTGACGGCCGGGCCCTGCAGCGGCTGATCGCCGACCACCTTCCGCTGGTCTACAACCTCGTCAGCGCGGCGATGGACGACCCGGCGGACGTCGACGACGTCGTGCAGGACACGATGCTGCGGGCCGTGCGCGAGCTGCCGGGGCTGCGTGCCCCGGGCAGCTTCCGGGCCTGGCTGGCCGTGATCGCGGTCCGTCAGGTCGGCACCCACCGGCAGCAGCGCCGGGCCGCCGGTCGCCGGCTCCGGCCGCTCGTGGAGGCCGCCGGCCGGGCCGACCCGGGTGCCGAGATCGAGGACGTGACCGCCCTGCGCGGCGAGCTCAGCGACCAGCGCCGCCAGGTGGCCGAGGCGACGCGCTGGCTCGACCCCGACGACCGCCGGCTGCTGTCGCTGTGGTGGCAGGAGGTCGCCGGCCGGTTGTCCCGGGCCGAGCTCGCGGAGGCCGCCGGCGTCAGCGTCGCGCACGCGGGCGTGCGCGTGCAGCGCACCCGGGAGCAGCTCGACCTCGCCCGGGCCGTGGTCGCGGCGCTCGCGGCCCGGCCGGGCTGCTCGCGCCTGGCCGCGGAGACGGCCGACTGGGACGGGCGGCCGAGCCCGCTCTGGCGCAAGCGCATCGCCCGGCATGTCCGCGGGTGCCGCGCCTGCACGGCGGCCGGTGACGGGCAACTGCCGGCCGACAAGCTGCTGGCGACCCTGCCCACCCTCGCGGTGCCGGCCGGCCTCGCCCACGCCGTCATCGGCCCGATCACCGCCGCCCCCGTCACGGCCACCGGCGTCGCGGCGGTCGCGGGTGGCGGGGCGGCGGCGGTGGCCGGTGGCGGTGCTGCTGCGGTGGCCGGTGGCGGTGCCGCGGCGGTGGCCGGCGGCGGTGCTGCTGCGGTCGCGGGCGGCGGGGCCGCGGCGGTCGGTGGCAAAGTGATCGCCGGGATCGTCGCCGGTGTCGCCGCCGTGGCCGTCACCGTCCCGCTGGTCGTGTCCGGGCCGCGGGATTCCGGCCCCATCGCGGCGCCCGCCGCCCCGGCCACCTCGGCGGCGCTCTTCAGCACCCCGGCGCCCGTTCCGCGCCCCACCAGCCCGCGCCCGCCGGTGGCGCCGGCGGCCGCCGTACCCCTCGGCCCGCTCTCGCTCGAATGGTCCGGCGGCGGTTATCTCAGCCGTGGCGCCGATACCGACGCCGTCGTCGTTGCCGCCGCGGGCAGCGCCGAGAGCCGGCGCCGCGCGACCTTCACCGCCGTGAACGGCCTGTCCGACCCCACGTGCGTCTCGTTCCGCACCGACGACGGCCGCTATTTGCGGCACTACGAGCTCCGCGGATACGTCGCCCCGTTCGACTACAGCCAGATCTTCCGGGAGGACGCCACCTACTGCCCCCTGCCGGGTGCGACGGCGGGCTCGGTGTCGTTGCAGTCCTTCAACTACCGCGATTTCCGCCTGCGGTGGACGGGCTCCGTGTTCGGCATCGGATATCTCAAGGCCACCGCCGAGTTCGGCGCCGAGAGCTCGTTCCGCGTGCGCCCGGCCCTGGCCGCCCGGTGAGGGGCGGCCAGGACCGGGTGCGGTGCGATCAGCGCTGGCGGGTCAGCAGGCCCGGCCGATAGGGCAGCAGCCCGTAGTCGCCGCCCGAGCTGGGGGAGCGGCCCTGATAGAGCAGTTGCAGGTTGCACGGGTCGACGGTCATCGTCTGGTCGGCGCTGACCCGCACCAGCTCACCGTGGCTGATGTCGTTGGTCCAGGTGGCGCCGCTGTTGGCCTTGCCCGCGAACGGGTTGCCCTCGGTGGCGGCGTTCGGGGTCCACGAGCCGCCCAGGCTGGTGGCCGTGAACGAGCGGAAGTAGCGGCCGTTGGCGCCGATCGCCTCGACGATCATCAGGTACTGGTTCTGGCCCTGCACCTTGTAGACCTGCGGCGCCTCGAACAGGTTGTTCGTCGAGTCGCTCATGATGGTCGTGTACGAGGAGCCGAAGTTGCCGGGGAAGTTTCCGATCGGCATGGACGCCCGGTAGATCTTGCCGTTGTCACCGGCGAAGAACAGGTACATGTTCGTGCCGTCGCCGATCAGGGTCTGGTCGATCGGCCCGGTGCCGGAGCCGGTGATGCTGCCGGTGAACAGGGGCTGCGGCGCCGACCATCCGTTGGGGTTGGTCGGGTCGCTGGAGGTCCGGTAGATGAACGGCCACGAGCCCCACTGATAGGCGAGCACCCAGATGTTCTTGGGGGCGAAGTAGAACAGGGTCGGCGCGACGGTGGCCGACGACATGGCGTTCTGCGAGGCCGAGCCCATGTCGGACCAGTTCGTGAACAGGCCGAAGTTCATCGAGCCCCACGTCGTGCCGGTGTCGTGCGTGGTGGCGTACACCAGCTGCCGTCCGTTGTAGGGGACGGTCGTGAAGTCCTTGAGCGAGACCCAGCCCGACCGCGGCTGCGCCAGGGCGCCGGTCGAGCTCCAGCGGTACGAGGACGGCAGCGTGCACGACCCGGACGGCGGTGGTGTGGTCGGGTTCGAGCCGCCGACGCGGGCCAGCTGCCACTGCTGGTTGGTGCCGTTCCAATCGGCGTACTGGACGACGTTGCCGCCGTCGGCGGTCGAGGCGCCCTGCACCTCGAGGGCCTTGCCGCTGTTGCGGTTGATCAGCTGGATATAGCCGTCGACGTCCTGGACGCTGAACTGCTGGTTGGTGGTGTTGTTGTCGGTCCACTGCACGATGGCACCGCCGTCGGCGGTGGAGAAGTTGTAGACGTCGAGGACCTTGCCGGACAGGCGGGACTTGAGCCGGTAGTTGCCGCCGCCGGAGTCGACGAACTGCCATTGCTGCTGGTTGCCGTCGTTGCGGGTCCACTGGGTGATGCGGGCGCCGTCATTGGTGGCCAGGTTGTAGACGTCGAGCGCCTTGCCGCTGTTGCGGTTGACCAGCACGTACCAGGCGCTGGTGTCGATGGTCGCGGCTGACGCGGCGGGCGCGTTCACCACCGCGAGCACTCCACCGGCCAGCGCGGTCGCGGTGGCGGTGAGGACGGTCAGCCATCGGGATCTCTTCACATCGGTTCCTTAGGGGTGTGTGGGGGATGGGGTCACGGCGCCGTCAGGTCGAACCGGTTCACGGTGACCGAGCCGCCGAGAGCGCTTGTGGCGTAGTTGAAGAGGCCGAAGCGGTAACCCATGAAGAACTGCCAGTCGTTGGTCATGGCGAACGCCGGCCCCAGCGTGGTGAACGTGCTGCCGTTGGTGCTGTACGAGAACGTCGCCGTGCGCCCGGATCCGGGCCGGATGTCGGCGGTGACCCGCAGCCAGACCGTGCCGCCGGAGACGGTGGCGCCGGCGGCCTCGGTTCCGGTGCCGGTCGTGGCCCACCCGCCGGTGGACATGGTCAGGCCGTTGGTCATCGAGACGCGGGTGGCGCCGTTGTCCTTGCGCACGCCGATCCAGGCCGAGCGGTCGCGCAGCATGGCCAGCCCGGCCCGGTCGCCGTTGGCCATCGACGCGTAGTTCAGCTGAATCGTGGCCGTCGAGGTGGGGCCCTGGATCCGGTGGGTGAGCGTGTTCCGGGCGTTGTAGAGGTCGTTGGTGACGGTCGCGGTGGACAGGCGCAGCCCGTTGCCGACGGCGAACCTCGACGTGTCGGGGTTGTGGTTCCACTCCCACCGCGGGGCGAGGGCCGAGCCGGTGAACGTGTCCGGTCCGGTCATCGGCTGCACGGTCCTGGTCGTGCTGATGGCCGGCTTCGGATAGGTGGCGCCCCAGCGGCCGTTGACGGTCTGCAGTACCGGCCAGCCGTCGCCGCTCCACGTGATCGGGGCCAGCGTCGGCATCCGGCCGCCCGGATAGGCGTCGGTGAACGCCATGTACCACCAGTCGCCGTTCGGGGTCTGCACGAGGCCGCCCTGGTGCGGGACCCCGCCGCCGGAGATCGGGCCGGGCAGGTCAAGAAGGACCTGGCGTTGCTCGTACGGCCCCCACGGGCTGGCCGAGCGCAGCACGTACTGCCCGTTGGCGGGGCGGGTCAGCCAGATGTAGTAGTAGTTGCCCCGCTTGTACATGCGGGCGCCTTCGAGCGTGCCGATGTTCGACGGCGTCGTGTAGACGGTCTGCGACCGCACCTCGGAGCTCAGATCGGCCGAGAGCTGGGCGACGCTGATCGTGCCGTTGCCGTAGGCGATGTACGGGGTCGCGCCGTCGAAGAGCAGGCCGGCGTCGTAGTAGCACTTGTTGATCCGGGCTCTCTTGGCCCAGCCGTCGCCGGCCGCCGCCGAGGCGTACACATAGGTGCGGTTGAACTCGGTGCACCCGAGCCAGTAATACGTCGCGTCGCTCGGCCGGTAGTTGAAGGCGGAGGCCCAGATTCCCTTGACGTACGCCCGTGCGCCGCTCAGATCGTAGGCGGCGGAGTCGAAGTCGAGTCTCGGTACGGAGTGGCCCGCGAACTCCCAGTTGACCAGGTCGTACGAGCGCAGGAGGGGCGCACCCGGGGAGTAGTGCATGGTCGAGGCGGAGTAGTAGTACGCGTCGCCGACCCGGATGATGTCCCCGTCGGCGAAGTCCTGCCAGACGACCGGGTTGGCGAAGGTGCCGCCGCCGGCCGACACGGGCACGAGCTGCCACTGCTGGTTGGTGCCGTTCCAGTCGGCGTACTGGACGATATTGCCGCCGTCAGCGGTCGAGGCGCCCTGTACTTCGAGGGCCTTGCCGCTGTTGCGGTTGATCAGCCGGACGTAGCCGCCTTCCGAGTCAGCCAGCCGGAACTGCTGGTTGGTGGTGTTGTTGTCGGTCCACTGGACGATGGCGGCGCCGTCGGCGGTCGAGTTGCCGCTGACGTCCAGGACCTTGCCGGACAGCCGGGACTTGAGCCGGTAGTTGCCGCCGCCGGAGTCGGCGAACTGCCATTGCTGCTGGTTGCCGTCGTTGCGGGTCCACTGGGTGATGCGGGCGCCGTCATTGGTGGCCAGGTTGTAGACGTCGAGCGCCTTGCCGCTGTTGCGGTTGACCAGCACGTACCAGGCGTTCGTGTCGATCGTGGCGGCCGACGCGGCCGGAACACCTAGGACGACACCGGCCAGGACGACACCGGCCAGGAGAGCCACCGCGACAATCCACCGCATGCTTCCTCCAGCAGGAAGTGAACGTTAACATACGTACCCGTAAGGGGCCTTGCATTGGATTTCGTCAATGTTGCCACGACGTAAAGCGGTCATGCAACGAGGTGAATAGGCCGACTACAACGGCGGTCGCGGCATAACACTTCTTGAGGCTTGTTTCGTCAGAAATGCTCTGGCAATCTCTGGCGTTAACGTTCTCATATCAAGGAGCGGTGACCATGAGGCGTCTGAGGACCGCGCTGGTCGCGGGCATGCTGTTGCTGACCGGGGCCCTGACGGCCGTACCGCGATCCGCCGCGCACGCGCTCGACAACGGCGTGGGCCGGACCCCGCCGATGGGCTGGAACAGCTGGAACACCTTCAGCTGCGGCATCAGCGAGTCGCTGATCCGGGGGATGGCCGACAGCATGGTCAGCAGCGGCATGCGCGACGCCGGCTATCAGTACGTCGTGGTCGACGACTGCTGGATGAACCCGAACCGCGACGCGAGCGGCAACCTCCAGGCGGACCCGGCCCGTTTCCCCAGCGGCATGCGGGCGCTCGGCGACTACATCCACGGCAAAGGCCTGAAGTTCGGCATCTACCAGGCGCCGCTGGACAAGACCTGCGCGCAGTACTTCGGCTCCTATCCGGGAGCCACCGGCAGTCAGGGTCACGAGGCGCAGGACGCCCGGCAGTTCGCCGCCTGGGGCGTCGACTATCTCAAGTACGACTGGTGCTCGCCCACCGGGACCATCGACCAGCAGGTCGCCACCTTCGCCAGGATGCGCGACGCGCTGGCCGCCACCGGACGGCCGATCCTCTACAGCATCAACTCCAACAGCATCCACGCCAAGACCGGGCCGCAGCGCGACTGGGGCGACGTGGCGAACATCTGGCGCACCACCGAGGACATCCAGCTCGCCTGGGACACCGTTCAGACCAACGGATATCCGATGGGCGTCAAGAACATCGTCGACGTCACCGTTCCGCTGTCCGGCTACGCGCGGCCGGGCGCCTTCAACGACCCGGACATGATGGAGGTCGGCCGCGGCACGCTGAGCGACGCCGAGCAGCGATCGCACTTCGCGCTGTGGGCGATGATGGCCGCCCCGCTGATCGCCGGCAACGACCTCCGCGGGATGAGCGCGGCCACCCAGACGATCCTGAAGAACCCCCGCCTGATCGCGATCAACCAGGACACCCTGGGCCGCCAGGCGGTGTCGGTGGCCGCCGACGGCAACCAGCGGGTGCTGGCCAAGCGACTCTCCAACGACGACGTGGCGGTGGCGCTGTTCAACCAGTCGGGCTCGACCCGGACGATCTCCACCACGGCCGCGGCGATCGGCAAGGCCGGCTCGTCGTTCACCCTCGTCGACGCCTGGACCGGCGCCACGACGACCACCAGCGGCACGATCAGCGCCAGCGTGCCCTCGCACGCCACTGTCGTCTACCGGGTGAGCGGCGGCACCACCCCGGCGTCGACCGCCCTGGTCAGCGCGGCCTCCGGCCGTTGCCTGGACGTTCCCAACGGCGCCACCGCCAACGGCACCCAGCCGGTCATCTGGGACTGCAACCGGGCCGCCAACCAGCAGTGGACCGTATCCGGCTCGACCCTGCGCTCGCTCGGCAAGTGCCTGGACGCCCCGATCGGCGCCACCGCCGGCGCGAGGGTCCAGCTGTGGGACTGCAACGGTGGTGCCAACCAGCAATGGGCGCTCAACGCCGACGGCACCGTCCGGGCCACCCTGTCCGGCCTCTGCCTCGACGTCGACCGCAACCTCACCGCCAACGGAACCCTCACCCTGCTGTGGACCTGCACCGCAGCCCCCAACCAGCGCTGGTCACGGTCGTGACCCCGAGGTCACGCGGAGGCGCGCCGGACCAGGCGCGTGGGCAGGATGAGCGAGCTGCGCTCCTGCCCGGCGATCAGCCCGATGAGCAACCGGGCCATCTCCGTGCCCAGCGCCTGGATCGGCTGGTGGACAGTGGTCAGGGGCGGGTCGGTGCGACGGGCCGCGCCCAGGTCGTCGAAGCCGACCACGGCCACGTCGCCCGGCACGGACAGGCCGGCCTCGCGCAGGACGCGCAGGGCCCCCGCAGCCATGTTGTCGCTGGCCGCGAAGACGCCGTCGGCGCCGGGGTGGCGCTCGAGCACGGTGCGCATCGCCGCCGCCCCGCCGGCCTCGGTGAAGTCACCCTCGACCACGCCGTGCGGGGTGAGGCCGGCCATGGCCAGCGCCTCGCGGTAGCCCCGGTGGCGGGCGTCGGCGGCGCCGCTGCCGGATTCGCCGGTGATCGTGACGATGCGGGTCCGGCCGAGCCCGATCAGATGCTCGGTGGCTTGCCGGGCGCCGCCGAGGTTGTCGCAATCGACGTACCACTTCGGCTCGAAGCCGAGCGGCCGACCACCGTAGACGGTGGGCAGGCCGGCCTGGCCCGCGATCCGGTTCACCGGGTCGTCCTGGCGCGTGGCCAGCAGCATGAGGCCGTCGACGCCGCCGGTGTGCAGCAGATTCGTCAGCCGGGACCGGCCCCGGCCCGAGCTGGCCAGGCACAGCAGCAGGTGCAGCTCGGTCTCCTCGAGCGCTGCCGAGACGCCGACGATGACCTGCGCGAAGAACGGATCGGCGAACAGTTCGGGATCGTCGTGGGACACCGCCAGGGCGACGACGCCCGTCTGCCGGGTGGCCAGCGCGCGGGCGGCGCGGTTGGGCCGGTAGCCCAGCTCCTTGATGGCCTTCTCGACGGCTTCGCGGGCGGCACGGCTGACGTGCGGCGCCTGGTTGATGGCGCGGGACGCGGCCGAGCGGGAAACGCCCGCGCGCTCGGCCACCTCGTCGAGGGTGGGTTTTCGTGCCTGCGCCGCCATCTCGAAGATGATATCGACATTCGCCGTTGGATTGGGCCACGAACTGGAAGCGCTCCCAGTTTTCCACCGAGGCTCTTGACATGCCTTCAGGCCGCACCCAACCTGGAATTGACATCTGTAAATGTCAAAGACCGGAAGCGCTTCCAGTTCTGAGGAGGTCTGTTGATGAGACGTGTGCTGAGCGCCGCGCTGGCGCTGGTGGTTCCCGCTGTCCTGCTGGCCGCTCCGGCCGCCCACGCCGACCCCATCGGCCAGACCAGCGGCTTCTACGTCAATCCCCACTCGAGTCCGGCCGCCTGGGTCGCCGCCAACCCGAACGACGGCTGGGCCGCCGCGATCCGGGCCCAGATCGCGCAGCGGCCGATGGCGGCCTGGTTCGGCAACTGGAGCGGCGACATCCGGTCGGCGGTCGGCTCCTACGTGGCCGCCGCCGACGCCGTCGACAAGCTGCCCCTCCTGGTCGCCTACAACATCCCGGGCCGCGACGCGTGCGGCGGCCACTCGGGCGGCGGCGCCGGCAGCGTCGCCGCCTACGACGCGTGGATCTCCTCCTTCGCCGCCGCCATCGGCAGCCGGCCGGCCGTGGTGGTCCTGGAGCCCGACTCGCTGGGCGACTTCGGCTGCATGAGCCAGGCGCAGATCGCCGACCGCCTCGGCATGCTGTCCCGCGCCGCCGGGCAGTTCCGGTCCAAGGCGCCCAACGCCTGGGCCTATCTCGACGCCGGCAACCCCGGCTGGGTCGACGCCCGGACGATGGCGCAGCGCCTGAACGCGGCGGGTGTCTCCGCCGCGCACGGCTTCGCGCTGAACGTGTCCAACTACTTCACTACCGGTGAGAACGTCAACTACGGCAGCAACGTCGCGGCCGCGTTGCGCGGGTACGGCTACAGCAAGCCGTTCGTCGTCGACACCAGCCGTAACGGCAACGGCTCGAACGGCGCCTGGTGCAACCCGGCCGGCCGCCGGATCGGCACCCCGAGCCAGCTCGGCGGCGGCGCCGAGATGCTGCTCTGGCTCAAGACGCCCGGTGAGTCCGACGGCAACTGCGGCGTCGGCGCGGGCTCGGCCGCCGGACAGTTCCTCCCCGAGGTCGCCTACAAGATGATCTTCGGCTACTGACGCTTTTTTGCGGCGCCTTTTTGGGAGCGCTCCCGAGGCGTACCGGTCCATTCCCCCGAGAAAGGTTGCGTGCTCATGTCCATCCCCAGGCACGGCGGGGCGGCGCTGCTCGTGATGAGCGCTGCCGTCGCCATCGCCATCGCCGGCACCGCGAACGCCGCCTCCACGCTGGGCGCCTCGGCCGCACAGAGCGGCCGCTACTACGGCGCCGCCATCGCCGCCGGCCGTCTCGGCGACTCCACCTACACCCGGATCCTGACCACGGAGTTCACCTCGGTCACCGCCGAGAACGAGATGAAGTGGGACGCCACCGAGCCGTCACAGGGCCGGTTCACCTACACCAACGGCGACCGCATCCTCAACCAAGGGCTCGCCATGGGCGCCAAGGTCCGCGGTCACGCCCTGCTCTGGCACCAGCAACAGCCCTCGTGGGCGCAGTCGCTGTCCGGCAGCGCCCTGCGCAACGCCGCCATCAACCACGTCACCCAGGTCGCCTCCCACTACAAAGGCAAGATCTACGCCTGGGACGTGGTCAACGAGGCCTTCGCCGACGGCGGCAGCGGCGCCCGGCGCGACTCCAACCTCCAGCGCACCGGCAACGACTGGATCGAGGCCGCCTTCCGGGCCGCCCGCGCGGCCGACCCGAACGCCAAGCTCTGCTACAACGACTACAACACCGACGGCATCAACGCGAAGTCGACCGGCATCTACACCATGGTCCGCGACTTCAGGTCGCGCGGCGTGCCGATCGACTGCGTCGGCTTCCAGTCCCACCTCGGCACCGGCCTCGACTCGACCTATCAGGCCAACCTCCAGCGCTTCGCCGACCTCGGGGTCGACGTGCAGATCACCGAGCTCGACGTGGCACAGGGCGGCAACCAGGCCAATGTGTACGCCGGTGTCACCCGCGCCTGCATGGCGGTGTCCCGGTGCACGGGCATCACGGTCTGGGGCATCCGCGACAGCGACTCGTGGCGGACCGGGGAGAACCCGCTGCTGTTCGACAACTCCGGTAACAAGAAGGCGGCGTACACCTCGGTCCTGAACGCCCTCAACGCGGGCGGCACCACCAACCCGACCTCTCCGCCGCCCACCAGCAACCCGCCCTCCGGCGCCTGCGCCGCCACGGTGTCGCTGAACTCCTGGAACGGCGGTTTCGTGGCCACGGTGCGGGTCACCGCCGGTGCGGCCGCGATCTCCGGCTGGACGGTCGGGATCAGCCTGCCATCCGGCAGTGCGATCACCGGCATCTGGAACGCCACCAACAGCGGCGGCTCCTTCGGCAACGTCGGCTACAACGGCCGGATCCCGGCCGGCGGCTCGACCGAGTTCGGCTTCCAGGGCACCGGCAGCGGGCCCACGGCCACCCCCACCTGCTCGGCGGACGAGGAGTCGTGATGTCGATACGGAGAATCATGGCAGTCCTGCTGGCCACCGCGGCGATGGCGCTCGTGACGGCGGTCCCGGCCGGCGCCGCGGCCACCAGCGGGTGCGGCAAGGCGCCGACGCTGACCAGCGGCACCCGCACCATCGCCAGCGGCGGCCAGAACCGCTCGTACATCCTGCGCGTGCCGGACAACTACGACCGCGCCAAGCCGTACAAACTGATCTTCGCCTTTCACTGGCTGAACGGCACCGCGGGCACCGTGGCCGGCGGCGGTTACTACGGATTACAGGGCTTGTCGAACAACTCGGCCATCCTGGTCGCGCCGCAGGGCATCGACAACGGCTGGGCCAACACCGGCAACCGCGACCTCACCCTCGTCGACAACCTGACCGCGCTGATCGAGGGTGATCTGTGCGTCGACACCACCCAGGTGTTCGCGCTCGGCTGGAGCTACGGCGGGGCCATGAGCTACGCCGTCGCCTGTGCCCGGCCGGCGGTCTTCCGCGCGGTCGCGGTCCTGTCCGGTGCCAATCTCAGCGGCTGCAACCCGGGCACGCAGCCGGTCGCCTACCTCGGCATCCACGGCACCCATGACAGCGTGCTGAACATCGCGCAGGGCCGTGCCATCCGCGACACCTTCGTCCGCAACAACGGCTGCACCGCCCAGAACCCGCCCGAGCCGGCCCGCGGCAGCCTCACCCACATCGTGACCTCGTACGCGGGCTGCCGCACCGGATATCCGGTGGCCTGGGCCGCGTTCGACGGCGACCACACACCGGAACCGGTCGACGGATCCACCTCGACCAGCGGCGCCCTCACGTGGGTGGGTGCCGAGGTCTGGAGGTTCTTCACGCGGCTGGAAAGCACCACACCGACCACACCGCCGACCACGCCCAGCTCGACGCCGCCTGTTCCGTCCGGCGCCTGCACCGCCACCTATCGGATCACCGGTCAGTGGCAGGGCGGTTTCCAGGCCGAGGTCACGGTGACGGCCGGCGCCACGGCGCTGACCGGATGGCGGGTCGGCTGGACCTTCGCCGCCGGCCAGACGATCACCCAGTCCTGGGGCGGGCGCGTCTCGGGGAGCGGCAGCGCGCCGACCGTGACCAACGAGAGCTGGAACGGCGCCCTGGGCGCGGGTGCGTCGGCCACCTTCGGCTTCCTCGGCACCTGGACCGGCGCCAACAGCGTGCCCACCACCACCTGCGGGCCGGCGTGACACGCCGTCCTGTCGGTGCCGGCCATGCGCCGAGCCGGTCGTCGTTCAGGCGACCGGGCGGATCCGGTCGAAGCGGTCGGCAGCGGCGCCGCCCCAGTTGGTGCCGAACGAGGCGGTGCCGAGGGCGTACTCGGAGACCCGCAGGCCGGTCCGGGTGCCGAAGGTGGTGTAGCGCATCAGTTCTCCTGTAGGGGGTGCGGCACGGCGAACTGGCCGATGCCATGGAAAGCGTCGCGGTGGGCGGCGGCGAAGTCCTCGACGCCGGTCGGCGGCCGGCCGGTGATGCGGCGCACGGCGTCGTTGGTTCCGGCAAACACCCCGGCGCGGTAGTCGAGGGCGACGCCGGCGAAGTGCTGGATGATGTGAGCGGGCAGGCCGCGCGCAAGCAGCCCGGCGCGGTACACGTCAAGGTCCAGCGCCTCGTAGCGGACGGGCCGGTCGAGCACGCGGCTCAGCACGGCGGCGATCCGGGTGTGGTCCATCTCCTCCGGGCCGTACAGCTCGTAGGTGCGACCGGCGTGCGGCAACGGGTCGTCGAGCACCGCGGCGATGACCCGGGCCTGGTCCTCGCTGGTGATCGGGGCGTGCCGGCCCGAGCCGAACGGCAGGCCGATGACACCGCCGTCGCCCTCGTCGGCATAGCCCCAGATCAGCCAGTCGGCGAAGAACGTGGGCCGCAGGTGGGTCGTGCGGAACGGTCCGCGGTCCAGCAGGCGCTCGGCCAGCCAGTGCTGCTTGGCCGCATTGCTCAGGGCGTCGCGGCGGGCCGACACCTGGGACATGTTGACGACGGTGGCCACCTGAGCGTCGGCGGCGGCCTGGGCCGCCGTGGCGGTGGCCTCGATCAGGCCGGGCTCGACCGGGTAGCAGAAATAGACGCCCTCAGCGTCCCGCGTGACGGCGGTGACCGCGGCGAGGTCGCGCAGATCGCCCGCGACGACGTCCGCGCCCAGGTCGGCGAGCGCCTCGGAGCGCTGGTCGTGGCGGTGCACGAAGGCGGTCACCGCGTGGCCGCGCTCGCGCAGCAGCCGTACGGTGCCGGCTCCGGTCTTGCCGGTGGCTCCGGTCACCACGAATCGGCGGCTCATGTAACTCTCCTTTGGGACAGGCGGGGGTCAGCGGGCGGAGAGGCGGTCGAGCAGCCGGGCGATCCAGGCCGCCCGGGTCTCGCGGGCGACGACCGACAGGGCCGCGCCGGGGGCGAGCAGTTCGAACAGGTGGTAGCCGCCGGGCCAGATGTGCAGTTCGGCCTCGCCGCCGGCGGCCCAGAGCGCGGAGGCGTACGCCACGTCCTCGTCGCGGAAGACCTCGGCCGAGCCGGCCTCCACGTATGTGGGTGGCAGGTTGGTGACGTCGGCCGCTCGGGACGCGGACTCGTACGGGGTGATCCGATCGGTGCCCCGGCGGTCGCCGAGATAGAAGTCCCAGCCGGTGTTGTTGCTGGTGCGGTCCCAGATGCCGAGGCCGTCGATCTGGCGGGCGGAGACGCTGTCGTTGTGCTCGTCGAGCATGGCGTACATCAGCACCTGCCCGGCCAGGGCGGGGAAGCCGCGGTCGCGGGCCATCAAGGTGATGCCGGCGGCCAGCCCGCCCCCGGCGCTGCCGCCGATGGTGATCAGCTTGTCCGGATCGATGCCGAGTTCGGTCGCGTGCTTCGCGGTCCAGACCAGGGCGGCGTACGAGTCCTCGAGCGCCGCCGGGGCCGGGTGCTCCGGCGCCAGGCGATATTCGACGGTCACCACGACCGCGCCGAACCGTTCGACGTAGTCGACGACGGGCGCGACGCCGACGAACCGGTCGCCGAAGATCATGCCGCCGACGTGGGTGAAGAAGAAGCCGGGCGCCTGCTTCGCCGGCCGCGCGGGGCGGAAGATCGAGACGGTGACGCCGTTCGCGTCGCGTACCTCGTGGGTGATCGGCCGGCCTTCCAGCAGTTGTTCCAGCGTCGGGGTGAACCCGGGACCGCGCAGAGCGGAGAGGTGAGACGGCAGCAGGGTCGGAGTGATGGACTGGTTGACGACATCGAGCACGGTCTTGAGCTCGGGGTCGAACGGCGGCGGCTTGATCATGACTGCTCCTTGAGATAGGTGAGGACGATGCCGGCGACCTCGCGCCAGCCGTCATCGAAGACGAGGGAATGGCCCTTGCCGGGCAGCTCGCGGTATTCGGTGCGATGTCCGGGCCGGTAGAGTGCGGCCGCCTGGCGGGCGGCGACCGCGGGCACGGTGTGGTCCTTGCCGCCGCCGAGGATCAGCAACGGCCCGCGCCGGCTGTCGTCGAGGTCGACCTCGGTCGGTGACGCGGGGTCCTTCTTGGCGGCGGTCAGCTCGAAGATGGGCCGGCCCGGTCCGGGAATCGCATGGCGCTGGTACAGCCGGTCGGACTCCTCGCGGCTGACCGCGTTGCCGAAGCCGTAGCGGAACTGCCGCCGGGTGAGCATCACCGAGCCGTTCCGGTTGGTCTTCCTTCTGAGTACGGGCAGGGCGCTCCGGATCTGAGCCAGTGGCAGCGCGTTGACGCCCTTCACCGGCGCCGGATCGATGGCGACCGCGGCCCGGGCGACACCGGCCGCAAGCAGTTTCTGCGCGACGAGACCGCCGAACGAGTGGCCGACGACGAGAGGTGGCTCGCCCAGCGCCTCGGCGTGTCGGGCGTAGTGGTCGGTCAGCTCCCGCACCCCCGTGCCGGCGAGCTGTTCCGGCGCTTGCCGGGTGAGTGCCGCGCTGCTGGCCTCCCCGGGCCAGCCCAGGGCGACCGAGTCGTGGCCGCCCCGGGCGAAGAGCTCACGCCACGGCTCCCAGGCGGTGGAGTGGATCCACAGACCGGGGATGAACAGGACGGTCATCGCCGGGCCGCCTGCTCGATGGCGGTGGCGACGGCGGCCGGCTGCTCGACCGTGGACAGGTGGTCGGCGGTGATGGTGGTGACGTGGCCGTGGGCGCGCTCGGCCATGGCCTGCTGCTCGGCGGCCGGGATGACCTGGTCGCGGCGGCCGATGACGAACCAGCTCGGCAGCTTCTTCCAGGCGGGCGTGCCGGAGGGCTCCTGCAGCGCGCCGGCGGCGATCGGGGTCTGCGCGGCGGCGAGCGCCCGGCCGGTGGCCGCGGGCAGGTGGGCGGCGAAGATCCGCGGGAACTGGTCACGCTTGACGTACAGGTCGACGTCGCCGGCCGGCAGCGACGGATCCTGCACGGCGTCGAAGACGGTCTCGGCCGGGGCGGCGAGCGCCGAGCCGGGCTTGGCGCCGGTCAGCTGGACGATGGTCTCGCCGGCGTCCGGCGCGTACGCGTCGATGTAGGCCAGCGCGGTGACCCGCGGGGTCTGCGTGGCGGCGTTCGTGATGACCGCTCCGCCGTACGAGTGCCCGGCCAGCACGACGGGGCCGGTGGTGGCCTGGTTGACGAACGCGGCGACCGAGGCGGCGTCGGCGGCGAGGCCGCGCAGCGGGTTCGGGGCGTTGAGCACGGTGTAGCCGCGGCGCTGGAGCAGCGCGGTGACCGGGGCGAAGCTCGACGCGTCGGCCCAGGCGCCGTGCACGAGCACGACGGTCGGCTTGGCGCTGCCGTGGGCGGTGGCCGGCGCCGCCGACACGGCGGCGATCGCGGCGACGGCCGTCGCCGCAGCGGCGATCTTGCGGGTGCGGTTCATGGATGCCTCCTGTCGTTCACGGAATGACCGATCATTCCGTTCACTGCGTGAAGCTAAGCACTGGTCCACAGCGGGAACAAGACACCAGTGACCCCGGTTACCTATGACGGAAGGAACGATCATTCCGAGTTGTAGGATGGGATCATGGCGAGTACAAAGCGCGCGATCGCGCCGCGCGATCAGCTGCTGCAGACGGCGAGCCGCCTGTTCTACACCGAGGGCATCAACGGTGTGGGCGTGGAGCGCATCCTGCAGGAGTCCGGTGTTACCCGGACCACGATGTACCGCCACTTCGACGGCAAGGAAGCGCTCGTTGTGGCGTACCTTGAGCGCGAGGACAGCCGGATGAAGGAACTCTGGGACGCCGGCCTGGCCCAGGCGGTCTCGCCCCAGCACAAGCTGGAGCTGGCCATCGAGGGCATCGCCGCCGACGCGTCCGACCGCCACACGCTGGGCTGCCCGTTCATCAAAGCGGCGAGCGAGTTCCCCGACCCGGCCAGTCCGGTGCGCCAGGCCGTCGCCCGGCACCGCGCCTGGTTCCACGACGACCTGCGCGCCATGCTCAGCGAGGCCGGCCGCGAGGGCGTCGAGCTCAAGGCCGAGGCGCTCGCGATGCTCCGCGACTCCCTGCTGATCGGCAGCTACCTCGACGACAAGGACAGCGCTCGGCGTACGTTCGTCAGCACCGCCCGTTTGATCGCAGGCCTCAACTGATCCCGGCTCGCGGCCGGGCCGCGATTTCCCGCAGCGCGTCGAGGACGGAGCGGACCGGGGCGCGGTGCAGCGTCTCGGGCCGGGTCAGCACGTCGATGTGGCGGACGGCCGGCAGGTCGGCCAGCGGGCGCAGGGCCAGCCGTGGGTCCGGCGGCGTCGTGTGGCCGGGCAGCAGGGCCAGTGCCTCTCCGGCCGCGACCACCGACGCCGCCACCGTGAACTCGTTGATACGGTGGCGGATGTCGAGGGGATGCCCGGCCGCGGCCGCGATCGCGGTCAGCAGCCCGGTCAGCGGGAAGCCGTCGTGGACGCTGATCCACGGCCACGCGCTCACGTCGGCCGCGGTGAGCCGTTCCCGCGCGGTCAGGGGATGGTGGGCGGACATCGCGACGTACAACGGCTCCCGAATCAAGGGGATCACCGTGAGCCGGTCGGCGGGCCAGGGCGGGCTGTGGGCCAGCCGGTGGGCCAGCACCAGGTCGTAATCGCCGACCAGGGCCGGGAAATCGGCCTCGGCCACATCCTCGTCCGCGCACCGCACCTGAGGGAACCGGGTGATCAGCGGCGCGAACCAGGTCAGCCCGGCGCTGTGGAACGCGGCCACGGTGACCGGCGTGCCCGGGGCGTCCAGATAGTCGCCGACGGCCCGGGACGCCCGGTCGAGGGCGGTCATCACCTCGACCGCGGCCGAGGCCAGGGCCCGGCCGGCGCCGGTCAGCACGAGGCGCCGGCCGCTGCGCTCGGTCAGCGGCACCGGCGAGGACCGTTGCAGGACGTTGAGCTGCTGGGACACCGCCGACGGGGTGATGCGCAGCGCGCGGGCCACGGCGGCCACGCTGCCGCGCTCGCCCAGCTCGCGCAGCAGTCTCAGGTGATGCGGATCCATTAGGCTCCACTACATCGTCGTTTCAGCAGATGGCGTCTTGTCTACCGTATCGGCGGGCCGCAGGCTTCCGGTGTGACGGGAGACCTTCTGCTGCTGGCCGTGGCCGTGATCTGGGGCAGCAGCTATCTGGCGGCCAAGACGCTGGTCGTGGCCGGCGGCGTGCTGGTGGTGCTGGCGCTGCGCTATCTGGTGTCGATGGCGGCCATGCTGCCGCTGATGATCGGCCGGCGTCCCGCGCGGGGCGAGCTGAGGGTGGGGCTTCTGCTCGGTGGTACGCAGGCGTCGGTGCTGGCTCTGGAGACGTACGGCGTCTCGCTGACCAGCGCGACCAATGCCGGCGTCCTGATCAGTTTGACGATCCTGCTCACGCCCCTGTTGCAGGGCGGCCTGCCACCGAGGTTCTTTCTGGCCGCGGGCGTGGCCACGGGTGGGGTGGTGCTGCTGGTCGCGGGGCCGGGATTGCGGACGCCATCGGCCGGCGACGCCCTGATGCTGGCGGCCGCCGTGGTCCGGGCCGTGCACGTCACGCTCTCCGGGCGGCTCAGCCGGCCCTCGTACGACACGGTCACCCTGACCACGGTGCAGACCGTGGTGGGCGCGGTCGTGTTCACCGTCGCGGCCGGTCCGGCGCTGCTCCCGGCGGCCGGCGCGTTCGGCGCGGGGGAGTGGCTGGGTGTGCTGTACGTGGCCCTCGGCTGCAGCGTCTTCGCGTTCGTGGTGCAGCTGTGGGCCGTACGCCGCACCTCACCCGCCCGTGCGAGCCTGCTGCTCGGCACCGAGCCGGTGTGGGCCGTCCTGATCGGCGTGAGCCTCGGCGGCGAACACCTGACCGTGCTCGCGGCCGCCGGCATCGCGCTCGTCCTGGCCGGCACCTTCTGGGGCCAGCGGGTCGAACGCGCCCACCGCATGGCGGCCGGTCGTGCGGAGCAGGGTCAGCGCGAGCACGGCGGCGACGGCGTAGGTGGCCGCCTGGACCTCGAGGAGCGGCATCGTGCCGGCCACGCTTTGCAAAACGCCGCCGGCGATCAGGCCGAGCGCCTGACCGGTGGCCTGGGCCAGGCCGAACGCCGCGAAGGCGCTGCCCCGGCGGCGGTCGTCCGACGCCCGTTGCAGCAGGCTGGTGAGGCCCGCGCCGAGGAGGACGCCGGGCGCACCGACGACGGCGAACAGGACGCCGTAGACCGGCATGCTGTGGGTCAGGAACGACAGGTTCCACGTCACCGCGGTGAGCACGGTGAAGACGATGCCGCCGGCGATGGTGAGCCGGAGGATGTCGAGGCGGGCTCCCAGCATGCCCAGGACGACGCCGGCGGCGATGGCCCCGATGGCCTGGACGCCCCGGAGCACGCCGACGTCGGCCTCGGCCCCGCCCAGGATGTCGGTGACGAAGAAGACGAACAGCAGGACGAACAGGCCCTGGGCGATGGCCGCGACGAACGCCACCACGACCGGGGCGCGGCTCGCCGGGTCGGCCAGCACGCCGCGCAGGCCGCCGTGTGAGGGGCCGGCCGCTTTCACCACCCGCCGGGCCGGTTCCGCGTTTGCTGCCGGCCGGGCCCGTTCCGCGGGCAGCGTGGCGACGAGGGCGGCTGCAACCAGATAAGTCGCGATGTCCACCAGCACGACGCCGCCGAGCCCGGCGACCGCGAGCAGCACGCCGCCGAGCGGGCCGCCCACGATGCGCCCCAGGTCGTTGTTCAGGCCGACCAGGGCATTGGCGGACACCGCCCGGTCGGCCCCGACGAGGGTCGGCAGCACCGCGTTCTTGGCGGGCTCGAAGAACGCGGCGAAGGTGGCGTGGGCGACGATGACGCCGTAGAGCAACGGCAGGTCGGCCCGGTCGTGCACGGCGAGCAGCGGCAGCAGCGAGCAGGCTTGAGCGAGCATCGCGACGACCATGACGAGCCGCCGCGGCAAGCGGTCGGCGACGCGGCCCGCGATCGGGGCCAGCAGCACGGGCGGCGCCAGTTCGAGCAGAAAAGCGAACGAGGTGCCCAGGGCCGACCCGGTCAGCTTGAGGACGACGAGCGGCAGGGCGATGAACATCAGCCAGTCGCCGGCGTCGGAGACCAGCCCGGCGATCCACAGCCGGCGGAACGCGGGAACCGCCAGCGCCGAACCGGTCACGACCCGAATCCCGGCCGGGGAAAGGCCATGAGCGAGAGATGTACGTGCTCGGCGTCCTCCGGGCTGTCGGTGCGTGTGGGCGCCAGGTAGGGCCGCACCACCGCGTCGATGCGGCGCAGGACGTCGGCGAGCTCGTCCGGCGACAGGGAGAGACCGAAGCTGGCGTGCGAGTCGACCTCGCGCCAGTTCTCGGGCAGATCCGCCTGACGGCGCAGATATTCGCGGGCCAGGTGGTGGTCGAGCTCGATGGCGGCGGCCAGCACACGGGAGACGCCCGCCTCGGCGTCGGCGTCATCGGCGCCGACGGTGAAGCCGGTGAGCGTGGCCCGCCAGGGCCGGGAGCGCCCGTCACCGGAGTCGTCCGGCTCGACGAGGCCGTGCGCCGCGAGGACCCGAAGGTGATAACTGCAGTTCGACGGAGTGTCGCCGACTGCCCGGGCACAGGCGGAGGCCGTGGCCGGCCCGGACGACATGAGATAGCCGAGCACGTCGAGCCGCACCGGATGGGCCAGCGCGTCGACGACGGCGGGATCGGTCAGTTGAGGGCGGCGTTCCTGCACGGCGGCACTCCAATCTGAAAGACTCTTTCAGATCCTAGGCCGGTCCGGGCCACACCTGCAAGACTCTTTCAGATCGGAGCGCTCAGGCGGTGCACTGCCGGATCAGGCCGAGGAAGTTGCGCAGGCTCTCGACGTCACGAGGCTTGATCGGGTCGCGGTTGAAGTGGGCCACGGTGTTGCGGATCTGCCTGATCTGGTCGAGTCGGGCCACGAACAGGCTCTGGTCGACCGGCCAGTCGAGACGGTTCCAGCACTCCTCGTTCTGCAGGACGTCCTGATAGTCGGACATGGTCATCTTGGCCAGATCCTTGGCCCGCATCCGGGTTCGCGCGAGCAGACCGTCCTCGGCGAGGCCGAGAATCACCTCGCGCAGCTCCTGGTCGACCTCGCCGATGAGGAAGAAGGGGGTGGCGGTCTCGTCGTACTTGTCCACGACGTCGGCGTTGGTGATGATGCCGGAGACCTCGTTGTCGGCGTCGCGGACGAAGATGAAACCGTCGTCGCGGAGAAAGCCGATGACGTCCAGCAGTCGCTCGTCGTAGTTGAAGATCCGGGCGCTGCGGACGATGGCGGCCTCGAGCGTGGCGGTCGGGTTGTAGTGCTTGGCCTCGGCGATCGACTTCCACGTGACGGCGCCGACGAGGTTGCCGTTCTCCAGCACCGCCAGCTGCGAATAGTCGTCCAGCTGCATGGCGGTGATCGCCTGCTTGAAGGTGGCGGTCGGCGGGACCCAGCGGAGCCCGCGCTCCTCGGCCTGGAGATTGCCCAGGGTCAGGCCGATGCTGCCGGCGGTCTCCGCCTTCACCGCCGGTTCGTTCGCTTCCTCGTCACCGACGAGTTCGAGCGCGACCACCCGATCGAGGGAGACGGCGCTGAAATCCGGTCGGGTGGTGAGGCCGTGATTGTCGAGATCGGTTCGCACGACCTCGATGGTCACGCTGTTGCGGTCGTCGAAGTCCCACAGCTTGAGCAGTTCGCGGACGGTGAACGTCGCCGGCGTGCCCGCCTGCGCCAGGTCCGACAGGTCGTTCAGCCGCTCGAACCGGCTCCTCGCCTGCTCGGTGCGGGGAGACTCCGGGACCTCGCTGGCCGCCATCTTGAGAAGTTGCTGGCGTAGGTCGCTCAGGGTCGGCCCGTCGGATCCGACGCGCCAGGCGATCCATCCGGGCACGGCCTGCAATTTCGACGCGGCCGCGGCGGCGGCCGAGGGCGTGTTGTACTCGCGGCCGTCGGGCAGCGCCAGACGCGCGCGCTCGTTCACCGTGGCGTGATACGGCGGCAGGTCCATGCGCTGCCGATAGGTCAGTTCCTGCCCCACTTTCAGGAGACCGGCTTCGATGAGATCGGACAGGCGGACACGGCGTCCGTCGATCAGAACCTCTCGCCGTGTACTACGTGATGGCATGGTTGTCGTCTCCTGTGCACCGGTCGGCCGCCGCTGGAAACTTAGACACTAGAGAGCCGGACAGGGACCACCGAATGACCATTTCGGACGCCGATCGGGGGATGGTGTCCCGGAGACGGCGTCGACTAAGCCTTTTAGACGTGACCAGCGAAACGACGTCCCGGACCTCGAACGCCGTGGCCGGGGGCCGGCCCGTGATCGGGCGGGCGTCGGCCTGCCTGGTCGTCGAGGTCGAGCTGGCCGGTGATCCGCCGTGGCACCCGGGGCCGCTGCCGGTCCGGTCGGCCGGCGGCACGGGGCGGGATCTGGTGGCGCCGGCCCCGGCCGATCAGGTTCGGCGGCTCACGTATTTCGAGAGCCGGGTCAGCGAAAGCCTTTACGGGGCGCGCTGGTGGCAGGATTCCGCGGACGACGCGGTGGCCGGTGTCGAGATCGTGCGCCTGCCCTACGCCGACGACTCCCGGGCCGCCCTGATGGTCGTTCATGTGCACCTCGACCCGGCCGATCCGGTGGCCGCCCTCGGCGCGCTGGTCGCGGCCGGGCCGGCGGCCGGGCTTCTTCCGCCGGGGGCCGTGGTCAGGCCGGGCCGCGTGCAGACGGTTGCCCACGTCACCTTCGTGGGTGATCCGCCCGTGCCCTCGGCCGCCTACGACTGGCCGGCCCACCGGCAGTGGGCCTGGCTTCTCGCCTCGGCCACGCCGTTCGACCGGGTGCCGCCCGATCCCGAGGACACGGCTCTGTTCGACGGCGAGGTTCGGCTGTCGCGCGACTGGACCGCTCTCGTTCTGCGTGACGGGGCGGCGTTCGTCGGACGTACGCCCGATGGGGGAACCCAGAGTTTCCACCACGCGGCCGAGGTCTACGTGCATTCGCTCTATCTCGATGTCTTTCTGCTCGGGCGGATGCAGTGGCGCGCGCTCAACGACTTCGCCAACCGGGTGGCGACGGCCCGGTCCGAGCGGCTCGACCCGTCGGCGCTCTCCGATCTGGAGCATCGGCTGGTCGAGATCCGCCGCAACCTGTGGATCCAGCAGGCCACCAGCCGAGGCATCGGCAACGAACTGCTGGCGCGTCATCAGGCGCAGCATCGGCTGACCGAGCTCATGGCCCATGTCGAGACCGACATGGGCGCGGCCGTCCGGTTCCTCGAGGCGGTCACCGGCCGGTCCGTGAACGCCGCGCTAGGGCTGCTCACCGTGGTCGGGCTGCCGTTCGGCCTGGCGTACGCCGGCGGCGCCATCTGGGCCGATCCGAGCCCCCGCCTGTTCTGGACCTGCACGCTGCTGGCCGCCGTGGCGGCGGTCCTTCTCGCCGTGCTGCTGCCACCGATCCGCCCGATGATCCGCTCCCTGCGCCGCCGCGGGCCGAACTGATCGGAGTCCCTGGATGCTGGTCAGTCTCTACCGCGTCGGCCCGCTGCGGCACGTCATCGCCAAGGGATACGTGGTCCGCTCGCCCGACGCCCCGAACGTGATCGCCGACCTGGTCCGCCGGCCGCCCGAGCTGCCGGCCGGGATGAGGCTGCGCGCCGACCCGGACAACGCGACCGTCTGGGTGGACACCGGCCCGGTCTGGCTGATCGACGCCGCCCACCGGACCGCGCTCACCGGCGCCCTGTCCGAGGCCACCGCGTCGGTCGCCGTCGCCGTGTCCCGGCGGCGGGGCGAGCTCGTGCCGAACGGCTGGCTGCCGGCCGCGGGCGGCGCCGGCTGGCTGTGTCCCGACCTGCACGCGGTCGAGGTCGCCTCGGACACCGAACGGGAGCTGTGCACGAACCTGTTGCGCCGCTGGGTGCCCGAGATCGTCGCGCTGACCGGGCGGGCGGCGTTCAGCCCGGCCCACATGGAGCCGACCGGCTCGCGCCGGCTCGCACAGGCGGCCGACCACATGCCGACCCGCTATCTGGACTCGGCCAGCGGTGTCCACATGAAACGGGTGCAGGCGAGCCTGCGCCGTGACCACGGCATCGGGCGCCTGGAGCACATGGACGTCAACCCGCTGGGCACGGCCGCCTACCCGTTCCCGGCGGTCGAGGTGCGGTGCGTCGACGGCCAGGTGCTGCCGCGCACGGCGGTCGCGCACGCCGTGCTGATCCAGGCGATCGCGATGTCCGCGCGCCGCCTCGAGCAGGACGGCCACCGGGTGCCGACGACTCCTGACCAGGTGCTGCTGGACCGCAACCGTTCGCGTGTCATCGCCGGTGGGGTGGCGGCCCGGGTGGAGGTCCCCGCCAAGTCGAACGGCCGGGACCGGCGGTCCAAGCAGGCTCCGGTCCCGGTCACCGACCGGCTCATCGATCTCGTCGAGCGGATGGCTCCGGAGCTGGCCGCCATGCAGGTGGAGGTGGCCGAGCTACGGACGGTCGCGGGCGGGCCGGCCATGCTCGCGGCCGAGCCGCGGGCGGTGTGCAACGAGAACGACCTGTGGCGGGCCCAGCCGGTCGGTGACGACCTGCGCCGCCGGCTCGAGGATCCCCGATGGCTGGCCGCCGACCACATCTCGGCCGCGAACGAGCGGCTGGCGCCCGGTGCGATGGCGATGGCCTCCCGCTTCTGGGCCGGTCGCCTGACCGCGCAGACCGCGCCCCCGCCTCGGCCCACGAAGAAGGGAGCCGCCGAGGCGCTGTTCGAGGAGCTGCGCGGCGAGCCGGCCGAGGCCGCCGTGCTGGCCGCCCTGGAGCGCTACCTCGCGGCCGGCGGCCCGGTCCGGTTGCACGACGAGCTGCGCAAGCGCCCCGGCGAGCAGGCCAAGCAGGTGCGCCGGTCGCTCCGCCCGCCGGGCAGCGGGCGCCGCACCATCACCCGCCTTCCCGGCGACGGGCTGCGCGGCCCGGTGGCGGCCGCCGCCCGGACCGCCCGATCCGACGGCCGGGCCCTGATCAGCCTGCGCCTGGGCGAGGCGGACCGGACGGCGGCGGCGACGGCGGTCACGGCCGCGATCGAGGGGCCGCCTCCAGGCGTACGTCTGCTCCTCATCAATGACGCCCGGTTCCAGGACAACGGCGCGGTGCAGATCACCATCGAAGTCCTGGTCGTCCGCGAGGGAGGTGCCTCATGACCGCACCGGTCGTCCCGGTCCAGCTCGACCTCCGCGAGTTCCGCGCGGTGCCGGACGGGCCGGAGGGCTATCTCGCCCTCTGGCGGGAGATCGAGACCATCGTCCACCGGCTCGACCCGCGGCAGCGCGACACCTATCACCTCGACGACGCCCGCGGCCGGCTGACCATCCGGTTCGTCGATCCGGCGGCCGCGCCGGCCCGTCTCGACGGCACGACCCGCTTCGCCATCCGCGGCGTCTTCGAGCCACCCCGCATCCGGTACGCCTGCGCCGACTGCCGGGAGGAGACCTACGGGCCGTTCGTCTGCCTGGACTGCCGCGCCGAGGGGCAAAAGGACCGGCTCTGCGATCAGCACGCGGTCATCGTGGACCTCGATTTCAGCCGGGTCACGTGCGCCCGTCACAAACCCTCCTGCCGGTGCGGGCGATCGGCGACGTTCCGCTGCGGCGGCCCGAACTGCCGTGGCGCGGCCGGTTGGTGCGACCAGCATCGGATCGCCCACCCAGGCGATCCGGCGCGGGGCTACTGCCAGGACTGCTACGCACGCTTGTTCCCGGCCTGTACGACCGCGGGTTGCGGCGCGACCGGATCCATGAGCTGTGAGTACGCCGTCGCGGCGGGCCGCTCGTGCGGCGAGCGGCAGTGCCCGCGTCACGGCTACCGCTGGCAGGTCTTCGGCCCCCAGCTGACCGGCCTGGCCCTCTGCCCGCGGCACCACCAGGACCTGCGCCGGCTCACCTCGGAGCAGCTGATCCGGCAGGTCGTGGCCGGCACCGGCTCCCGCCGCCGGCACGGGCGGGGGCCGCGGCTGCCCGCCCTGCGCGGGCTGCGGCACATGCTGATCAACGTGCGGCGCGAGGTGGTCGACATCCCGGTGCTGGCCCGGATGGTCGAGTCCCTCCGGCGCGAGTCGGCCGGAACCGCGGCGGCCGAGGTGTTCGACGCCGCGTACGAACGCTCCGTCGCCGCCGCGCTGGCCACGGCGACCAGCGACCGGGACGCCGGGCTGGCCCACTTCGCCCGGCTCCAGCAGTTCCTGCGGGGCCAGGGCTACGGCCTGCTCGCCGACCGGATGACCTACAGCGACTTCACGCCCCGCTCGAACCTGCTGTTCGTCCGGGTCCCGGACGACCTGCGCGGCCAGTTCTTCGGGCGCGGCCGGCAGAACGTCGAGGCGATGGGCCAGTTCCTCGGCCTTACCGTGAGGTTGGAGAGATCATGACGGCTTCCTGGTCGTCCGACCGTGACCGGCTGCTCGTGGTCGGCGGATCGGGGCTGCTCGACCACGGCCGGGTCGGCGTGGCGGCGACACGGGTGCCCGAGCGCGGCGCGCCCGCCCTGTTCCGCGCCGGCCAGGACGCCCCGGTGCGGGTGATGCCGCTGCCCGACCTGCCGGAGGGTGTGGTGGCTGTCGGCGAGGCGCTGGCCGGCCGGCTGCGGCTGAGCGAGACCGGCGGCGACCCGTGGGCCCTGTTCGTGGGACAGGCCGCCCCGGCCGCCTTCGCCACGGTGGAGCCGATGACCGACGGCGTGTTCAAGACCCTGGCCGAGGAGCTCTCCCGCGCGACCGACGTGGCCGGGCAGGTGCTGTGGGTCGCCGACGCCGACTCGACGTGGCTGTCGGTGGACGGCGCGCCGATGCTGGTCCGCGAGGTCACCGACGCCGAGGGCCGGGCGCTGACCGGGCTCGTCGAGATCACCGGGCAGACCGAGCTGCTGATGTTCTCGCCGGGCAACCGCACCGGTGTCGACATCGTGGTGCTGGCCGACTGTTCCGGATCGATGTCCATCGACGATGTGGGCCGATCGCCGATGGGCGGCATCAAGCGCAGCGAGGCCTTGCGCAACGCCCTCCAGCGGATGCTCGCCGCGCGCCGGCGCGTGGCCGGGCGGGTGTCACGGATCGCCCTGGTCAAGTTCACGCACGAGAGCGCCGGCGTCTTCCCGAGGGCGGGCGGGATGGCCGAGATGGACGCCGACGCGCCGCCCGCGGTGTTCGAGGAGTTCGAGAGCGCCGTCAACCAGCTGATCCCGCAGAAGGCCGCCACCGACATCGGCCAGGCCCTGCACGCCGCCTCGGAGCTGCTCCACCGGCACGGCGTGCCCGGCAACGACCAGCTGATCGTCCTGGTCAGCGACGGCGCGCACTGGCAGCCGAAGGGCGAGGACGCCACCGGCGAGCTGGTGGCCGCGACCGACGACCCGATCTCGTTGATGGACGAGCTGCACCGCGCCGCGAAGATCAGGCTGCACGCCATCGGCATCAGCGACCGGCAGTCGTTCGACGTGTGGTGGCGGGCGAACTACGGTTCACAGCAGCAGAACATCACCCTGATCCCGAACCACGACCTGCTGGGCGCCCTGATGAACGTGGGCGGCGGCGACGCGGCCCGGATCGGCGGCGTCGACGTCCTGGAGGAGTATTTCGGCGGCTTGGGCGCCGGTGTGAGCCGGCGGGTGGGGCGGCCGGCCTCGCCTCGTACGCCGGCTCTTCAACCGGAGATGCGCGAGGCGCTGTCCCGGCTCAACCAGATCGACGTCCGGCTGCGGCAGGAGATCGAGCGCCTGGCCGACGAGATCCGCGGCGTCTACAGCCTGTGCGCGGAAGCCAGCCAGCGCCGCAAGGTGGGCAAGGTGTTCCGCCCCTCGAACCGGCACACCGACCTGGTCGAGCTGGGCCAGCCGGTGCTGAGCCGGCGCGACTTCGTCAGCTGGATCTCGTCGGTCTACAAGGTCTTCCACGAGAACCTGGACAGCCGCCTGCAGAACGGCGGCCCGTACCCGGTCGACGGCGTCGACGAGGTCCTGGGCCGCGGAAGCGAGTTCGCCCGCCTGTTCGCGCTGCGCAACGACGAGATGCACGACATGCCGAAGGGCGACACGCGCTCCTGGGCGGGCGACTTCTACGCCCGCTGGACCGGCCGGTTCGCCCTGACCCCGGACGACGCCGGCAGCTGGGCGAAGCTCCAGCACGGGGCGCTGCAGACGATCCTCGACGCGCTGCGCAAGGCGGAGGCGCTCATCAACCGGGCCCCCGAGGCGAACGAGGCCCCGCCCGCCGAGGAGGAGGACGAGGTGCAACTGGTCGGCTGGACCATCAGTTGACGTATCTCAGAACTTCAGCGTCGCCACGATCGGCAGGTGGTCCGAGACCTCCCAGTACTTGCGCGTCGACTTCGATCCGTCCTTCTTCAGAACTTGCGCGTCAAGATCAGGAACGAGAGCGTCGGAGACCTGGTAATCGGTGGACGGCCGGAAGAACACGTAGTCGATCCGCCGCACGGGCAACTCCCGCTGGGAACCGGTGACGTAGTGCTTGATCGTGCGGACCTTGTTCGTCAGACCACACTCGGCCGGCCCGGCCACCTTGTCATTTGAGATGGTGCACTTCGCCTCTTCGGAGGCGTCGGGGTTCCGGTCCGCCCAGGCGTCGGTCATTCCGTCGGCGAGCGTTCGAGCGGCGGCGTCCCACGGCTTGACGTTCAAGTCCCCGGTCAGCACCGGACGGAAGGTGTCGGGCTCGGCCGAGCGGTCCTGCTCGATGATCTCCTTGATCCTCTGCGCCTGGCCGTCCTGTCCCTCCTTGCTCGCCAGGTGGGTGTTGTAGAAATACACCGTCTGCCCATCGACGTCGACCTTGGCGCGGGTCAGCAACCGATCGTGATCGCCTTTCTGGGTCTGCGGCAGTGTCCACGTCTGGGCGTCGCGCATCGGATAGCGGCTCAGGATCGCGGTGCCCTCACCGTGGCTGTTGACGCTCGTCCAGGCGCAGTGCGCGGCGTCGTCGCAACCGGTGGCCCATCCCAGCTTCTCGACAACGGTGCTCGCCTCCTCCTCACTGATCTCCTGAAGCCCGACGATGCCGGCGTTGTTCATGGCGATGACATCGGAATAGTCACTGGGGCCGCCCGGCTCGAAGCGGAGATGGTGGTTGCCCCGGACGTTGTAGGACATGACGCGGATCTCGACCGGCGGTTCCGGTTCGAGTCGCGGTGTCGGCACCGAGCTGTCGCTGCTGGGGGAGAGGATCTCCTTGAGGAACTCGTGGCCCGGCGCGTAGAGCATCACTCCGGCGTCGTCCTGGATCTGCAGCACGGTGCCCGGGTTGCCATCCGTCTCGGAGGACCAGGTCGGGATGTTGCCGGGCGCCCGGAGAACCAGGTTTCCGTCCCTTTGCATCGCCAGAACGCTGCCGGAGATGCCACGCGGCATGGAGAACAGCTGCTCCTCGCCGGGTCCGTACTCGACGAGCCGTCCGTCCTCCAGCATTTCCAGCCGGTAGAGGCCGCTCGCGGACACGATCTTGTCGCCGGGCCCCAGACTGTCGCCGGGGTCGAGCTGGAAGCTGAGGCTCGAAGCGTCGGCCTGTGTCGTGATCCCGGCCACGGTTCCGGCGGCCAGCGTCAGCACGACGGCCAGTGAGAGCCGGGTGCGGGACCGCTGTCTCGGGACGCGATGATCGCCCATGATGACCTCCTCCGCGAGTCGAGTCCCAGAGTGCACCAACAGCGCTCGTTCTTCGGTAATCCGGAGGTGTACTTGCTGCATGCCTAGTCGCCCGGCCGGGGCTTGCCCGCGCGGAGCATGCTTGATGAGTGAGCTTCTCGAAACGCCGAGTGATCATGGCTGCTTTGGCCATGTTGCTGGGCGGCAGCCTCATCGCGGTGTTCGTGAAGGGGTCCGGGGGCCTGGAGGTCGCGAGCTGGATCGCGGCCATCGTCGGTCTTGTCGTGGCTTTGACGGCGATTCCCCAGGACGGAGCGCTGAACCTGGAGAAGGCCACTGTCCAACGGTTCGTGCGGACGTCGCTGAGTGTCGTCCTCGCGGTGGGAACGTTCCTGGTGTGCGCTGGCGATACGGCATCCCGCACCTCGCTGGGTGCCGTCGTGGGCGCGTCGCTGATGTTCGAGGCGAGCGGCCCCGTTGTCGTGTTCGGACGAGCTTCCGACGGTGTGGGCTACTGCTCGCGGCCGGACCAGGATTGGAAATCCCGGTGGCACGGGCCGAACGTCAGCCCGAACTGGCGCCGGCTCGACGACCTGACCGCGTTCGCCAGTTCGTACCGCGGGCTGGAGGTGATCGGACGGCGAGGAGACCGGCTGTTCTTCGGTTATCGCGATGGAGACCTCGCGTGGTACCCCCTGAAACTGGTCGGTGACGGCGTGCGGGGCCAACCGGCCGCCATGGAGGACGACGCCTCGCCGGGCAAACTCCGCTTTCTGGCGTTCGCCCCGGCCGAGTCGGGTGGCGTCAAGATCTTCGAGCGCACCGACTACAAAGATTCGTGGCCGTTCCCGTGGTACGAGCGCTCCACGCTCGTCCCCGAAGTCGGCGCGGTGGACGGAGTGGCGGTCGGCAAGGACCGGAACGGCAGTCTGGTCCTCCTTCTGCGCAGCGGCTCGAAGCTGCTGGAGACGCACCGGGCGCCCACGCCGGTCAGCGCGGACATCGGGCGGGGCTGGAGCAAGCCGCGCCCGCTGCGGATCACCGCCGGCACGGTGCCGGCGCCGGCCGGCAATCCGACACCCGCCGCGGTCGACGACATCTCGACGACGAGCGCCCTCCGTTTCGCCGTTCCCGCTGTGGACGGTGTCGCCCTTCTCAGCACACCGGACATCGCCAAAGGTTGGACGGTGGAGACGGTTCCGCTCTCGTCACCGCCGACGGCCGCCGCCCGGCTCGACACCACGAACGACGACGGCTATCGGACGACCGTCGTCGTCTTCGTGCGAAACAAGATCCTCGAGCAGGTCTGGCGTGACGAAAAGACGACGTGGAGCGCGCCGGCGCCGGTCAGCTGCTGAGCACGGCACGTTGCGCTGGCATGTGAATCAGGACTGGATCGCATGACAAAGCCGCATGCCGGATCGATGAATGTGGCACAGTTTTTCTATTACCGCTCCGCTGGCCTTCGCGGGAGAATAACTCATGCGCCAGATACGGGGTCAGATGCAATTCTTCAGCCAGTCACAGATAGCTCAATGGCGCGACCCCACCAGACGCCGTAACTACTCCGCCAGTGCGGAAGAATTCCGCCGCGATCATCACGAGCGCCGACAACACGGGTTGATCAAACGCCACACCCGCAAATGGCGCAGCCTGCACGGCGACGCCCCGATGCCACCCCTGGCTCCACCTCGCCCCTACCGGCCGCGTCATCGCCCCACCACGGCACACCCGACCAGCTCGGCCACGCCAGACCCGGTCGGCCCGGCTGCTGTCGAGCCGATCGACTCGACCGCCTCAGGCCCGATCACCCCAGCGCCGGCCGTGCTGGATGTGCCTGCCGCAGTCCCGGCCGTACCCGATCTACCCGCCCCTGACCTGGTCAGCGTTGGGGTCATATCAGCCCGGCGCGTCGGGCCCCTCAAACCCCGGTGGGAGCGTTCAAGATCCCGCTGCCGTCCAGACCGCTCACCGGCAAAGCTCTCAGCCCACCCACCACGACGCTTCCGCCCGGAACACGCCGACGGCCCCCGACCACGCTCTGCCGCGCCCCGTTTCCAGTCCGTTGTGGAAACAATTCAACAATGGCATTACCCATCAGGGAATCGGAGGGCTACTCATAGAAACCCGCCGCAGTGCGCCGCTCGACAGGAATTGACGGCTCCTCCCTGATCTCCTGACGTCGTCTCGGGATTATCGGCGGCGATCATCTCGGCCAGATCCGCGTACTCCGGGGCCAGCTCACCGGCGGGCAGGGCGGGGTCATCCGGCTGTTCGACTCGAGGTCCGGACGTCAGGGCCGGGTCATTGTCTTCGGCGCGGAGGGTGAGCGGGCTTCTGGTCGGCGCCGGCGCCGGCGCCGGCGAACTCGCGAACGCGGCCAGCATGTTGCCCTCGATCACGGACGACACTCCGGTGGCGGTGGCGGTGGCGGTGGCGGTGGCGGTGGCGGTGGCGGTGGCGGTGGCGGTGGCCGGTAGTGCGCCATTTTCCGAGAGGAGATGTTAACGTAAACATAGATGCTCATCAACGCTTGAGTGGAGGACGCCATGGTCAGCCGGAGGACTGTTCTTTCCGCGGCGGCGGCCGGTGCTGTCGGTGGGGCGCTGGCCGGTGGGGCTGCTCGCGCGGATGCCACCATCACCGTTGATCCGGCGGCTGACTACGGTGTCTGGCAAGGGTGGGGGACATCGCTCGCCTGGTGGGCCAACGTCTTCGGTGACCGGGACGACTTCGCCGACCTCTTCTTCACCACCAAGCAGGTCGCCTACAACGGCGCCTCGCTGCCGGGGCTCGGGCTCACCATCGCGCGCTACAACCTCGGCGCCAGCAGTTTCAACGACGTCGGTGGTGAGCGGATGGTGGCCTCGCCCAACATTCCGCGGTTCAAGCAGATCGAAGGGTTCTGGCAGGACTGGCGCAACGCCGATCCGGGCTCCTCCGCGTGGAACTGGAACGCCGACGCCAAACAGCGCGCGGCGCTCGTCAAGGCCACCCAGCGCGGCGCCTCCAGCGAACTGTTCGCCAACTCGCCGATGTGGTGGATGTGTCTCAACCACAACCCGTCCGGCGCGGCCGGCGGTGGCCCCAACCTTCAGCCCTGGAACCACACGCAGCACGCCGCCCACCTCGCGATCGTCGCCCGCCGGGCCCGGGACCAGTGGGGCGTGACCTTCCGTACCGTGGATCCGTTCAACGAGCCCTCGTCGAACTGGTGGCGGGCCGACGGCACCCAGGAGGGCTGCTACATCGACGCCGGCACCCAGCGTTCCGTTCTGGCCCAACTGCGGGCCGAGCTCGACCGGCAGGGGCTCTCCGGCGTGACCATCTCCGCCTCCGACGAGACGAGCTACGACCTCGCCCGTACGACCTGGGGCAGTTTCGACGCCGCCACCAGGGCCCTCGTCGGTCAGGTCAACGTGCACGGCTACCAGGGCGGTGGCGGGCGCCGCGACCTGCTGTTCAACGACGTCCGGGCGGCCGGCAAGGTGCTGTGGAACTCCGAGACCGGCGACGGGGACGGCACCGGGCTCACCCTGGCCGCCAACCTCTGCCTCGACTGGCGCTGGCTCCACCCGACCGCCTGGTGCTACTGGCAGGTGATGGACCCCAGTGCCGGCTGGGGAGCCGTCCGGTACGACGGCGGGACGCTCACCGCCGGAGCGGTCGAGACCAAGTTGTACGTCCTCGCGCAGTTCACCCGGCACATCCGGCCCGGCATGCGGATCGTCGGCACCGGCGCCGGCAACGCCGCGGCCGCCTACGATCCCGCCGCCCGGCGCCTGGTCGTCGTCGCCGTCAACACCGGTGCCGCGCAGACCCTGACCTTCGACCTCTCCCGGTTCGCGCAGGCGGCCGGGCCGGTGGCCCGCTGGTCGACCGTTCCGGCCGGTGGCGACCGCTACACGGCGCGTTCCGATGTGCAGGTCAGTGGCAAGGCCGTACGGCTGCCGGTCCCGGCCGGATCGGTGCACACGTTGCAGATCGACGGCGTCGGA
Organism: Actinoplanes sp. CA-131856; assembly: GCF_050956135.1. Classification (GTDB taxonomy): domain Bacteria; phylum Actinomycetota; class Actinomycetes; order Mycobacteriales; family Micromonosporaceae; genus Actinoplanes. Next base: position 7,623,047 of record NZ_CP191849.1, on the reverse strand, counting down.
TGACACTGTGGACGGTGTGACGGAACCGATGCTGGACACGAGCAGGCCGAGCAGCGCGCGGGTATGGAACTTCATCCTGGGCGGCAAGGACAACTTCGAGGTCGACCGGGCGCTGGCCGCCCAGATCCTCGAACGGTTCCCCGAGATCGCCGTGCTGGCCCGGGAGCAACGACGGTTCCTGGGCCGCGCCCTCGACTTCCTGGTGCACGAGGCGGGCGTACGCCAGTTCCTCGACATCGGCACCGGGCTGCCCACCGCCGGCAACACGCACGAGGTCGCGCAGCGCCTGGCCCCGGAGTCGCGCATCGTCTACGTCGACAACGACCCGCTCGTGCTGGCCCACGCGCGGGCCCTGCTCACCAGCAGCCCCGAGGGCGCGACCGACTACATCGACGCCAGCGTGCAGGACCCCGAGCTCATCCTGCGGGAGGCGGCGCGCACCCTCGACTTCAGCCGGCCGGTCGGGCTCGTGATGCTCGGGATCCTGGGCAACGTCGCCGACTACGACGAGGCGCGGGCCATCCTCCGGCGCCTGCTCGGCGCGTTGCCGTCCGGCAGCTATCTGGTGCTCTCCGACGGCACCGACACCAGCAGCGAGGCCCGCTCCGGCCACCAGGCGGCCAAGGACCAGGGTCACCCGTACAACGCCCGCAGCGTGGCCCAGGTCGAGGGCTACTTCGAGGGTCTCGAGCTCGTCGAGCCGGGCGTCGTCCCGATCCCGCAGTGGCGTCCCGGCGACGGCGAGGTGCCGCCGGCTACCGACGGGCGCTCGGGGGTCGGCCGGAAGCGGTGATGGCCCGGCTGATCACCTGCCGGACGGCGATGATGGCCACGATGGCCAGCAGCTGCGTGGCCAAGGTGGGCAGGGCCAGCCGCAACAGCCCGGCCGCGAGCCAGAAGTCCAGGGCCGTGCGCAGCGCGGCCCGGACGTCACGGGTGACGGCCAGCACGAGCGCGCCGCCGGCCAGTCCGGCGGCGACGCAGAACAGCGACGCGTACGCGATGAGCGTGGTCACGGCTGGGGTTCCGGCCGGGCCAGCTCGGCCCGCTCCTCTTTGATCTCGCGGGTCAGGAAGAAGTTGAGCGCGGTCCGGATCGCGGCCACGGCGGCCAGCTCGGCGATCTCCCGCAGTGTCGGCGCGATCGCCGTGCGCAGGATGTCCGAGGCGAGCTGAAATTCCAGCCCGAGGGCGAGGAATCGGCCCAGCCCCAGCCGCACCGGCACGAAGGCCTCGGCCCGCCGCTCCCGCAGCCCGACCACGACGAACCGCGCGAAGGCCACCATGGCCCCCACGAAGATGATCAGCGCGCCGGCCGCCTCGACCAGCCGCACCATCAGATCGACGGCCTCGGACAGCCACCGCTCGCTGAAGATCTCGTTCACAACCGCCAACGTACGCGCTAGTGCGGTGTCCACGAACGTTCGCCGTATGGGTTCCGGTGGTGTTGTGGATCCTCGCCCATGAGTGTGGACGAGCGACTCCCCGCCGGTGTGGGTGGGGCGGGCCTCCGCCGGCCAACTGACCCTGATGTCGCTGCCCGGGGTGGGTGGCGGCGGGGGTCACGCCGTGCTGGTCCGGCACCGGGCAGGTGTCGTCCGGCTCGACGGTGCGTGACCACTGCACTCAGGTGAGCGGGTGCGGTGGTGGTGGCGCTGCCCGGTGTTCGGGCGGCGATGGTGAACGCCGCGGCAAGGTCGCGATGCCCGGCGAACCGACAATGCCGGCAGACCATGGTCCTGCCGCGCGGTTTGGTGATCCTCTTGCGGCAGTGGGGGCAGGTCGAGGAGGTGCCGCGTTCGTCGACCAGGTGCACCCGGATCCCGGCCAGTGCGGCTTTGTCTTGCAGGATTTGCAGGGTGCGGCCGATCTGCCACTGCCGGAGCCGCAGGTTGTGCCGCCGCCCGGCCGGCAGATCGAGCACACTACGCGGGTCCCCGACGGTCAGCGTGCCGACCTGGTGTTCGACGGCCCAGCCGACCACCGTTGCGGCGGCCTCGTGCAGGGCTTGCCGCACGCGGCGGCGGTGCCGGCCTTCGGCCAGCCGGGCCCGGCGCCGGGTCTTACGCCAGCGCCGCGACCCGCGCTGCCGTTTGCTGGGTGCTCGGGTGGCGGTGGCGCGGCGGCGGGCTTTGGTGTCGGCCAGGTGCAGGCGGTGTTCGGAGCGGATGGCGCGGCCGGAGACCAGCAGGGCGTGCCCGTCGCGGGTGGCGACGGCGAACGGGTGGATGATCCCGCAATCGACCCCGGCGACGCGGGCGGGATCGGGCTGTTGCCCGGGCGGGTAGGTGGCGCTGGGTAGTTCGGCGGTGACGTCGAGGCACAGTCGGCCGTCGGCGAACAGCAGGGTCACCGACCGCACCGTCTCGGCCGGATACGGCACCAGCCGATCCAGCCGCGGCAGCAAGGGTGGGCAGCCCCGCGCGACCGGCAGCCGCAACCGGCGGCCGTGAAGGCCGAAGGTGCCGTGGTACCAGCGGATCGGCATCAATGCCCGCCGGCGGCGCGGGAACCGCACCTCGACGGCGCCAGCTTTGCGGCGGGCGGCGGCGGAGAACCACGCATCGGAGAAGCGGCGTAGCACCGACCGGGCGCCGGTGGTGTCGAGCTCGCCGAACGTGCCCGGCCCGGACTCGGCCAGCAGGCGGCACAGCTCCTGAAAGCCCGCCGCCGGGGCGTCCCCACGGCGGCGCCGCCAGCTGTTGATTTCCAGCACGCAGGCCCACGCGTCCCCGGCCGAGCGCAGCAGGCCGAAACAACGCTGCCGCTGGGCGCGGGTCAGCCGTAGTCCGATCCGGGCGGTGCGGTGCACCACCGGATCGGGGCTAGCGCCGCGACGTCTAGGCATGGAGCAAGGATGTCACGGCCGTCGAACCCGGTCAACGTTCATGGACACCGCGCTAGCCACGTTGCCCGGAGAGATGTGGCCGGCGGACGGCCGGGGTGGGGGCGGCGGCCGCCTGGCGGCGGGCGAACCAGCGGACGATCTCCAGGTAGCGGTAGCGCTGGTAGCCGGCCGGCTCGACCAGGTGGGCGTCGGCCATCGAC